>DAOPYP010000009.1:0-26472 GCA_035352975.1 Oscillospiraceae bacterium
AAAGGGGGAAAGAGCGTTTTCTTTTCTCTGTCCCAGATAAAAGAAACAAAAGAGAGGTTATTTTGTCGCTCTTTCCGCAATCCCCCTTGAATAATTCATGGAAGATAACGAAGCATTTTTCCTGACAAATGATGCACTTGATTTTGCTTGTAGGGGAAAGCTAGGTAGTGCGGAGGCTTTGTTTCAATGTTATCTTTGCAAATTTGATGAAAACCAAAGAGAAACAAAGCCAATGATTATTAGTGAGCCTGTCGCCGATAAAATCGGCGAAAAGGTCGAGCGGATTAAATTAAAACGTTCCTTAGCACTCTTTCCCCTATTTCTCTTGCGAGAGAAATAGGGTGGGGTTCAAGGGGCAACGC
Organism: Oscillospiraceae bacterium; assembly: GCA_035352975.1. Lineage (GTDB taxonomy): Bacteria > Bacillota > Clostridia > Oscillospirales > Ruminococcaceae > DAOPYP01. The sequence continues at coordinate 363 of DAOPYP010000009.1, forward strand.
CCCTAACAAACATTTTCGGTGGCTTTGTGGTCGCCCCCCGAACCACTTGGCTCTGTCAACATAAAATAGGGTAGGGTAAAGCCCATTCGCGTTATCAACATTAATTACAGGCGGTGATTTTATTAACTATCTGTTATATATTTTATTAACAATACTTTCGGTATTTATAATTCTGCTTTTGACTGCATTTTTCAGAGCAATTTTTATCAAAAAGGAACGTATCAGCGGAGCTCCCTTTGACGAAAGCGACAGGGAGAAAGCACTTTACCGCGCCGAAAAGCTTTCCGAAATGATAAAAGTCCCGACCGTCAGCGTGAGAGGAAGCACCGACCTATCAAAAATATACGAATTCCACGACTGCCTTGAAAAATTATTCCCCAACATCCACAAAACCCTTGAAAAAACCGACATCGACGGGGCGTTATTGTTCCGCTGGAAAGGGACCGATCCCAAAAGAAAGCCCATTCTCCTCATGTCCCACCAGGACGTTGTTGAGGCGTCTGGGAGCTGGAAATACCCGCCCTTTGACGGAAAAATTGAAAAAGGAAAAATATGGGGTAGAGGAACCGTCGACACTAAGGGCGCACTTTGCGCAATTTTAGAAAGTGTCGAACAGCTTTTATCTGAGAACTTCACGCCGAGCTGCGACGTTTACATCGCCTCGTCGAACAACGAAGAAATCACAGGCGACGGCGCGGTGAAGACCGTAGAATACCTTTACGAAAAGGGAATTTTCTTCGACCTTGTCATGGACGAGGGCGGGAACGTCGTTGCGGACGAGGGGGGACTTCCGTCGTCGGCGATGATAGGGATTTTTGAAAAGGGTAGGGCGAACGTCAAATTTATTGCCCACTCACACGGCGGCCACGCAAGCGTTCCGTTCAAAAACAACCCGTTCGCCCGCCTTGCGAAACTCATTGACATTATGGAAACCCGCCCGCCATTCAAAAAACGCCTGACAAAGCCTGTCCGCGAAATGTACAAGGCGATGTCGCCGTACATGGGCTTTCGCGATAGATTTTTTTACGGCAACCTCTGGCTTTTCGGACCTATTGCCCCTTACGTCATGGCGAAAAAGGGCGGACAGGCGAACGCGCAGATTTCCACGACCTGCATTTTCACTCAGGCGGAGGGCAGTCACGGCGCAAACGTAATCCCCGAAACGGCGAGCGTTACCGCAAATATGCGCTTTATGCTCCATCAGGGGCTGAAATCGTCGCTAAAAAGGGTGTTTAAAATTGCCGACAAGCTGGATATTTGGGTGGAAATGATTTCAGGATACGACATTCCGCCCGTCGCCGACATGAACACCTATGCCTATAAACACGTCGTGGAGAGCGTAAAAAAAGACTTCGGCGAAATCCCCGTCATTCCGTACGTCATGTTAGCGGGGACGGACGCGCGCCATTACACGAAAATCTGCGACTGCGTTCTGCGCTTTGTTCCGCTCGTCATGACCGACAGACAGCTAAGCTCCGAACACGCAATCGACGAAAATCTTGACGTTTCCGCACTTTCTCGCGCCGTCGATTTTTATATGGACTTCATAAAATCCTACAACTCTTTTCCCGGGTAATTTTTCAGAGCTTTGAGCATGACAGGGGAGAGGAGCAGCACTCCGATAAGGTTCGGGATAGCCATAAAGCCGTTGAAAATATCGGATATTCCCCAGATTAAATTGATACTTCCTGTCGCTCCAAATAGTATTAACAGCACATAAATCAACTTGTAGTATATTGAATACCCCTCGCCGAATACATATTCAAATGCCTTTAAGCCGAAAACCGACCAGCCTAAAACTGTCGCAAAGGCGAAAAGCGAAACGCTTGCGGTGACGAAAATTCCCGAAAAGTGACCAAATCCGCTTTCAAATGCTTTTATGACAAGTGCCGCGCCGTCAAGTTTAATGCCTTTACAGCTCATTGCTCCGCTTGTGAGGATAACCAAAGCGGTGAGCGTGCAGCAGACTATCGTGTCGAGAAAGACCTCGAAAATCCCCCACATTCCCTGTTTTATGGGGCTTTTTATGTCGGAGGCGGCGTGAACCATAACCGTGCTTCCAAGTCCTGCCTCGTTCGAGAATACTCCCCGCCGCAAGCCGACCGAAACCGCCTGCTTTATTGCGGCGCCGCAGATTCCTCCCGTTATCGAGTCAAGTCCGAACGCGCCTCTGAATATCGCGGAAAATGCGCTGGGAATTGCCTTGAAATTTATAACAATAATTATAATTGAGCCTAAAATATACGCTAAGGATAAAATAGGAATAAGCTTTTCGGTAACACTCCCAATTCGTTTTAGTCCGCCGAAAATGATAATTCCGATTAAAATCGCGGCGAAAATCCCCGTGACGACACAGGGTACGCCGAATGAGGCTTTTGCCGAAAGTGAAATTGAGTTTATCTGAGTGATGTTCCCCATTCCGAACGAGGCCAGCACGCAGAAAACCGCATAAACCATGCCGAGCTTTTTTGAGCCTAAGCCTTTTTCGAGATAAACCATAGGCCCGCCGACCCATTCGCCGCTTGCATTCTTATACCGATAGTATATTCCGAGGACGTTTTCACAAAATACTATCATCATTCCGAAAAGGGAAGAAACCCACATCCAGAAGACCGCGCCCGCTCCGCCGAGGGTGAGGGCGGAGGCAACCCCCGCAATGTTCCCGGTTCCCATGGTTGCGGCTAAGGCCGTGCTCACCGCCTGGAGCTGTGAAATCGACTTTTTGTCATTGCTTTTTCTGACGGATTTGTCTTTGAAAAGAGAAAGTATTGTTTCTCTGAAAATCATTTTAACTTTTCTGAACTGAAAAAAACGGGTGGCGACAGTGAGATAAATTCCCGCACCGAGGATTAAAATTATCATTCCGCCGCCCCAGAGAATGTTATTTATTTCGTTGATAACTTTTTCCAAAATAATACCTCTTTCTGTTCATTTTTACATTCAGAATGTGGTATAATACATCTGACAGCTAAAAAAGGGGAGATATGCCCGAATGAAAAAATACTATGCGGATAGAACAGGAATAGGAATACTGTTTGTAATAATATTTTTACTAGTAATTATACTCACAACCTTGTCACTGATTTTTTTATCCTTTTTACCTATACTTATGTGGATTGTTATCGGACTATTCGCGGCGGCGTTTTTTGCGGTCGTGATTGTCTGGCTTCCTCTTTATTTTAAAAATCTCTGCTATTTCATTACCGACGAAGAGGTCGTGGCGAACACCGGCGTATTCTTCAAAAACAAAAGGATTATGAAGCTTTCGGCGCTTCAGTATTTCACTTGTGTAACCACGCCATTTTCCGAAAAAACGGGCTTTAACTTCGTCGTCCTTAATGCACTTGGCGGGAACATAATTTTGCTGTTTCTTTCGCATCGCGATATGGACGAAATTGCAAAGACGCTTTCACTTGTCATAAAACAAAAAAAGGAGGGCTAGTCCTTGCACAGACAGCACCCCGTTAAAATTGTTAAGCTTATGTCAAAGAATTTCTGGCTCCTCCTTATACCGCTTGTCCGCGGGCTAATTTCGCTAAAAGGCGATTTTTACGGCTGGGTAAGGGGCGCGTGGGTGGATATTTTAATACTCCTTTTTATAGTGGGGTCGGCGTATATCCGCTGGCTTTTTTCAACCTATGCCGTTGGGGAAAATTCCATAGACTACCGTGCGGGTATATTCGGCCGAATGAAGCTTTCGATACCGTTTACCGCCCTTTCCGCAGTTGCGGCAGAAAGGTTTTTTCTTTTCCGCCCGATAAATGCGGTGAATTTGTTTGTTGACACGAATTCAGGGTTTATAAATGCCCCCGATTTAAAAATAACCGTTGCGAGAAAGGATTACAATGTCCTTTTCAAAAAGCTTTCAAAGCCGCTTGAGGGCGAAATTAAAACCAGCTATAAGCCGAGCAGGCTCAATTTGATTTTCTTTTCGCTTATATTTTCGTCAACCCTTTCGGGCGTGATTTTTATTGCGACATTCATTTTTCAGTCGGGAAAAATTATCGGGCAGTCGCTCGAAACGCTGCTTCTCACCACCGCCGCCGACATTTCGGAAAAGCTTATTGTCGGGCTTCCGCCCCTTGCGGTTGCCGCCTCGATAATCATAGCCGCGGGCTGGATTTTTTCGTTCGTCACGAATATTTTAAGGTATATCGGCTTTCGCATAAAGCGCGAGGGTAAAAGGATTTTTATAAGGACGGGATTTTTGACAAAGCGGAGGTATTATATTAATCCCGAAAAAATAAATTACGCAGATATTCAGCAGAATCTTTTAATGAAAATTTTCTCGGTAATGTCCGTTCACGTCAACTGTACGGGATACGGAAAGGCGAAAAACGAGCTGCCTGTGTTCGTCCCGATAACGACAAAAGCTCAGGTAATAAGCTCGCTGAGATTTCTACTCCCCGACCTTCAGCCGTCGCCGAACAGCGTAAAGCCTAAGCTTGCCGTAATTTTCAGGTATATAATGTTCCCGTTTTATTTTATGATGGGCATACCCATAGCCGCCGAAATTCTTTATCACTTTTTCCCGTTCTGGAAAAGCATGATCGTTTTTGTAACGGTGATGGCGGAAATCCCGACGATATGGCTACTAATAGTAAAATTCGTGTCGTTTTTTACAACGGGTATTAGCGAGAACGGCGAAAACATATGTATAAATTACTGCAGTTGGTTCAAATATCATACAATAATAATTCCGAAAGAAAAAATCGCGACGATAACGCTGACGCAGAACAAATTCCAGACCTTTGCCGACTCCTGCAACCTCATAATTTATTCAAACAACGAGTTCGCGAAAAGTCATATGCTGATTTCAATGCCGCTCAAAGAGATTAAGGAGCTTTTGAATTCGGCGGGACTATGCAAAAGTGAACTGAGGTTTTTCAAATAAAAAAGACAGCCGTACAAATGTAGGGCTGGTTTATGCTATCTTTTAATTATTAGAAATTAGAATTGTATCTAACGAATCTTGACTTTCTAAGCCAAACATAAAATCTACACGTGCTTTTCTTGGATCCTTATAATAATAGTGATAGAAATCATCATCCGTATGGACAGTAGGAACACCCATTTTCTGAGTAACTTCCTCTTTTGTTGAATCTAAGAATACGCCGTTAATAGAGCATTTCTTAATATCAAATCCATTTTTAAAGTCACTAATCATTGATCTTTCGAATGAAATATAGACTATTTTACTATCGTCACTTATTCTATTATTGTCAGTACAATTGGTAAAGATTACCGTAGCAACAATTTCTTTATTATACAATAATTGGCAAGCCCCTGTAGCATCTGCACAAACTACCATATCTTCAGAAAGACTATATCCCTCACCTAAATCTTCAAGTGTACATGGCAATGAAAAAGGTTTCCCATTAAGATACATAACCTGGTTTAGAAGTTCAGGTGTCCAGCCGTCCGCGGGCGGTTCTATGGTTTTCATTTCCGCCGTCGTTTCACTTGCGGTGGTGGTCGTCATCTCCGATGTCGTTTCACTCGCAGCGGTCGTCGTCACCTCCGCGGTACTTGATTCGCCGTTATCAATTTCACCTCCGCACGCTGAAAATGATAACGCCATAAAAATTGCCAGAAAAATCGCCAATACCTTTTTTGTCATAAATCATCTTTCCCCTTATGTAATATTTCAACCGACTGTTCCGGTGTCAAAGCCATTTTATTTCTCCTCCAATTTTTAATTTATTATAATTTTCTTAGTCAGGTAAGTAACTAAAAGCAATTGATTCAATTTTATTGTTATCATCATAAAAAAGAGCAATTCTTCTTCTTACATAGAAATAGTAATCATTAATGACACCTTCTGGAGACTTGGTCGTTGGCTCTCCGTATTTTTTAATTATATTATCTTTTGTTTCACCAATTTTAAAATTTTCAATACTAAAATCCGAATCATGATAAGCAAAAATAGTGAAAATAGTTGCATCATCATATTCTGTGCTATTTTGAGGAGGAATAAGTTGGACGCCAGCACATATTTTATCATTATAAAGTAAATCTACAGATAAGTATGCGAATTCATCAAAATATTTTTCTTCACTCATATTTTTTGAAAAACTATACCCATTCCCCAGGTCTTTTAAAGTACAAGGCAATGAAATCTTTTTGCCATTTAGAATGATTTTTTTACTTAATTCATCTATACTCCAAGAATAATCACTTTTAGAATCAGTTATACTGCTTTCATTTAATGTCGGTGTCGTCGTTTCACTCGCGGTAGTCGTTTCGCTTGTGGTTGTCGTTGTCACCTCAGCCGTACTTGAATCGCTGTTATTTTTCTCACCTCCGCACGCCGTAATTGATAACGCCATAGAAAATGCAAGAAACATCGCTAAAAACTTTTTTGTCATAAATATATCTCTCCATTATCTTACTAAAATTGTTAATCTCATTTTATAGTAAAATTTTAGAAAAGTCAACAAAGGCAAGAACACTCAATAAGAATGATAACAATGTTCGTTGCACATTCTGCATTAATATGGTATAATATAAAATTAATTAATGCAAAAGAGAGTAACTTTAAGAAATACGAATCTTGTTTAAATAAAGTCATGCATGTCAATAAGGAAGGTTGAGATAAATGAATTATAGCTGTCTTATCGTTGATGATGAGGAAACTATCAGCCAGACCACCTGCGAGTATTTTAATATGTTTGATGTTTCATCGGCTTATGTTACAAGCTATGATGCGGCGATAAAATTCTTAGCTGATAATCATATATCGTTATTGCTTTTAGATATTAACCTTAACGGTGATTCGGGTTTTGAGCTATGCAAAAATTTAAGAAAAACAACTGATATTCCGATACTTTTTATAAGCGCCCGTACCAGCGATGACGATATATTGACTGCGCTTAATATAGGCGGCGATGATTATATTACAAAGCCTTACAGCTTAAATGTTTTATTGGCTAAAGTCAAGGCTGTATTAAAAAGATGTGATAACAATAAAGCTTCAATTCAGGCGACACCCATTAATTCAATTGAGCTGGACCATAATTTTCGTCAGGTAATTGTTGACAATAAGCCTGTTAAGCTTAAAAATATGGAGTATAAGCTTCTGCGGTATTTGTTTGAAAATAGTAATAAAATCATTACTAAAGATGAGCTGTTTAATAATGTGTGGCAGGATAAATTTATTGAGGACGGCACACTCACAGTACATATAAGACGTTTAAGGCAAATAATTGAGAAAGATCCTGATAATCCTAAATATATTAAAACGGTGTGGGGTATCGGGTATATATTTGAGGCAAACTAATGATAAATAAAAAAATAGTCGCAGCGTTATCTGCTTTTTTTTTAATTGGCTGTCTGTTATCTTATACTGTATATAATTTAAAACCAAATATAAAAAATGACGTAATAGAGATAAATCGCATTTATAAAGAAGTGACAAATAATTGGGAGAATCTTAACCATGCCGGTTACAGCAATTTTCTATACCCTTTTTGTGTTTTGTCGAATAACGGCAATATCTTATATAAATCTTCAGACAAAGCGATAATAGACATCAGTTCTGCTCTTCAAAACGGGGATATTGTTATGGATATTGAATATCAGGATAAGATTGCAGGTAAACTGATAATTACAACAGATAACTCTGCCTATTTTAAAATCACACAAAAGAAGCTGTCATTGATTATTTTTGCTGTCTTTTCTTTATTAACGGTGCTTTCTTTTATTTATTATTTTTATCTGTATATAAACATTATTAAACCCTTTAAAAGTCTTGAACAATTCGCAAAGGAAATATCAAGCGGAAATCTGGATTTCACATTAGAAATGAACAAGAATAATATTTTCGGTTCATTCACTCAAAGCTTTGATATGATGAGAGAACAGTTGAGTACCACAAAACGTCAGGAATTTTTAGCAAACCAAAGCAAAAAAGAACTTGTCGCATCATTAAGTCATGATATAAAAACTCCTATTACATCGATAAAGCTGACAAGTGAATTACTAATGGTTACTGTTAAGGATGAAAAAGTCAAAACCAAGCTTAATACAATTTATCAAAAGGCCGAACAAATTAATCTTTTAGTAACTGACCTTTTTAACGCTGCTTTAGACGATTTAGAGCAGCTAAGCATTAGTCCCGTTGAAACATACAGCTCTGTTTTAAAAGCAATAATTCTTGAAGCGGGATGTTATGATAAAATTACTCTGCACACCATTCCTGATTGCTTAATTTATGCTGATATTATTCGTCTTAATCAGGTAATTGTCAATGTAATATATAATTCCTATAAATATGCGGACACTATGATTGACATAAACTTTGAACTCAATAACGGATACCTTGAATTACATATACAGGATTTTGGGAAAGGTGTCGATGAGGACGATTTGCCGTTAATATTCAACAAATTTTACAGAGGAAAAAACGCTGCCGCAAAAAGCGGCAGCGGTCTTGGCTTATATATATGCAAAAAAATTCTTGAAGAAATGGACGGCGAAATTTACTGCAGCAATAATACAAAGGGATTTTTAACTCTGATTTTATTAAAGCTGGCGTAAAGATTACTCTTTTATAATATTGAACACCGCACCTTTTTCACCTGCAAGCACAATATAACCGTCTTTGGGGAGAATAATATCGTTTGAATTTTCTTTAAACAAAGAGCTGGAAATGCAATTTTCGTCTTTATCATAAATATAATATGCCGCATTATTTGAAATCTTAATAGTTACAGTTGACCCTGCATCTTTTTCCGATATCTTATACCAGTCAGCAGAATTGTCAAAAGAAACAGTATATTTTTCAGGCAGTTCTTCTGAAGATTTCAAAGCTTCCTCACCAATGTAGGTATATGAGCCTGATGATAAGTACTCCGTATTATTTTTGTATGAAAATAATAAATCAGGTAAATCTCTCCCGATAAGACCGGGCAGATCTATTTCACATTTTGCTTCGTTTTCATTTATTATTTTCGAGCCTTTTTCGGCGCTGTTTTTTACATACCCTGATACGTAGCCAGGCACTTCCGGCGAAAGTCTTACTCCCATTATCGGGGAATACAAAAATGCATTTGAATTATACACTTCATTTGTCAAATAGTATTTTTTACCCGCTCTTTTGCTCCATGAATTTAATACATTTGAACTGACATTATTAGCATCAGTTTTTTCGGCAAGGGGAAGTGTATATGCAAATTCGCCTAATCCCATTGTACTTTCATAGGATGTCCCCATAATGTAAGTTTTCCCGTTAGCTTCCTTTCTGAATTTCAATTTGGTTAATCCTTTATTTCCGTTTGCGTTTGATACCAATGCTCCATGTCCGTCCATATAATAACCGTTAGTAGATACAAACTCACCCGATTTTGTGTAAGCATATTCCTGAACCGTATCATTGCTGCTGTCAAGAGGCTTTAGAAGTAAAGTTCCGTCACTTCTGAAGTCTATATTAATCATGTTTGCGGAAATATAAAAGCCCGCATATTCTTTCATCTCTTCAGGCAAAGGAGCTTTTTCAGCTTTATTTTCAGCCTGAATTTTTATATCCTTAATGTCATCAATAATGCCTTCTTCTTGAAGAACTTCTAAAATAATGTCCTGTATCGCTTCCTGACAATATGTGCTTGAGCCGCCTGAGGTTGTTATTGCGGCAGACAGATTTTGTTCGGGAAGGACAGTTAAGCCCGTATGATAGCCGTTGACGTCACCGCTTTTTGTCAATGCCTTTATATTATAGAGATTATAAGGATATGCGTTTACAGAGTCCCAGCCTAAACCGTATCCAATCTGGCTGTCGCCTTTATCGGCGCAGATTTTATTATTAAGATACCATGATTTTGACATCAAATCAACGGATTCTTTTTTTAGAATATTACTGTTGTCTTTCATGAAGATTTGAGAAAATCTGCATAAATCGTCAGTTGTTCCATAAAGTCCGCCGCTCCCTATCAACTGACAATTTACATAAGGCAATGTATAATTGCCGTAATAAACAGGCGCCAGTAATTCTTCACGTATTCCCTCATCTGGTGCAAAGGTGTTTTCAAGTCCTAACGGGATTGAGATTTCTTTATTTATATAATCCGAAAAGCTCATTCCGCTCACACGCTCAACTAAAATTTCTGCCAGCATAAAGCCGTCATTGCAATAAACACTGTATTCGCCGGGAGCTGCTTTTAGCTCTTGGCTTTTTAGCTGCACCAAAAAATTATCATGGTAAGAATTATCACTGCCGCCGTATACAAAGCCGTTGTGCGAAGTTGTTCCCATTAAGCCTGACGAATGATTTAAAAGCATTTTAGGTGTTATTTCCTTATACCGCTCATCCGCCATGCAAAATTCAGGTATGTAATTTATAATCGGAGTATCCAAATCAATTTTTCCGTCATCGACGAGCTTCATAACTGCCGCTGTGCAGAACATTTTGCTGACAGAACCTATTCCATAAATATAGTTATCAGATTGAATTTGAGCTGACTGTTCAGCGGGTTGTTTTTCACTGTATGCTTTTAGTTGTGTTAAGCCTGTTAAAACTGTCACAGATGCAGTAACCATGCAAATCATTATTTTTATTTTATTTTTTTTCATTATATCTTCCCCCGTTATTCTGTCAAAAGCTCATAGGCGGTGATTTTTTTAATTTTATACGCTTTAAGCATTGCAAGAAAATAGATATAAACTACTATGAAAATACCGGCACCAATAAGTATAATCGGATTAATAGTACATGACACCCTTGTTAGTCCGACACTTGCAAATAGCATCTGAAAAATACTGTCAGAAAAAAGCATAATTAATACAGTTCCCGCCGCCGCTCCAATTATGCTTGTTATTGCGAAGCTGAGAGAAAGCTGCTTAACCAAGTCTTTTGTGGTATATCCCATCGCTTTATATATGCCGTATTCTTTTCGCTTGTTTTTTATTATAGATTTTATTGTTATTGATAGAATGCCGCCGGTAATTAATAATGTCACAGCCAATATTGAGGCAACCATTCCCGACATTGTTTGTGCATATGAATTAAGCTGTCCGTTAAGATAGTCTTTCAGATCTTCAATTTTGCTTATTTTATATGCTGACGAATCCCCTGACATTATTATTTTTCCATCAAGCATAACCGAATATGAAACACTGTCAACTCCATAATCAGAAAGCAGCTTTGCGATTTTTTCATCGGATGTCTGCTTTGCCTGAGAATATTTTTGGTTTTCATTTGGAATTTCATTTTTAAAATCGTCGTCATCTTTAGCCGCTATTTTATAAATCGTTTGAAGATTTTCTTTAAAAGCATCTTTATCTATACCGTCTTTTAAATATAAATCAATTTGTTTCATTTCATATTGAGGCCGAAGCTGTTTAATTCCGTCATAAGGAATTAATGCCATAAGCCCCTCCGCATTGCTTGACTGATAGATTCCTGTTACGAAATATTCCTTAGTACGGCCTTCCGCTGTTACTCTGACACTGTCGCCAATGTTTTTATTAAACCTTTGACTGATTACTCCGGTAATGGCTATCTCGTTGTCATATTTAGGAAGGGCGCCTTCATATACCGACAAAACCTCCATAGAACCAAAATTATCTGAAACTATAACAGAAATATCAATATCCTCAATCTTTACATTTGTTACATCAGATAAATTCGTTTTCCTGACTTCATCCATTTCAGCGAGCTTTTGTGCAAATTTTTCAGTATCAGTATTATCGGTAACAACTATCTGCATATCTGAAAGTTCAAATCCTACCATGTTATATAATGCCGTTTTGTCATAAGCGAAATTCATAAACATAATTATAGTTATTCCAATAGCGAAGGTTGCGCCTGTAATAATTGTCGCAAATGATATATTCGATTTAACATTGCTGAATAAGTTCTTTAAAGCGATTTTAAAGTTTAAGGTACCGACGCTTTTATGTAGCGGGATAAAATTTTTAGTGAAATTATGCGTTCCGATGTTCTGGTTAAGAGCCTTGACTGGCGGGAGCTTTAAAATTCTTGCACAAGCAAATATGGATGTAAGCACAATTAACAATAATATTGCCGTCAGGCATATTAAATCAACGTTTATATGTAAGCTTGATTTCCAGATCAAGCTTGTCGAATATAGTAATTTAATTAAAAATGGGATAAAAGCATAAGATGCAAAAATGCCTGCAATCACTCCAATAATACTTAAAATCAGATACTCAAATATCATTGAGCCCATTATTTGTTTTGTGGTATAACCGATCGCCTGAAGAACCCCGATATTCTGAATGCTTTGATCTATGCTTTCAACTATATGATTATAAATCACTATTATAACTATAATGCATATAACAAGTGAAAAAGCAATCAGAATTACTGCGATTGTATTTATAAGTGACATACACCCATATTTCATTGATGATGCGCTTAAACAGGGCTGCATGATTTCGCTCGAAATAAAATTAAAGTCTGTTGTGTCAACAAATTTTTTCGAAAACTCTTCTGAAATGCTGTCTATATTGCTGCGGTTCCCCTTAAATCTTGCAGAAATAATAATAGCTCTCCCAATTTCCGAATACAGTTTTTCATATCTTTCATTTGGAATAAAATATTTGAAATACCCGCTGAAAGCTGAAGAATAATATGTTGTTTCAAAAAATCCGGCAATTTTAAATTTATAATCTGTGTTTTTATATGTAAGCACATAATCGTCACCAACGGCAATATTATTGCCCTTTAAAGATATCGGAACAAAAATCGCAAGGTCATCAGGAATTGATTTATCCTCTTCAATCGGGATGAAAGGAGCTATTGTTCTTTCAGCGTTATAATTAAAAATAAAAGCTCCTTGTTTGGATTCGTTTATATTATTTTTTGTATTCGGCATAAAAATAACTTCTTCTTTTTCTGCGAGAGCAATTCTCTCATCATTAAAAACGAATTCTTCAAAATCCGACTTATATGAATTCACACTGCATGAAGCGACAAAATGGGGAGCATTTATTTCAGCTTCTTTTCTGTTATAGAAATTTTCCGAGTCGTTTATCAGCATTAAGCCAATATTCATAAATGCTGTTGCCAGAAGAATAAAAACCGCAAATCCGGCTGAGGCACTTTTCTTTTTTTTCATATTAATAAAAGCTAACCGTGAAATAACCATTATTACCACCCCATTTCGCTCAAAAACTGCTGCAGCTTTTGCTGTCTGACAGTATTCTCAGCTTTTGAAAAAGGCTGTAACTCGATTTCGCCGCAAATACTTCCGTCTTTAATATATAAAATACGATTGCCTCTTAACGCTGTCTTTATATCATGAGTAACCATTACAATGCTTTGTCCGTTTTCATTTAGCATAGTCATATTATCAAGCACCTGTATGCTTGCCGCAGAATTAAGTGCACCGGTCGGTTCGTCAGCAAACAGTATTTTAGGATTATTTATTATTGCTCTGACTATTGCGACTCTTTGTTTTTCTCCGCCGGATAATTGATTAGGCAGTTTTAAAAAATCATTTTCAGATAAACCAACACTTTTAAGCAGATTTACTGCTTTTTGGTATACTGATTTTTTGTCTTTATTAACTAATAATCCACTGGTCAAAACGTTATCAAGGACATTCATATTGTCCAGAAGATATATTGACTGAAAAACAAATCCGCAGTTTTCCCGCCTTATTAATGCAAGCTTGTCACCGTTAAGCTTTGCTATATTTTCTTCTCCCCAGTAAACGTCGCCGACTGTCGGCGTATCCATTCCTGAAAGAGCGTACAGCAATGTTGATTTTCCTGAACCTGAGCTTCCCATAAGGACAGTAAAATCACCTTGTTTTATTTCAATATTCAGATTTTTTAGTACGTGCTGCTGTATTCCCCCGTTTGAAAAGGATTTGCATAATTTATTTGTTCTAATTATTATATTATCCATGTCTATACTCTCCCAGCCTTTTTATTGTATTATAAATTTAACACACAACATCATAAAGAGTACTTAAAAACTTCCTACTAGTTTCTTAAATGTTTCTTAAATAATATAAAATAATCAGCGTCCTTTTGAAAGCACATAGCATTCAGAAGGACGCTTCTTTAATTATTTATTCGTTGTTCTTAAATTCATATATTCTTCCGCCCATGATTCCATGCTGTCAATCACAGGAATAAACTTTTTCCCTATTTCAGATAAGCTGTATTCAACCCTTAACGGAACCTCGTCATATACTTTTCTTATCACAATTAAATCATTTTCAAGTGCGCGCAGATGCTGAGTAAGCATTTTTTGTGTAAGCGCAGGGTCTTCAAAAGCTTTTTTCAGCTCGCCGAATCTCATTGTTTCATATCGTGCAAGAAACCATATTATTGACATTTTCCATTTCCCGAACATAATCTTCTGAGTAAGAAGAAGGGGACACTCTTCCTCATCGGTTAATATTTCAGACGGTGCCTCATCCATATTATCGCTCCCTTATATAGTAACTTTAATGTAAGTATACCACATTAAAGTGCCTAATTGCAATAATTTAGTAACAGTGATATGCTATGTATAGAAGAATTATCCGGAAAATTCAACTAAAAATAACTATACCGTTTTATATTTAACCTGATAAGCTGTGGCATAGGTTAAAGTGTGTAACTTAGGAAGGATGATCATAATTATGAAAAAAATTAATTATTCGGGGACAAATGATAAAATTAGCTGTGCTTGTCTTGGAACTATGATGATGGGCACTCTTATAAACAAAGCCGATTCTTACAGCATTCTTGATGATTTTTTAGCGAACGGCGGAAATTTCGTGGATACCGCGAACTGCTATTCATGGTGGTTTGATAAGGCATCTGTTGGCGATGACAGTGAAAATCTGATCGGTGACTGGATGAGTGAGAGAAAAAATCGTAGTGAAATCTTTCTTGCTACAAAATTCGGTGCAAGACTCATGCACCCTGATAAGATAAGAGATAAAAACGGGGAAGTAAAGTGGAATGAAGTCAGGGGCGATTATGAAGGGTGCAGCGCAAAAACAATAAAAGCAGCAGTTGAAGGAAGCCTCAAGCGTCTTAAAACAGATTATATCGATCTTTATTACGTACATGTTGATGACAGAACAGTTCCGCTTGAGGAAACCTTGTCCGCACTTTCCGATCTTGTCAAGGAAGGAAAGGTAAAGAATATCGGCTGCAGCAACATGAGAACATGGAGATTGTCAAACGCCAGAGAAATAAGCAAACAAAAAGGACTTCCGCTTTTCAGCACAATTCAGCAGGAATATTCCTATATCCGTCCAAATATAGGAGTAGACAGAGGAATAGACATCAGTGCTGATGACGAGCTTTTTGATTATATAAAATCCAACCCTGATATGATGCTTGTTGCATATTCGCCACTTCTGAAAGGCATTTATACCAGCGAAGAAAAAAGGAAGAACTATTACGACTGGGGGTCATTCAACAACGGCGAATCATTAGAAAGAATAAAATTAATTGACAAAATGTCAAAAGAAATGGGCATATCGGGGAATAAGCTTGTTCTCTCATGGATTTTACATAAAAAGCCGGAGATAATTCCTATTCTGGGATTCAGTAAAATTGAACAGTATAAAGAAAATATGGAAGCACTTGATATTAAGCTCACTGATGAGCAAATGAAGATACTGAATAACGGCAAATTATTATAAACAAAACAACCCCTCCGCAAGTCTTTGCCTGCGGAGGGTTTAATGATTATTAAAATTATGTATTATGCGAAAAGTTTTTAATGGAAAAAAACACAATTGCCAATATGAATAATGCTGAATAAGATACAATATCCCATACATCTATTAATGGCTCTTGTGTAAATTTGGACACAGTGTAATTAATCAGAAATGAAACCGGTATTGCAAGCAAAGCGGAAATTGCTGCAGCAGTAAACTTTTTCTTTATGATTTTACTGAATAAAATGAAAACAATCCATAAATATATTAAAGAAACAATAGATACCCTGATACCTATTGGCATAAACAGTTCATATTTTCCTATAAGGCTGTTTAAGACAAATAAAAATGGAATTATTAAAATACTAAGTACTGCAAGCGATATAGAAATGCCTTTTTTGCCGAATTTTAAAATCGGGAAAATTAAAAACCATGTAAAAACACACGAAGCTATCGGATATAATGACCAAGTAAATGATTTTGATATTGCAAGATCACAAATTGCACAGGTAATAATGCTAAGAAACAGCAAAGCTGATATTGCTAATCTACAAATTGACTGAATATTTTCAGATTTGCTTTTCTTGGCTTTTTCTGTATATTGTAATGTGAATTCAACCGCTGTTTCAATTGATTCATTCATTGTGTTACTTTTTTCTCCTATCAACAATTCACTTATTGTAACCTCAAGAATATCAGCCAATGGAGCTAAAATAGATACATCGGGACAGCTTAATCCCCGTTCCCACTTTGAAACTGCTTTATCGGTTACATTTAGTTTTTCTGCCAGTGCTTTTTGAGTCATATTGTGTGATTTTCTCAATTCTGATATAAATAGCGCCATCTTTTTTGTGTCCATTTGAACAACCACCTTTCCTTGCTTTAAGTATACATGGTAGTAAATAATAATGCAAGAAACTATTGGTAGTATAGACTAATGTAAACCAACGGTAGAGTTCATACAGGATTAATCCACGCTTTCGCTATTTGCGTAATTTATAAACAACCCCTCCGCAAGCCTTTGCCTGCGGAGGGGTTATAATAGTATTATTTTATTTCATCCCACTGAGGCTCTTTTTTAGAAAGCTCAGTCAGTCGTTTGCTTTTCTTTGTAACAATATAGATTATAATTCCTGATATGAAGACCAAGCCTGTGACAACCCAGCCGCCGATAACTTCCGACCATAACGGGTATCCGTATTTGCCGTTGTTTATGAAAAATAACGTGTATAGATTCCAGCATAAAAGTCCGCCAAGCGACAACGGAGCAATAACCTTAACTGACCAAAAGAACCAAACCTTTGACAGCTTAAATTTTATTGTATTTCGGTTAATTTCATCTAAAATTTTTGAGGCATTAAATACCCAGCCGACGGCAATACATTCAAGTACGCCGATAATAAGCATATTGTACTGATTTGTCCAGTTATCAATAATATCAAGCCAAGCAACACCTGCTCTTGTTGCAAAAAGAAGTGAAACTATTCCAGCAACAATACAAACGCCTATTGTCGTTTTTTTATGTGACAGCCCAAATTTATCGTATATTGCGGTAGAAACTCCCTCGACGATTGAGAAAGCCGAGTCGATAGCAAGTGCTGCAAGACACAGATAGAACATAAGTCCGAATATGGCATTTATCCAGCCTATACTTGTAAGGCTTACAATTGCCTGAGGATATACGATAAAGGCTGCTGCGATACCGGATGAAGTAATCTGATCAAGCATTCCGACTCCGCCCATTGTTGAGAACATAACAATTCCGGCAAGAATACTTACAGCCATATTAGAAAAAGCAATAATAAGTGTATCAACAGCAATATTTGAATCATCATCAAGGAAAGAACCGTATGCAAACATTATTGCCATCATAATTGACAGACTATAAAATACCTGCCCGACAGCATCAACCCAAAGTCCCACACTTGAAAGCGCTGAAAAATCAGGAATAAATAACTTTTTAATACCATCCATAGCTCCGGGCATTGGAATACCTTTCACCGCCATAATCAACAAGAATATTACAGGAAGGAAAACTGTGTACTTGACAACTTTACCCACGCTGTGCGCGCCGTTTCTGATACAATAATAGATGAGTGCCCACGCAACAAGCAATGAAACAAATATTATCCATGGAATTGAGTATCCCGACACGTTCCAAGTTGTTTCTGTCATTTTAGTGAAAATACCGCTTGCCGCCTCTGTGTTACCTGTCATTCCGACAAAAGCATAGCTTTTAAAAACCATTGCAATAACCCATGCAAAAACAGCAGCGTAATAGGTTGTAATTACAAAAGCATTAGCAGTTGCTGCCCAGCCGATTGGTTCAAGCTTTGGATTCAGTGCTCGGAATGCATTGGGAGCCCCCTTTTTTGTTTTTCTCCCCATAGCTATTTCCATCATTAAAAGAGGAATTCCTAAAACTAGCGTAATAATAAAATATACAAGCAAGAATGCTCCGCCGCCGTGTTTTGCAACCAGTCCCGGGAATCTCCATACACTGCCAAGACCGACCGCCGAACCGATAGCCGCCAACACAAAGGTACTTCTTGATGCCCATTTTTCTCTCTCCATATTTCGCCGTCCTTTTAAAAAATATTTATATTATTGTGTCAGATTTTGAAAAAAATATGTTGAAGCTTTTTATGCGTTATTCAAAATTTTTGTATAATTTATTATAACCATTTCATTTTATAATTATTTGACGTATATATTTTAACGTTTAATTTTCAGCAAAAAGTTCGTTTATTGCGGTCATTAAAAGGCGGCTGATATTTCCATATTAAAAAATGTTTTTGCCACTTCCATATATTTGTGGAGAATGTTATGGTTCCCATGAAAATAATAGCGAATACCAATTATAAAATAAATGGCTCATCCGCTTTGGCATATAGACAAACTTTGCCGTCATATATTGACATAAGACGGGAGGCGGTGCAGGTGACAACGGCTGAAGAAAAGTCATCGGAATATAAAATTGAACTATCACCGCAGCAGCAAGAAGAATTTGAAGACCAACTCATTATAGCAATGTATAAACAACTATATGCAAATGGCTTTTTATCTGATGCGCAACTTAATGAGCTTTTAAGAATGCATAATAATTAAAATATATTGCGCATTATAAATTAATCGTGCTGTAATAGCCTTAATAAAATTCAAGGAGAATTAAAATGAAGAATATACTTCGTGTAGCCGCTTATTGCCGTGTGTCAACTGATAAAGATGATCAGGCAAATTCTCTTAGAAGTCAAATAAAATACTTTACTGAATATATTGACAATCATGACGATTGGAAGATATGTGAAGTTTATTATGATGAAGGTATCAGCGGTACTTCAGTTAAAAAGCGCGCTGGTTTTAATCGCATGATTTCGGATGCGATGAACGGTGATATTGACCTTATTCTAACAAAGGAAGTCAGCCGTTTTGCACGAAATACCGTTGATACACTTTCATATACTCGAAAGCTAAAAGAAAAAGGCGTCGGGGTCTTTTTCATGAACGATAATATTGATACCCGTGATTCAGACGGCGAGCTGAGGCTTTCTATCATGGCGAGCATTGCACAGGAGGAAAGCCGCAAAACGTCTGAACGTGTTAAGTGGGGACAGAAGCGTCGAATGGAGCAGGGCATTGTTTTTGGCAGAGATTTGCTTGGGTATTTTGTGCGCGATGGAAAACTGATTATCAATCCGGACGAAGTTGAAACAGTAAAGCTGATATATTATAAATTCCTTATTGAAGAAAAGGGTACTCATGTTATAGCAAGAGAGCTGAGAGAAGCGGGGATTCGCCCAAAGCGTGTCAGGCAATGGTCAAATACCGTTATACTTCGCGTTTTGCGCAATGAAAAATATGTCGGTGATCTTTGTCAGAAGAAAACCTATACGCCGGACTATCTCAGTCATTCAAAAAAATACAATCGTGACAATGAAGAAATGGTCTATTTAAAAGATCATCACGAAGCAATAATTGAACGTGACATATGGGATAAAACACAAACTGAGCTTGCACGTCGCTCACCGTCAGATGAACAAAAATCCAAGCATTCAAACAGATACTGGTGCAGCGGCAAGTTAGTATGCGGAGAATGTGGTCAGCGGTTTGTCAGCCGCACAAAAAAGCTGAAAAGCGGCGAAATTTACAAGGCGTGGCGCTGCTATGCCGGCGCTGTCCACGGACAAGCTAAAGCTGATGATTTGGGTGATGATATAGGCTGTGATAATTCTTCCGTAAATGAAAAAGTCTTGATTGCAGCAGTCGCATATTCTTTAAGATTTTTAAAAACTAACAGTAAAAATATAAAAGAGAATATGCTCAAAGAAATTAAACTTGTCTTAAATACCAAATATGATATTGACACTACATCTTTTTATGAACAGATTGAGACGCTTAATCAAAAAAAGCGGAAAGCTATTGACCTTGTTCTCGACGGGACTATCAGCAAGGATGACCTTAAAAATCAAACAGAATATTACAATGAAGAGATAGAAGAAATCGCAAAGAAAATTGCTCGTGCAGAGAATATCAATATTGCTCAGCGTCAGCAAATAAAAGGTATAGAAACATACATTGATGAAATTGACCGAATGATGAATTATAACACAGAGGATGAAGCAATGTATCGTTCGGCACTGAGTAAGCTTGTCGTTTTCAAAGGCAAGATTCTTGTTGTATATCTGAATGCGGTGCCGTTTGGAATAAAGCTTCGTTATTCTGCTAAGGGTAAGGGTGATTTATATCGGTTTGAATTTGAGTATTTAGGGAATGAGGTTTAAAATAACAGCGGCATCAGTAGGGAGTCTAAAAACATATAAATATAATATACCATATAGATACAGACATAGGCACAGAAGAGCTTGCTCATGTTGAAATGATAAGCGCTATTGTTTATCAGCTCACAAGAAATTTAAGCATTGACGAAATTAAAAAAAGCGGGTATGACGCTTATTTTGTTGACCACACAACCGGAATTTATCCTATTGCCGCTTCAGGCGTACCTTTTTCTGTTCAGCCTCTCCAGTCAAAAGGCGACGTTATCACTGATATGAATGAGGATTTGGCAGCAGAGGGTGCGATTATGTAAAGACAACATCCTTATCTGCGAACCGAAAGAGCTTCAAGACGACGACATGATTTATCCGTTTTATGATATTAATATAAACAACTTGAAGATACCTGTTAAATCGAACCAATAAAAAAACTGCCTTTGATTGAACCATACAGTAGAAAGCACTTTAAAAAGGATAATAAAATAAAATCCGCTTCATAAAAATGAAGCGGATTTTTTATAAGCAGTTAAAATGTATTATGAAATATTAAATGAGCATTCTGCGTAATCGCCATCAAGGGATTCTTCAGTATTATACAAAACTATAACAAAATACTTGCCCTTTTCTTTCAGACAACTGTATGCATATAGCGGATCTGACTTTAAATCATTAATATCTTTATTAATTTCTGATAGATCTTCATCAGTTAATTCTTCCCCACGACTTTTAGCCAATAATTTTACATATTCCACTAAATTGTCGCCGTAATTTGTATATGTGATTTTTACGCTCTTTCCATATTCAATTGTCATACAATCGATGAATTTATCGGCTGGCGGGAAAAAATATGCCGGAGCTTTTTCTGTACCAATTTGCACACACCAAGGCTCAATATAAATTGTCTGCTTGGAACGCAGCTTATTTGTTATCGTGACGGTAATTGTCGAGGGGGAAGGAGCATAGGAAGACTTATCCGTTGTAATAAATACTCCGCTGTTTCGTTCTTCATCAGTGGCTTTTCGGATGTTGAAATTCATGCTGATCAGCTTATCCTTACAGCCCTCCGCTGATAATGTCAGTTTAAGCTCCGCATTTCCGACAGGTAAATCCTTATCTGTCATGATAGATATTTCCGATGAATCCCCTGCCCATATCAAGCCGGATCTGCTTGCTGTGCATAGTATGGTCTGAGTTTTTCCGTCCGAGGTTTTAACCTTGAGCTCTGCTTTTGAAAGCTTCGCATTGACACTTCCGTTATTGTCGATTTGCACGCTGAATTTGCGGTCAATTTCACAGATGTCAGTTTTGACAAGCTTTGCGGTAATATTGCCCATATCGGCATTTGCGGTTATTAAAAAATATGCGTATTTTGTGTCGTAGTTTTTCTCAAAATCAATTGATGACTGCGACATATCAATTCCGCCGACCGAAACTCTTGCACGATATTCACCGGCGGTGGAAACGTCAAAATTTCCTGTGTCGATTTCTTCAATATCTTTAAAGCCCAGCGAATAGCTTCCCCCGATTGAATTGGTGTCAACAGAACCTTTTCTGACGGAAACCCATTTGCCGGTTACCTTTTTTTCTATGTCAATAATACTGCTTTTTGCAAATGCGCCGCTTTCATAGCTTATATTAAGCTTGATCTTCGGCGTGTTTACGGGATATTCTTTACAAGTTGTAGTGACGCTTCCGCCAATTTTTGAGCCGGTATTAAGTCCGTCAACCATACTGAATTCAGCGTAGCAAAGATATTGCTTGTGATTAGTACTGCCCTTTTCCCAGAAAGGCTTTGCAACGCGGTATTTGCCTGCCGATAAAAGTGGATAACAAGCTAAATCAAAGCTGGCATTATCTCTTGCGTCTTCATTTATATTATAAAAATGGCCTGTGCCGTTGTTTGCCTGCTCGATTTCACCAAGCGGCTTAACAACGCTCCATTTACCGTTTTCATATTTTTCAAGCCAGCACTCAAATCCTGTGTCATAATTTTTCTTGGTGTCAATGACAACGAATTCAGCTTCAATAACTCCCGGACAGTATGATTTATATTTATCAGGATCGGAAACACCTTTGGCAAGCACATTTTTATCATTCGCGGCTTCATTGGAAGCTGTAGCCGCGATGTTTTTGGCGGGTGCGGAATTGCTTGTAACACCTGACTGTAAAGCGGTCGCTTCGGATTGTACAGCAGTTGTCACTTGTGCTGTGGTAGTTGTTGTTTCAGGTTCGCTGACTGCTGAAGTGGTAATTATTGCTTCTGTAGCAATTGCTTTTACTTCCGCTGATTCGCTGACTTTATCGGCGGCTGAACAAGCGGTAAAAAGTATTGCAAATACAGAAATAAGCGCCATAAGCTTTTGTCTTTTCATAATTAAGCTCCTTATAATTTGTCACAAAAAAATTACAGCCCCTTTGATTTCAATCCCTTGACAAGCTCAACATAACACTCACAAACATCGAACCCGCGAATATTTTCTCTCATCAAATCAATCATATCTCCGTGTGAAACGCCTCTTTTCCGTTTGGTTTCATAGCAGTCAAGGTATTCGCCCCATTTTGATGACTCAACGGAAACAAAGCCGTCATTTTCGCCGTCGGTTCGTCTTAAAACCGCAAATCCGACATTTAAGGGGAAGTTTGCGCTCGAGAATTTGCTCATTTTTGAAGCAACGCTTTGATATAGCACATTTTCCTTGTCGATTACCTCTTTGTTGAACTGCTCACATTTTTCTGTCGTCAAGTCACAAATTCCGCTGTAAAAGTCAGGCTCGGTGTCGCCAAGCTTTTTATACATGGCGTTATACCTTTTTGCAGCCATATGTATTATTGAATCAGGAACCTTTTTCAGTATTATGTCCAATAAGGCGCAGCCACGGTGCGGGGTGCCGATTGCAGTTAAAGAAGCGACGTGATTATCCATACCCAGACAGCTGATTACGTATCTTGCGTCCAAGCCGCCTTTTGAGTGGGCGATAATATTTACTTTTTCGCATTTTTCCTGTTCAATTATGCTGAGGATTTGATTTTTCAATTCGTTTGCGCCGACTTCCATAGGTGCCGCAGACTGCTGATTACCGTAATATACGGTCGCCCCGTTTCTGATAAGCTCTTTGGGAATTCTTCCCCAGTAGTTGAAAATCTGCCAATCTCTCCAAAATATCCCATGAACAAGCAAAAGCGGATATTTGGTTTTACATATGTCGTTGTCTTTTCTGGCTTCATTTAATTCATTTTTTGCAATAATAAATAAGCATTCTCTTTTAACAATACGACAGCAGTGCAAAAATACAAAAAAATTCACAACGGGTATCCACCAAGTGAAAAACAAGGTCACCCGCATAATAATGCTAAGCTGTGTCGAGGCGCAAATCATGCGCAGGGTGCCGTTAAATATTAAAATCAGAATAACACAAAGGCATATAATTTCGTTGATTATGATAACAGGAATTGTAAATCCTGATTTTGAGATAAAAAATACATATAAGCATATATCAAGCACAAAAAGTACAAAAGCACTGATAATCAGCTCACGCCCGCCCATCAACACTTCCAAACGGGTGGTATATTTCCGCTTTTCTCTCGGGTTGACGTTATACACAATGAAAAACAAAGCAGATACCAAAACGGCGGCAGCACTCAGTATCGGACGGCCATGAAGCATATTCACAGCAAGCACTATATTCGATAAAAGCAGAAGACCTAATATGTTAAATAACCTTTTTAATAACACAATATCATTCCCCTTGAGTTATGTCAAAATCAGTAGCCGAGCTGTTTTAAATCCCTGACAATCTGTAAATAAACATCACAGATGTCGTTTATGCAGCCGTCCTTTGCTTTTTTGGAAAGCTTCATTCTCCTTATGTCAACCTCATCGGCGTGAGAAATTCCGCGGCGGGTACTTCCTCTTAATATTCCCTTAAAGTTTCCCCACTGAGCCGATTTGACTGAAACAAGTCCGTCATTTTCCCCCTCAACGAGGTTAATAACAAAATGCGGAACAATCATAATAAAATCGCTGAACGAATTTTTCATAGCGCCCGCATAGCTTTGGTAATAGATGCCCTCAGCGTCTTTATTGCAATTATTGAATTCCTCTGCGTAATGCGTGGTAAACTGTTTGCATACATAATGAAAATCCGGCTTTTTATCGCCGAGTATTCTGAACCACAGGTTTGCAAAAAAGGAAGTCAGATTAAATAAAAATACAGGAAGTCTGCATACAGAATCCATGGTTTTAGAGCCGTGGTGAGGGGTGCTTATTGTAGTCAGGCTTGCGATATAATCCGACATATCCAAGGATGAGATGATATACCGCGCCTCCATCCCGCCCTTTGAATGTGCAACGATATTAACCTTTTCCGCGCCAGTTTCGGCAAGAATCTCCTGAATACGCTCTTTAAGCGCCAGCGCGTTGTTTTCAACCGTCGCCCAGCTGTCCTGATTTCCGTAATAAATTTCACAGCCGTTTTGGGCTAAAGTTTTCGGGATTCTTCCCCAGTAATTAAGCCACTTCCGATCGCGGAAGCCTGTTCCGTGGATAAAAACCATCGGATATTTTGTCTTACAATCGATTTGAGTATCAGTCATTTTGTATCACAGTCCTATGTTGAAAAATTTGCTTTTATATTTCTATATTAAATCCACATACATGGGGTGTAAACTCACAAAACTTCATTTGTGAGTAATTAAGAGCGTTTTTATCGTATTCATCCAAAGATTTTTGCGAAATAAGCCATATAAATTTTCTTTCTAGTGCACTAGAGCACGCAATTACATAATCAACATTGGGACACTTTCGCATCAAAGTCAAAAATTCCGGGCTTTTAGCCAATGTGATTGGTTCACGTTTTACGTCATTGTCATCATCATAATAAGCGATTGTTCCCAACGGTGAACAATCTTCAATTAAAAAAGTAATTTTAATTGAATCATCTGAAAAAGCAATTCCTTTTTCAATTAAATTCTTTTTGTATGCTTCTATTTTTTTATAATGATTTTCGAATTGCATAGATACATTAGTAACATACTGCTGATATGACGAGGATACGTTAATTGTATCACTTAAAAATGTTTCTGATGTTGATTGATCAAATTTTCTCTCTATTCGTGCAAGTTCAATTTTATTATGACTTCCTTTTTTGCTATTTTGGGAACTGTCAAATTCAAAATGCTCAATTGCCAGACAATTTTCATTTAAGGTTAATGCCATGTCAGGAATATCGCCAGGAAATTTTTCCCCATTACATAGATAATCCCGTATTTCATATGCTTCACTTTTATCGCCAAAAAATTGCATTATATTCTCATCCGAAGAAAAATAACGTTTTATTGTTTCAATTGCCTCACTACTCATTTAATACCTCGTTACTTATAGATTAATATTTAATCATACAATTTCATTTAATAAAATAGTTAAAATTATGAACAACTTAATAATTATTTTAGCTATTACTATGACATTATACCCCACTTTTTTCTATTTTTCAAGCATTTAAAGAAATTTTCATGCACTTTTTAGGGGTTTCACCCCTTGAACCCCATGCCATTTCTCTCGCAAGAGAAATGGCAGAAAGAGTGCTAAGGAACGTTTTAATTTAATCCGCTCGACCTTTTCACCGATTTTATCGGCGACAGGCTTACTAATAATCATTGGCTTTGTTTCTCTTTGGTTTTCATCGAATTTGCAAAGATAACATTGAA
>DAOPYP010000010.1:0-26303 GCA_035352975.1 Oscillospiraceae bacterium
TGCGGGGTCGTATGATTTTGCCGCATCCTCAATTTCCATAGGGAGAGAGGCAAGATGTCTTATAAGCTCAATTTCTTCGGGAGCATTAAGGACATCAAAATCCTTTAGCGAAAGTTCACGCATTTTTATTCCTTCGGCTTCAAGATTTCTTAAAATTGAGCATATTCTTGCATGGGCATACTGAACATAATAAACAGGATTTTTTGACGACTGCTCAATGGCAAGTCCGAGGTCGAAGTCAAAGTGTGAGTTCGCTTCCCTTAAATTAAAGAAAAATCTTGCGGCGTCAATCGGAACCTCGTCAAGTAAATCTACAAGAGTAATTGATTTGCCTGTTCGCTTCGAAACCTTTACAAGCTCGCCGTCACGCATAAGTCGCACCATCTGCATAAGTACAACGTCAAGACGTGAGGACTCAATTCCCAAAGCCTCCATTGCGCCCTTTAAACGTGCAACGTGACCGTGGTGATCTGCACCCCAGACATCGATAACCTTGTCAAAATTCCTGTCAATGAATTTATTGTAGTGATATGCAATGTCAGCAGCAAAATATGTCGGAATTCCGTTTGCGCGAACAAGAACATCGTCTTTTTCAGCACCGAATTCGGTTGACTTAATCCATACGGCGCCCTCTTTTTCGTATGTCAATCCTTTTTCTTTAAGTTTTTCTACAATTTCAAGGACCTTTCCGCTTTCGTGAAGCGTGCTTTCAAGAAACCATACATCATATTCAATTCTGTATTTCATAAGGTCGGATTTAAGCTTTGAAATATTGAGTGGGAGAGCATATTCAACAAGAGCGGCTCTTCTCTCTTCAGAAGAAGCCTCAACATATTTATCACCGTAAATATCGGCAAAATTCTTTGAATGAACGGCAATATCCTGCCCCTGATACGCGTCCTCGGGGAGAACAACGCCGTCCTTATAAAGCTGTAAATAACGAACTTCAAGGGAAGTAGCGAATTTTTCGATTTGATTTCCCGCATCATTTACATAAAATTCTCTTGTGACGTCATATCCCGCCCACGAAAGAACGCTTGCAAGACAGTCACCGATTGCTCCGCCTCTTGCGTTTCCGATATGCATAGGACCTGTCGGATTTGCCGACACGAACTCAACCATTAGCTTTTTGTTTTCGCCGATATGAACCTTTCCGTAGTTTTCCTTTTCGGTGAGAACATTTTCAACAACCATTGAAAACCAGCGTTTACCCAAAAAGAAATTTATAAAGCCGGGCCCGGCAACTTCTGTTTTTTCAAAAAAGCTCCCGTCAAGAACGACGTTTTCACAAATAAGCTCGGCAATCTTTCTCGGCGGCAATTTAAACGTTTTTGCACATACCATTGCGGCATTTGTCGCAAAATCACCGTGTGCCTTGTCGTTCGGAATTTCAATGTTAAAAGACGGAATAGGCTCGGCGGGGAGCTGTCCTGTTCTCACAAGATTACCGAGTGAATTCAGAATAATTTCACGAAGCTCAAAAGAAGCCTCTTTAATTAAATTTGACATAAACATTCTCCTATTTTAAACTTCTTTTTATCAGATGACAATTAAAATTTCATTGTCGGAAACATAGCTTGAGTTAATATCTATCGTATATTTCAAATAAAGCTGTCCCTTAAAATCCTTTATCTCATTTATTATTGAATGAGCAAAAATCCCCACAACAAAATCTCCGAAAGGAGTGCCGTAGTGACAGTGATGCTTTGTGCCTTTTTCGATTGTAAGCTCTGAGGCTACCTTGCCTTTTCTTATTATTGAAACAAGCTTGTCGCCCTTGACTTTGACAATTGTTGTCGAGCCGTCAAAGCCGGTAGCTTCCGACTCGTTATATTGAATGGTATATTCGTCGCCGTTTTCTTCAAGTATTCCCGACGTGATAAGCTCAGTTTTTGTACTTTCTTTGTCAATGGTCTGAATGCTTGTAAGATTAATCAAAACTTCCTTTTTCATTTATACTCCTAAAAATATATTTTAACAAACAGCCTAAAATCAACCTATAAGCTGTTCAATGTCGGCTTTTTTAACTTCGCCCTCAACGGTATGCCCTAAAAGCGTTTTCGCATTATCCTCAAAAAGCTCAACGCTGTCACTTACATAAAATTCATTTCTGCCCTTTTCTGTTCTGTCGGATAAAAGTTCATTTGAAGCAAGAAATACATTTGTATATTTTGCAGCTTCCTCACCCGGAGAAATAAGCGTAACTGAGCTTCCGACCATTTCCTGAATCTGTTCTTTAAAAATAGGGAAGTGCGTACATCCGAGAATAAGCGTATCAACCTTTTCGGCGATAATAGGGGCAAGATATTGTTCAAGTACAAGCTGTGAAACCTTGTTGTTTTTCCCGGAAAAACCGTTTTCGGCAAGTGAAACAAGAAGCTGACAGGGATTCCCGACAACAAATGTATCCGGTCTTATTGCGCGGATAGCTTTTCCGTAGCTTCCGCTTTTTATAGTTGCGGTGGTTCCGATTACGCCTATTCTTCCTGTTCTTGTAGCTCCGCAGGCGGCCTGAACGGCAGGAAGAAGAACGCCCGTAAAGGGAATATCAGTTTTGAAAGCTGTCGGATTGATTACCGAGCTTACCGTTCCGCAGGCGGCAATAATCATTTTGACTTTATGCTGTTTTAAAAAATTTACGTCCTGTGCCGTATATTTTAAAATGGTTTCCTTGCTTCTTGTTCCGTAAGGAACTCTTGCGGTATCTCCGAAATAAATGATGTTTTCATTGGGGAGAAGTGCATTAAGCTCCTTTACAGTAGTAAGTCCTCCTATGCCTGAATCAAAAACTCCTATTGCGTCGTTGTTCACAGATTATTCACCTCAACTGAATAGATTTTAATCAACATTAATTTCTGCTTTTTCACATGCAAGCTTAATCAGATTATCAATAAGCTCACTGTAAGGCATTCCTGTCGCTGCCATAAGCTTTGGGTACATGCTTATCGGGGTAAAGCCAGGGAGAGTGTTAGGCTCGTTAAGAATAATTTCGTTTTTATCGGTAAAAAAGAAATCTACTCTGGTCAGTCCGCTGCAGCCGAGAGCCTTGTAAGCGGCAACTGCTGTTTCACGAATTTTATCCGAATATTTATCTTCTATTCTTGCGGGAATAAAAAGCTGAGTTGAGCCTAAAAGGTATTTATCTTCATAATCGTAAAATTCCTTTGACGGAACAATTTCACCGGGAATTGAAGCGATCGGTGTATCGTTTCCAAAAACCGCACATTCAATTTCTTTTCCCTTGATAAATTCTTCGACAATGACTTTTTTATCGTGGGTAAAAGCGTATTTAACAGCGTCGCTTAAATCTTCGATTGTGTTTGCTTTGTTAATACCGACAGATGAACCGCAGTTCGCCGGCTTGACGAACAGAGGAAAGCCCAGTTTTTCTGCAATTTCCTCACACTTTTTGTTAAGGTGAGAAAGGTCTGAACGGTGAACGGTGCAGAATTTTGCGGTGTGTATTCCGTTTGCGTCAAGAATGGTATGAGTAATTTCTTTGTCCATGCAGTCAGCCGAAGAAAGCACTCCGCAGCCAACATACGGAATAGCCGCAAGCTCAAATAATCCCTGAATAGTTCCGTCTTCACCGTTTTTTCCGTGAAGTGCTGGGAAAATTACATCGACTTTCTGAACTGAACAGCCTCCGCCGCTGAATTTTATAAAGCCATGATGAATGGGGTCGGGGCTTAAAACAGCGGGAACGCAGTCGGGATGCTTTTCCCATTCGCCTGTTGCAATAAGCTTTACGTCACCGGGAAAATAAAGCCATCTGCCTTTTTTTGTTATTCCTATGCATACGACTTCATATTTATCTTTGGGAATATTCTGAATAATATGGGTCGCCGAAACCAGCGAAACCTCATGCTCACTTGATACTCCTCCGAAAATTACAGCTACCTTTAATTTTGACATAATAAATGCTCCTCTGTCTGATAAAAATACAATTCAAATAATCATATCACAAATATTAAAAAAAATCAAGGAATTTAAGCTTGATTTTAAATATGGTATATGATAAGCTATATTTAATGAATATGTGAGATTAAAATATAAATTCCATAAAAATATTTTAATTTTGTATTGACACACCAAAATAATTATGTTATAGTTGTATTACCTCTTTTAGGGGTTTATTTTTTTGCGCTTATTTTTATAATCGCAAATCCCCTTTGTCAATAGAGGGAGGCAAGTGCTTAAACACGATTTAAGCTTCGAAATTCGTCAGGAGGTGCCGAAAAATGAGAGTTAAAATTACATTAGCATGTACAGAATGCAAACAGCGCAATTACTGTTCAAAAAAGAATAAGAAAAATGACCCTGACAGGCTTGAAATGAACAAGTTCTGCAAGCATTGTCACAAGCACACTCTTCACAGAGAAACAAAGTAAGCGGGAGGTTTTGAAAAATGGCAAAGGATACTGAATTGACGAAAAAGTCAGCAAAGTCTGAAAAAGCCGCAAAACCTAAACAGAAGAAACAAAACAGAGTTAAGAAGTATTTTAAGGACCTTAAAGCTGAATTTAAAAAGGTCGTATGGCCTTCAAAAAAGCAGGTAATTAACAATACAAGCGTTGTTCTTGTCACTATGGCATTTGCCGGAGTATTTATCTGGGCATTTGATATGGGACTCACAAAGCTTATTAACGTTGTTCTCGGAGTTAAGTAATTCCGAAAATTATTAAAACAAGCGGTAGCTCGGTGGCTTCAAGTGAAGTGCTGCACTTTGGAAGGAATGATTTTGTAATGTCAGAAACTGCAAAATGGTATGTCATTCACACTTATTCCGGTTATGAGAATAAGGTGGCACAGACAATTGAAAAGGTTGTTGAGAACCGCAAGCTTCACGAGCTTATTCCTGAAATCCGTGTGCCGATTGAAATGGCACTCGAAAAAAAGGATGACAAAACCAAGGAAGTTGAAAGAAAAATTTTCCCCGGATATGTTCTGGTTAAAATGATTCTTACTGACGATTCATGGTACGTTGTCAGAAATACTCGCGGAGTAACAGGCTTCGTTGGTCCTGCATCAAAGCCGGTGCCTCTTTCTGAAAAGGAAGTTGCAAAGCTTGCTGCATTCGGAGGAGAAATTAAAGAGCTTGAAGTTGACTTTAGTGTCGGCGACAACGTTAAAATTTCCAGCGGTGCTCTTGAGGGCTTTGTCGGAATTGTTAAGAACATTGATATGGACGCTAAGACAGTTGATGTAACAGTGTCAATGTTCGGACGTGAAACTCCTGCAACGCTTGAAATTATGCAGGTATCAAAAATTGAAGCATATTAAACAAATGGTAGCTGACAGGCTTTATGTCTGTGAACTAAGGGTATGTTGTCAAGACATACGCGTGGGAGAATCGAAATAATTTTATCGGTTCGCCATTTACCACAAATTATGGAGGTGCAAAAAGCATGGCACAAAAGGTAGTAGGATTTATTAAACTGCAAATTGCCGCAGGTAAGGCTACCCCGGCACCACCTGTAGGACCGGCTCTCGGTCAGCACGGTGTAAACATCATGGCTTTCACAAAGGAATTTAACGAGCGTACAAAGAATGACATCGGACTTATCATCCCTGTTGTAATAACAGTATATGCTGACCGTTCATTCTCATTTATCACAAAAACACCGCCGGCAGCAGTTCTTATCAAAAAGGCTTGCGGTATTGAATCAGCATCCGGAGTTCCAAACAAGACTAAGGTTGCTAAAATCACTAAGGATCAGGTAAGAAAGATCGCAGAACAGAAAATGCCCGACTTAAACGCTGCTACAATCGAAACCGCTATGAGTATGATAGCTGGAACAGCACGTTCAATGGGCGTTGAAGTTATCGACTAAAATATTTGTAGGCATAGTCTGCGGTGCAGACGCTTCGCCTGCAAGATAAAGCCCTGCAGTAATGCCCGGCTTATCCGCTGGTGGGAGGAAAAATCCGTTAATCGGCTGACTGTTACAGCGGCCGGTATGACCACTTATGAGGGAGGAAAAATTAATGAAACACGGTAAAAAATATGTCGATAGCGCAAAGCAAATCGATAAAACAAAAGTATATGATTCTGCTGAAGCACTTGGACTTTCATGTACAAATGCAAAGGCTAAATTTGATGAAACCATTGAAGTACACGTTCGTCTTGGTGTAGACGGAAAGCATGCTGATCAGCAGGTCCGCGGTGCTGTTGTTCTTCCTAACGGAACAGGTAAAACAGTCCGTACACTCGTTTTCTGTAAAGAAGATAAAGTGGAAGCTGCTAAGGCTGCCGGCGCTGATTTTGTAGGCGCTGAAGATATGGTTGATAAAATTGTCAAGGAAAACTGGATGGACTTTGACGTTGTTATTGCAAGCCCTGACATGATGGGTCTTGTAGGACGTCTTGGTAAGCTGCTCGGTCCCCGCGGACTTATGCCTAACCCAAAAGCAGGAACAGTTACACCTGACGTTGCTAAGGCTGTTACAGAAGCTAAGGCTGGTAAGATTGAATATCGTCTTGATAAGACAAACATTATTCACTGTCCTATCGGAAAGGCTTCATTCGGAGTAGAAAAGCTTTCACAGAACTTTGAAACACTTATGGAAGCAATCGTTAAGGCTAAGCCTGCTGCTGCTAAGGGAGCATATCTAAAGTCTTGCGTAGTTTCTTCTACAATGGGCGTTGGTATTTCTGTTGCTACAAACAAATACGGCGTATAATTTTTTAATAAAGATAAGCGGTGCAGTTTATTTCTGCATCGCTTTTTTGTTTTAAAAACGTCTATTGAAATATTAGGTATAATAGTATATAATATTAAAACATAACAGAATGATTATTGCTTTACTTAAGTTCCAATAATAATGTGATTTTCTATTCTTTAATAGGGAGAAATATATGAATAAAAGAAAATATCTTGAATTTCTGAAATATTTTGTAATCAGTTCAGCAATACTTATTCTGGCTGTATTCCTGCTATGGAAATATGAAATCACGATTGCTTTTTTTTCGAAGCTTTTCAGAATTCTTCGACCCCTTATAATCGGCGGTGCAATTGCATTTATTCTTAACAGACCCGTGATAAAATTTCAGAAACTTTATAAAGGTTTGTTTGATAAAGACAATAAGCCCAGAAAAAACGGAAAGCCGAAAACATTTTATACCTTATCAATTATAACGGCTTATGTTCTTTTTATTGCAATTGTAACAGCAATAATATGGTTTATTATTCCTCAGCTATTTTCAAGTGCAAAGTTTTTTGTAAGCAATTTTGACGGATACTACAAAAACTTTGTGGGAATTTACAACAAATATCTCGCAAGCCTTGATTTATCGCTTTTTAAAGATACGGATATTCTCGATACGCTGTATACAAAAATATACAGCTTAACCGAATATATTCCCGAATTTTTAACTAAAACATTCGGCGTTACGGCTGGAATAATAAGCGGTGTAGTAGATGTTTTTATCGGGTTGATTTTCTCGGTATATCTAATTGCCGACAAGAAAAAATTAAAAAGTCAGGTTTCAAAAGTTTTCAGAGTTATTCTTTCGGATAATAAATACAATAAGCTTGTGGATTTTTATAGTCTTACTTCAAAATCTTTCTCACATTTTATAAATGGGCAGTTGACAGAGGCGTTTATTCTTGGTATACTATGTTTTGTCGGTATGAGGATATTCGGCTTTGAATACGCCGTTCTTATCAGCGTTATCATAGGAGTGACTAATCTTATTCCGATTTTTGGGCCGATTTTCGGAACAATTCCCTGCGCATTAATTCTTCTGCTTGTTAACCCTATTCATGCGTTATGGTTTGTGGTATTTATCATTATTCTTCAACAGATTGATTCAAACATCATTTATCCTCGTGTTGTGGGGAATTCGGTTGGTCTTGGCCCATTATGGACTCTTGCCGCAATAACAATCGGCGGCGGGTTGTTCGGAATACTGGGAATGCTTCTTTCTGTCCCGACGATGTCTGTAATATATATTATGGTCGGACGTCTGGTCAATAAAAAGTTTAAAGAAAAAAACGATAAATCGTCGGATTCTGAAAATAAACAAGAAATATCCACGTAAAAGGGAGTAGCTTGCGGCATTAAGCTGTAGTTTTCTGCGACATAACGGTTTCTTTATGAAAACCGAAAAGTAAAAATAAAAACTTTTACCATAGTGCTTATCTATGGTAAAAGTATTTTTAATGCTGAATTTATGCATAAAATATCATTTTTTACAGAAAAATAAAGTAAACAAGTTGTAAAATCCACCTTTAATTTGTGTGATGTTATAGCTGTAATAAAAATTAAAAGAATGGAAAGTGATCTCAATGAACGAACTCTTCGGCAATATCTTTAATTTTGAGTGGCCAATGGCGGTAATGTGGGCAATTGGTGCGATACTTATTTACCTTGCTATCAAAAAAGATATGGAGCCTGCTCTTCTTCTCCCTATGGGATTCGGCGCAATTTTAGTTAATCTCCCCCTTTCAGGTGCAATCACTCAGGTTTTCACTACCGGAACAGAAGAAGGTCCATTGACGGCTTTATTTGATGCCGGAATAGCTAATGAGCTTTTTCCGCTTCTCCTTTTTATAGGAATAGGCGCTATGATTGACTTTACTCCGCTTTTGTCAAATCCGAAAATGTTTCTTTTCGGTGCTGCCGCACAGTTCGGAATATTCTTCACACTTTCAGCAGCTTGTCTTTTCGGCTTCGATTTAAAGGATGCCGCTTCTATTGCTATTATCGGTGCGGCTGACGGACCAACATCAATCTTTGTATCAACATATTTCGGCTCGAAATATATGGGTGCTATTGCCGTTGCGGCATATTCTTATATGGCTTTGGTTCCGATCGTACAGCCTCCCGTTATCCGTGCGATAACAACGAAAAAAGAGCGACTGATAAGAATGCCATATGCACAAAAAGAAGTTTCAAAGACCACAAAAATTCTTTTCCCGATAATCATTACCGTAATTGCAGGACTTATTGCTCCTAAATCCGTTGCCCTTGTTGGCTTTTTAATGTTCGGAAATCTTATTCGCGAATGCGGCGTTCTTAAAAATCTTTCAGAAACAGCACAGAATGCGCTCGCTAACCTTATAACAATTCTTCTTGGTATTACAATCGCAACAAAAATGCAGTGGGAAACTTTCCTTACATTTGAAACACTTATGATTATGGGACTCGGTCTTGTTGCATTTATTTTTGACACCGTCGGCGGTGTTATGTTCGCTAAATTTATGAATCTTTTCTCGAAAACTAAAGTTAACCCAATGGTAGGTGCCTGCGGAATTTCTGCATTCCCTATGTCTGCCCGCGTTATCAATAAAATGGGACTTAAGGAAGATCCTCAGAACTTCTTGTTAATGCATGCGGTAGGGGCAAACGTTTCAGGACAGATTGCATCAGTTATTGCCGGCGGATTGATACTCAATCTTGTTTCTGCAAGACTATAAAAGGGAGGAAAAATAAATGAACATACAGGCTTTTCTTGATTCTCTTCCGATAATGGGATGGGGAATGCTCGGAATATTTATAGTAATCGGAGTTATGATGGTTTTCGTTCTCTTGTTTTCAAAGTTGTTTCCAGTTAAAAATGATAAGGAAACAAAATAAAATAACAAAAACCCTTTGCTTTTTAATAAGCAAAGGGTTTTATTTTTGGGCAATAAATGAAGAAAAATGTCGAAAATAAATATTTAAAGAATCTGAGTGGAGCTGCATTTTATATTTTATTAATAATACTTCACTTATCGACAATATTCTGTTATTATTTAATTAGTATTACAACTTAAAATTTAAAAAAGAGAGTGACATTATGATTCAGATATATTTATCCATGCTTGAAACCGAGGAAGAGAAAAGTCGATTTGAAGAGATTTATAACCAGCACAAACAGGATATGTATGCTGTTGCCTTTGCAATTTTAAACAATGTTCACGATGCCGAAGATGCCGTTCATCAGGCTTTTTTGCGCATTGCAAATAATTTTGAAAAAATTTCCGAAATAAAATGTCCAGAAATGAAGGCCTACACAGTTATTATTATTAGGAACGTTTCTATTGATATATATAATAAGAATAAAAAAGCTTCCGAAAGGACTATTGATATTGAGGATGCTTTCGAACAGCCTGTCAGCGATGATATATATGAAAATTATGACTACAAAAAATTGATAGAAGCGATAAAGCTGCTGCCCGAAAATTTAAAGGATGCTCTTTATCTGCACTATGTCAGCGGATATTCAGTAGAAGAAACTGCTGATATTCTGGGTATTTCTGTTGATGCGGCAAGGAAAAGGTTACAGCGTGCGAGAAGCATGCTTCTTGAAAGACTAGATGAATGATAGGAGATTATATGAATAATTCGAAATTTTCAAAGGCTATTTCAGATGCTTTGACAGAAGAATATGTTTTTTCTATTCCCGAATATGAAGATCACGTATTTTCAAAAGCTTTTGAGGAAAAAATGCATAAGCTTATAAAAAGAAGAAGCAAGCCGTATTATCAGATTATTAACACGGCCGCAAAACGTGTTGCATGCATAGCTGTGGTGGTAATTATTGCTTCTATGACGACGATCTTGAGCGTGAAAGCATTACGTGAGGCATTCTTCGGATTTTTTGTTGATGTCTTTGAAAAATTCAGTGTTGTACAGTCTGCCGAAAGCGATTCTTCTCCGATAAAAATTGATGATATTTATGAAATCACCTGTGACATGAGCGGGTATGACATTGATTTTAAAGATGATTCCGACTATAACTTACAAACGATATATAAAAACGATGATAAAATTATTATTTTTAAGCAATCTATAAAATCGACGTACGACATGAATATGAATACTGAAGAAGCCAAAATAGAAAATATAGCTGTCAACGAATATACAGGGGTTTATTATACTGATAATCACGCATACGCTACAATAATATGGGATAACGGTGATTATATTATATCTGTCGGTTCAAATATTAGTAAAAATGAACTAATCAAGATTGCGGAATCTGTGAAAAAAGTAGAATAAAAAAATATTTTGTAGAATCATGTCCAAAAACAAGCTCCTGATAAGTTATATATTATAGAAGACCAAATAAATTACAGGAGGAATAATTATGTTCAAAAAAATCTTTGCTTTTTTTCTGACGGCAATTATATCTGTATCGTTTCTTGGCACTTCTGTTTCGGCGACAATGCTTGACAAAAAAGAGGATATTATTTATACTCCGGATTATCTGTACACATATAGCTGCACAAGTATATTGTCTATTTCAGGCGGCACCGCAACATGCATAAGTGAACTGGATGGCTATTATGGCGAAACAACAAGCATTTATGTTTCACAGGCTCTTCAAAAGCGAGTTAATGGTACATGGACAACTGTCAGCAGCTGGTATGGCAGCACAAGTAACTATTATCTTTCTGTTACAAATTATAAGTCATCACTTACCAGCGGTACATACAGACTTGCCAGTTATTTCACTGTTTACGCCGGAAGTAATTCTGAATCCATTAACAAATTCAGCATGACGGCAACATGTTAATTTAATTTGCTTATTAACAATATTTGATATAGTGTAGTGGCTTAGCCCGCAGAGATTAATTTCTCTGCGGGTTTTAAGTTTTCATGGGATCTAATTTATCAAGCATTATATCATTAGGCTAATACTGAATTATTTTTTGTGAAAGTACATATTTCCCGTCACATACTCTTAAAGTTAGAACATCTCCGCTTTTTATTTCTCCCTCAAGAAGCTGTTGTGACAGCAAAGCTTAATCAAATCGTTATAGCTTGTAACCGTGCTTCCCGCACCAATATCGGCAAGTGCCGCGTAGTTGTCTATTTCCATCATTTTTGCGGCGGTTGCAGCCTTGTCGACGGTAAGGATCGATTGTCCCTCGGTTATGTTTTCCCCTTTTGAAACAAGCACATCCGACACGACAAGCGGCATATCCGCTTTAACAGAATTTGAATTAAGCTTCTGAACCTCTCCCACTGCGACAACGCTGTCCGCATATTCAACTGTTCTGACGCTTGTCACGCCAGCTTTAGGAAGTGTCGATACAAATACGGACGGTATGCACAGCACGGCAATTCCTAAAATCCCAGTGATAATAATTGCAATAACTGTTTTTTTCATTTTTTCATTCTCCTTGTCATTTTAATTCCTGATTAGTATTACAATAATTTCAAAAAATATAATAACAAATAAGGATTAAAGTATAATTATTTTTCAGACACATAAAATAAGCGGGGAGAATGTATTTTTAAAAAGGAGAAGAAAAAATGAATTTAATTTTATGCAACGAAAACTGTAAGCACCAAAAGGACGGATACTGCGCTCTTGAAGCTCCGGGTACTGTTCATATGTCAAGCAGCAACTGCTGTTACTATGAGTGCCAAAATATAAAGACTCCCGACGAAAATCCGCCGGAAGTCTTTGATGTTACTTGATATATGAAAATGCCTGCTTTAATGTCGATACCGCGGCAATTTCAATGTCAAAGCTGTCTTTATTTATTGAGGAAAGAGCTTGCTTCGGGATAATGCACTTTTTGAAGCCTAACCGCTGTGCCTCAGAAATTCGCTGAACGATGTGAGAAATGTTCCGTATTTCTCCGCCTAAGCCGATTTCTCCGAATGCGATAAGGTCGTTATCTATCGGCTTGTCAATAAGGCTTGAATAAAGCGAAAGCGCAATTGACAAATCGGCGGCAGGCTCGTCAAGCCTTAATCCTCCGACTACGTTTATATAAACGTCAAGCGTTCCAAAATATAGCCCCAGACGCTTTTCAAGAACAGCAATAATAATTGACATCCTGTTGAAGTCAAAGCCAGTTGCCGTTCTTCTCGGGGCGGTAAATCCGCTTTTTGTGACAAGCGCCTGAACCTCGGCAAGAATAGGTCTTGAGCCTTCTACAATACAGGCGACACACGTTCCCGAAACGTCGAGAGGTCTTCCCGACAAAAGCATTTGTGAGGGGTTTTCAACCTCGTGAAGCCCCGTATCAAGCATTTCA
Source organism: Oscillospiraceae bacterium (assembly GCA_035352975.1). Classification (GTDB taxonomy): domain Bacteria; phylum Bacillota; class Clostridia; order Oscillospirales; family Ruminococcaceae; genus DAOPYP01. The sequence continues at coordinate 12,984 of DAOPYP010000010.1, forward strand.
AAAACGCCTATTTCATTTGTCGAGCCGTAACGGTTTTTGACTGCCCTAAGAATACGATAGGATAAATTCCGCTCACCCTCAAAATAAAGCACGGCGTCAACGATATGCTCCATAACCTTAGGACCTGCGATAGCTCCGTCCTTGTTGACGTGACCAACGATAAAAATCGGGATTTCTTCTGATTTTGCCGTTCGCATAAATAAATTCGTACATTCACGCACCTGTGTAATGCTTCCGGGGCTTGAAGAAATCTGCGAAATGCTCATTGTCTGAATCGAGTCAATGATTACGATTTCCGGCTTTTCGGAGGTTATTACCGATGCTACCGTTTCGGCATCGGTTATTGAAATGACGTATAGATTTTCGGATTTTACGCCAAGACGGTTTGCTCTGAGCTTTAACTGACGTACGCTTTCTTCCCCCGATACGTATAAAACTGTATGGTTTTTCCCGAAATATTCGCATATCTGGAGCAAAAGCGTAGATTTTCCTATACCCGGTTCTCCTCCGAGAAGAACTAGAGAGCCTTTTACAAGTCCTCCGCCCAGAACTCTGTCAAGTTCGTGAACACCTGTTGAATAGCGTATATCTCCGTCAATGTCAATTTCCGAAAGCTCGGAAATTTTGTCGGACATATCAATGTTTTTTCTTGCCTGTGCTTTTGAGGAGGTCTGAAGAACCTGCTCCTCCTCAAAGCTGTTCCATGCTCCGCAGCTCTGGCATCGGCCGTTCCATTTCGAGCTTTCAAAGCCGCATTGATTGCATACATACACGCTTTTTACTTTCCCTGCCATTTTAAAACTCCTTAAAGATTTATTCCGCGGTAAGATATTCGTTTATGCCTGAAAAAATAGTGAACGCAATTTGCTTTTGATAGTCGGGACTGTTAAGCTTTGCGGCTTCCTCGGGGTTTGACAAAAATCCGCATTCAATCATAAGAGTGGGATTCTGACAGTAATAGCACAAAAACAGTTCTTTTCCACAGGGCTTTGTTTCACGCTTGTTGTCAGGCTGAATATTCTGAACAAATTTATTTTTCATAATTTCCGCAATTTTTTCGTTATCTGGATGAGTATCCGAATAAAACATCTGCGCGCCGCTGTATTTAGGGTCAGTAAATTTATTCTGATGGATTGAAATACAAAGTGCATTCGGGTGCTTGTTGAAAATCTCAAGCCTGTTGTCCATATCCGAAACCTTTTGGTTTCTTATCCCTTCAACACCCTTGTCATAAATGGAAATATCCTTATCCCTTGTCACCTCGACGTTATAGCCGTAGAGCTTGCATAAATCTCTTACTTCAAGCATAATAGCAAGATTTATTCCTTTTTCGGTAACCCCGTCGGCAGAGGAACAGCCGCCGTCCATACCGCCGTGACCACTATCGAGAACAATATAAAAATCTTCGTTTACGGGTAGCGACGTCGGGACGGTAACATCAATTTTATTTGCCGCATAATATACGACAATATAGCTCATCACAAGCACTAAGGCAATACATATTGTACGGGTTTTCAGGAAGAATTTTTTCATAAGCATACCCCTTTATTCATTATTAGTAATGCTTATGAAAATTTTATAAATAATATGTTTTTAAAAAAATGAAATTTATTATAATTATACCTTATTTAAGCATTTATAACAATCCTTTTCATAAATAATAACGCCTAAAATGCAGATAATAATAATAAATAAAATGAAAAGGAGCATATTTATGCCTAACCAGAATATAGATATTTTAAATTCAATTTACAAAAATGCGAGCATGGGGACATCGGCAATATCCAAAGTTCTTCCTAAGGTAAATAATCCGAAAATGAAACAGGAGCTAAAAAACCAACGGAATAATTATCACACAATATGTCAGGACGTGAGAAATCAAATTTACGACCTTAATTCAGAGCCTCAGACTATAAGCCCTGTTTCAAAAGTGTATGCAGATCTCGGAATTACCGCTTCGACGCTGACAAATAATTCACCTACCCATATTGCGGAAATGATGATTCAGGGAACGAATATGGGGATTATAGAAATAGTTAAAGCTATTAATTCTTATGAAAGTATTACTCCTGAGCTTAAAAATCAGGCAGACAGCATATTAAAAAGGGAACAGCAATATATCGATAATCTTAAAGCTTTTTTATAATGGAAGGAGAGAGGATATGGGGAAATATCATTTCACAAAATCAGACAAAATGGAATTCGCTAATATTGAAAGTCTGGCAGCCCCGCTATTTTCGACAAATATCATAACATCAAATGTCACTGCCCCAGACGGAAATGTTCATAATGAAAGCGAGGACAATGTGGATTTCGCAAAAAAATGGGTAGATGAAAATCATAAATAAAAAGAGGAAACTATTAGCAGTTGATTTCGTAAACTTCACGTTTCAATTTACAATAAAATCCGCACTAATCCAGAACTTGAATTAGTGCGGATTTATTCTATTTTATCTTACAATTTTATAATATGCTCTTGCAGTAACAACATAACTAATTGCATAGAATATGCCGAAAACTACAATAACTCCTAGTGCACATAATATAATAAGATTAAGACTATAAATTTTTAACAATACCATCATCATAGATATTATTTTAACAGCAATAATTGTGTGAAGAATTGCCGCTGATATAGGAATAAGGAATATCATCTGAACTTGACGGCGTATGGTTTTTTTAACTTCATTGTCGCTCATTCCGACTTTTCGCATTATATCAAAATTAGCCTTGTCTTCAAATCCCTCAGAAATTTGTTTATAATACATAATCAAAATCATACATACTGAAAAAATAATCCCGAAGAATATCCCAAGAAAAAGCAAACCGCCGTACAAAGCGTGCAAATCGTCGGAATAATCATATATATTACTCGAAAGATTGGCTTCTGTTAATGCTCCGAATTTCTCGTCAAGAGTTTTCAAAAAGCTTTTTCTTGCTGTTTCATCACCGTCCATATTAAAGCGTACGCTGTAATTTATACTGGACTTATCATACCCAAAATCAGCCATTTCTTTGTTTATCCATTCAGCGCTGCTCATTACGATATAATAATCACTGCCTTGAGGATTTTTTGGCTCTTTAGTAATAAAGTTCAGATTCTGAAGTTCCTCTTTAACTGTAAATTCAGTTCCGTAAAGATTAATAGCAGGTTTACCATAATCAGCGGCTGAAGAAAAAAGCAATACCTCGTTTTCGGAAAGTGTTTTATTTTCATTTTGAGTTTTGTTGTAATCAGCTATTGTTATAAGCCTCATGTCAGATGGATAGGACATATCGTTCTGTTCGTATTTTACAAACTGCCCGTCTTTTTCCATTATTGATAATTTTGCATAAGTAAAGTCAATTCTGTCTTTTATTTTGACAGAGTTTGCTGATGATAATTCTCTTATATAACCGTCAAACGCTGACGTATCATAACTGCTGTCAGCATTAAAATAGTACTCTGCTTCCATAGGATAAGATGCTTTTATTACTTCGTTTTGACCTAAAAACAGCGATATAGTACAGATTAAAGTGATAATTGCCATTGTTCCGAAAATGCAGATATTAACAAGTCCGGACGCACTTTTTTTCAGCCTGTACAACATTCCGGAAATAGTTATAAAATTCTCTTTTCGGTAATAAAATTTTTTGTTTTTCATACAGGATTTTATAAATGAAATACTGCCGGATGTGAAAAGAAAGTGTGTTCCCATAACAACCAGCCAAACTGCAAAAAGGAAAGTCAGAAAAATTGAACCATCTAATTTTCCGGTTAAAGCTATAAAATAACCGCCGCCCATGAATAAAATGCCGAAAACAGTTCTTAATAAAACGTGTTTTGGCTGCTTTTCACCTTTTTTTGAGCTTTTAAAAAGCTCAATAGGGTTTGTCATAGATACCTTGAAAAGATTTATACCAAGATTAAAAAGCGAAACAGCTCCAAAATAAATCAATGTAATCACAAAGCTAATTGGTGAAACAGTAAAATCCGTTGTAATCGGTAATCCGGTAAGATTAAGTAAAAGCATAAAAATAAGCTTTGAAAAAACAATGGCGATAATAATTCCGCAAATGACTGATATGAAATAGTTTATAATAGTTTCAATAATCATTATGATTCCGATATGCTTTTTCTCAAGCCCCAGTATGCTGTATAATCCAAGCTCAAGCTTTTTGCGCTTTATAAGAAAACTGTTTATGCTTGACAAAAACGGTGCAAGAATGACACAAAGAAGAAACTGGCCGATATACATAAGCATTACAACATAATCCGAATACGGAATATTTTTCATAAGCTTATTCTGTGAAACTGCGCTGAAAATGAAAAATATTGCTACGGCTATTGAGCTGGCTGCTAAATAAGGAATATAAACCGAGCCGTTTTTCCGTATGCCCGAAAATGCAAGCTTCGGCAGTAATGCGTGTTTTGCTGATGAATTAGTCATTTTTATTCACCTCGGACTGTAAAACGGTAAGACAATCGGATATGCGTCTGAACATTTCTTCATTACCCGCAACGCCGCGATAAATCTGATTAAACAGCTTTCCGTCCTTAATAAACAATATGCGGTTCGCACAGCTTGCCGCCTGAATACTGTGCGTTACCATGAGAATAGTCTGACCGTCAATATTAAGCTCATTGAATATCTTTAACAGATGTGCGGCAGCTTTAGAGTCTAAAGCGCCTGTCGGCTCGTCTGCCAGTATAATACGAGGCTGAGTTATAAGTGCTCTGGCGGCGGCAGCACGCTGTTTTTGTCCGCCGGATACCTCATAAGGGAATTTGTTAAGCAGCTCTGTTATATTCAGCCTTTTAGCCACAGGCTCAAGCCTTTTCTCCATTTCGTCATAGCTTTTGCCCTGCAAAACCAACGGAAGAAAGATATTATCCCTTAAAGAAAGCGAATCTAAAAGATTAAAATCCTGAAAAACAAATCCAAGCTTATCTCTTCTGAATGAGCATAAATCTTTATTTTTTATTTTTGAAAACGACACGCCGTCAAGAAGAATATCTCCTGATGTCGGCTTATCAAGCGAAGCAAGAAGGTTTAAAAGCGTTGTTTTACCCGAGCCGGATTCTCCCATAACTGCCACATATTCGCCCGCATCTATTGAGAAGCTTACTTCATCAAGCGCTTGTACTTTATTCCCCCCAAAGCGTGTCGAATAAATCTTTTTTAAATTTTGTACTTCTAACATTGCCATTTGAAATCATACCCTTTCATTTGATCTTCTATCATATCAAAATTATAAAACAAAAGGAAATGCTTCGCCATAGCTTTGGCTTACATTTCCCTTGGCAGACTTTCATTTTTGTAACATTCCGCTGTCTTTCTGTGAAGAAAAGTCCACAATAAACTGCGTTCCCTTTCCGACCTGTGATGTCACTGAAATGGCATGACCCAGCTGCTGTGTTATCCGACGGCATAAAAACAAGCCGATACCTGTTGATTTCTTATATATACGACCGTTATACCCAGTGAAGCCGCGATCAAATATTCGCGGTAAATCCTCGGGGCTTATCCCAATACCCGTATCGGAAATAACAAGCTTATCATCATATCCCTTGATTGTGATTTTGCCTTGCTTGGTGTATTTGATACAATTTGATAAAAGCTGTTCGATAACGACCGTCATCCATTTTTCATCTGTAATAACATTACATTCAAATTCTGAAAAATCCAGCATTAAGCCACTGGCTGAAAAATATATCGAAAATTTTTTCAATGCGTGACATACTATGTCATAAATGTTGTATTTTTTAAGTACCATGTCCTCTGAAATACTTTCAATTCTCAGATAATGCAAAACCATTTCTGTATATTGCTCGATTTTGGAAAGCTCACCCTCAATTGAATAGCGGTTTGATTGTATGCTGTCACTGTTAATAAGTAATTTAGCAGCCGCAATAGGCGTTTTAATCTGATGTGCCCATAATGTATAATAGTCGGACATTTCCGATTTTTGCTGGTCTATTTGTGATATGATATTTAACCTGTCATTATAAATTCTATTTATAATCTCCTGATAGCTGCTTTCTGAAAACTTTTTTGGCTCAGGGATTAACGATAGCATATTTTCAATATTTATAAAAGCGTTATATAGCTGGCGATAACGTCTGATATAGCGATGACAGCTGAATATCCCGATAAATATTCCTATAAAGGCACATATGAATGTGCTGTAAAAAATCGGACCTACATTAACCTGATATAGAAATTGCATCAATATGCCAATCACACTGAACAGAGAAAACATAATTATAATAACTTTACATTCAGAAAGCCATTTTAAAATAAGCTTAAATGCGGATAAATTTTCCAAGATGATTACCCCTTTGTTATATGTCCAGCAAATAACCGATTCCCTTTTTTGTCGAAATGAAATCGACAGCTTCGGCTTCCTCCAGCTTTTTTCTAAGCCTTGTCATGTTGACGGTCAGCGTGTTATCATCAATAAAACAGTCACTGTTCCATAAGCGCTTCATAATCTCTTCACGCGGGACAACGCATCCTTTTTTCTCAAACAAAAGCTGAAGAATACGAAATTCGTTTTTAGTAAGCTCAACTTTGTTTTGCCCGACGGTTAGCGTCGTATCAGAAAGATTCAATATTGCCCCTTTATGCTCAAGCAAAGAAGAAAGCGGCTGAAAATCATAGCTCCTGCGAAGTAATGCCTGAATTTTGGCAGCTAAAACATCGGGCGAAAATGGCTTTGAAATAAAATCATCTCCGCCCATGTTCATAGCCATAACGATGTTGATATTATCGCTCGACGAAGAAACAAACATAATTGGTGTCCTGGATAATTTTCGTATCTCACTGCACCAATAATATCCATTATAAAAAGGGAGAGAAATATCCATAAGCACAAGCTGGGGAGAAAAATCCGCAAATTCGGCGGTGACTGATGTGAAATCTACAACAGAACGAACCTCATACCCCCACCTTATTAAAAGTGATGCAATCTCATCACAAATAATATTATCGTCCTCTATCAGCATAATTTTATACAAATTAATACCCCCATATTAAAAACAAGCCAATCGCCACAAAATATGTTTTCAAATTTATATATTTTCTAAATATTATACTTTATTCTCATTTTTTTTTCAAGTATATGAAGCTTTACTCTTTTGAATAAATGCTAACAGAACGTCGCTGTTTTCATATAAATTTTTTCACTTATCCGTAAATATCAATTTTTTACTTTTATTTTTTCTGAAAATATGTTACAATTATTAAAAATATTGTTCAGAGGGAAAATATGATTGCAGATCTTAAGAAAATAAATAAATATTATAACGGTAACCATATTCTAAAAGATGTTGATTTTACTGTTGAGGATAACGACAGGATAGGACTTATCGGGAAAAATGGCTGCGGAAAGTCCACTCTTTTAAGAATTCTGACGGGAATTGAAGCTCCTGATAAAAACCCGACGGACGACGGCGCCGTATCTATAACTAAAAGTGCGTCAATAGGATTTTTGCAGCAGAACAGCGGCCTTGACAAAACCAATACCATTATTTTGGAGATGAAATCGGCGTTCGCAAGGCTTTATTCGGTATATGACGAGATGAAAACGCTTGAACAGGCGATGGCGGCTGAAATTTCTCACGAATCGGAAGAATTCAATGATATTTCGTCCGAATATGCAAGGCTTTCGGCTTATTTTGAAGCAAATGAAGGCTATCTTATTGAAGTAAAAATAAAAACTGTTCTCAACGGAATGGGGTTTGCCCCAGAAAGGTATGATACCGTTATTTCTGCGCTCAGCGGGGGAGAAAAAACACGTCTTGCGATAGCAAAGCTTCTCCTTGAAAACCCGAATCTTCTCATTCTTGACGAGCCGACAAACCATCTTGATTTCAGAACGGTTCAGTGGCTTGAGGATTACCTCAAGGATTATAAAGGCGCTTTGCTGATTGTTTCACACGACAGGTATTTCCTTGACAGGCTTGTGTCGTCTGTTGCCGAAATAGAAAACGGAAAGCTTATACGATATAAGGGCAACTATACCGCTTTTGTGAAGCAAAAAGAAATGGCTGTCACAAGACAGCTTAAAGAATATGAGCTTCAGCAGGAAAAAATCGCGCATATGCAGGAGTATGTTGATAAAAATCTTGTACGAGCCTCCACTTCAAAAAGCGCAAAAAGCAGAATTAAGGCGCTTGAGCATATGGAACTTATAGATAAGCCTGTTTTATCAGAAAAGGAAGCAAGCATAAGATTTGAATACGACATTATTCCTCCCAAAGATGTTCTCACGGTCGGAAGCGTTGAGCTTGCGGTGGGTGAGGAACATAAAATATTATGCGAAAACGTTAGCTTTGAGATAAAAAGAGGAGAAAAAACGGCGGTAGTCGGTCCGAACGGAATAGGGAAATCCACGCTTTTAAAAGTAATTCAGAATAAAATCCCTCATTTAAGGGGAAGAGTTGACTGGACGAAAAATATAAAAATAAGCTATTTTGAGCAGGAAAATTCCCAGCTAAACCTGAATAATACGGTTGTTGAGGAAATCCACGGAAGATACCGTTTTATGACGGAGCAGGAAGTACGCTCAATTCTCGGACGCGTAAGGCTGACGGGCGAAAACGTGTTTAAAAAAGTCAGCGTTATAAGCGGAGGAGAGCGCGCAAAGCTTTGCTTTGCGATAATGATGCTTGAAAGAGGAAATGTTCTTATTCTCGACGAGCCGACAAACCACCTTGATCTTTCTTCAAAAGAGGTTCTCGAAAAAGCGCTTGACGAATATGACGGAACCGTTATTTTTGTATCGCACGACAGGTATCTTTTAAACAGAATTTCCACTAAAATTATTGAAATAACCGAAAATGGAACAGAAACTTTTAACTGCGGCTTTCAGGAGTACATGGATATAAAAAAAGAGCGCGAATTAAGTGAAGCTCAGATAATTCAGGAAAGCAAGCAAAAATTGTCCGATAAGACGACTAAGGCATACAGAAATAAAGAACAGAGAAGCATTGATGCACAGCGTAAAAAGCGCATAAAAGAGCTTGAGGAAAGTATTCATCATGCGGAAATAGAAGCTTCACAGCTTCAGGAGGAAATGACACTGCCCGAAATTTACGGGGACTATCAGCTTATGAATGATAAATGCAGAGAGGCGGAAAGTGTTAAAAATTTAATAGCCGAGCTAACCGATGAATGGCTGATTTTATGTGAAGAATAATTAAATATTTGAAAAAAGTTCGTAAATATGCTATAATATATTGAAACTGAAAAATGGAAAGGCATAAAAATGAAACCTGTAAAATATATTTTAATAATAACGCTGATACTTTTTGCTTTTGTCTTTATAGTAAATATTCCCTCAATGAAAAAGAATAATGACAATTCTTCACAGACAAGTGAAACAACTTCTGAAACCACGACACAGACGACAGAGGTAACCTCGTCAACACCTATAATGGTAGGGGGAGATCCCGTGGAAACTACAACAACAGCACTGAAGGAATCAATGGCGGTTGACAACGAATGGGCTTTATTCCTTATAAATCAGAAAAATCCGCTGCCCGAGAATTATTCAATAACTACCGAAAAAGTTTATGCACAATATGTTATGGATTCAAGATGTGCTTCATATATGAAGAATATGATTGCCGATGCAAAAAAAGACAACGTGAATTTAAGCGTTATATCATCATACAGAACAATTGAATATCAAAAAAATCTTCTCGATAAAGAAGTTCAGGCATTTAAAAATCAAGGCTTGTCGGATGACGAAGCGTATGTAAAAGCTACAGAGGGTGTTGCCGTTCCGGGACAGAGCGAGCATAACGCCGGTATTTCCGCCGATATGCTTGAAGAGGGAAATTATACTCTTTCCGAGGGCTTTGAAAAAACCCCCGAATTTAACTGGCTGTCGGAGCATGCCAACGAATACGGCTTTATTCTTCGCTATCCTAAAGGCAAAAAGGATGTAACGGGAATTTATTATGAGCCTTGGCATTATCGCTTTGTGGGGATTTATCATGCTACAAAAATAAAAGAAAGTGGACTTTGTCTTGAAGAATATATAGAAAGCTTAAAGCAATAAAATACTGTATTAAAAATAAAAAACAGCAGTGGTTACTGCTGTTTTTTGAATTAATTACATACGTCCGGCTTTTTTGTTTCCGTGCTTTGCTTTACCTTCAATTTCGGGAACAGGCTTTTCGTCGTTTTTAGGAATGTTCATTCGCTTGTTGCTTTCGGTTGAGATATTTTCCTCCGGGTCGGGGCGCTTCATACCTTTCTTAGCCATAAATCCTCCTTTTAAACATCATTGTTTTTAATGGATTTTTTCTTAGCATTGCTGTTATGGTTTTGAGCTTCTTTGGTTAAGGGAGTTTGATTATTGCTTTTTTCAGCCCTTGCCTTTTTGTTATCAGGTTGACTGTCTTTGGGCATTTTCATCACCACCTTTTGCATTTATTATTATATATTTTTTTACGATTATTCACACATATATTTACGATTATCAACGCTGCGGCAGGGAGATAAAAATGAAAGCTGTAATTTTCGATATGGACGGGCTTATGATAGATTCCGAAAGGCTTATTACAAAAGCAATGATTAATACAGGCAGACTTTTCGGATATGATAACATAAAAATTCTCTGTGAAAAATCTACTGGTGTCACATCGGCGGAAACTAAAAGAATCTTTCTTGAACACTTGGGTGAAGATTTTCCCTATGATGAATTTCTTAAAACCGCAAAGGAAAGCTATCTGAAGGATATTGAAGAAAACGGACTTCCCACTAAGAAAGGACTTTTTGAGCTTCTTGATTTTCTAAAGGAAAATAAATTTTCTCTTGCGGTTGCAACCTCGACAAGAGAAGTTACGGCTCTAAAAAACCTTGAGCGGATTAATGCCGTACATTATTTTGACTGTATAATCTGCGGGGATAAGGTTGAAAAGAGCAAGCCTGACCCTGAAATTTATCTTAAAGCGGCGGAAATGCTTACCGTTGAACCTGAATTCTGCTATGTTTTAGAGGATTCTTATAACGGCATAAAAGCAGCATATCGTGCGGGGATGAGGCCGATTATGATACCAGATCTTCTTCCGTTTAACGAAGAGATCAGCCCGTTTGTATATAAAAAATGTGATTCTCTTTCAGATGTAATTGAAATAATAAATAATGTCTACTAAATAATTCGCTTTGCGAATTATTTGTGCAGAAATCTGCACAAATTTAATTGTAAAGGCTTTGTAGAGCCTTTACAATTAAATTCAGACATTTCTTTATGTCACAATGAACAGATTTTCAAAGAAAATCTTAAGACAAAGTGCACGACAAAAGAGCTGAATTTTAAAAAAGCCTTGCCTTTGTCTTTTCAAAAACGCTGTTTTGTCGCTTTGCGACAGCGTTTTTGAATTGTTCATTGGACATTAAATAGTAAAAAAATAACGTGCGGCAGGTAATTTCCAGCCGCACGTTTTTTATATATTTAGTTCTTTCTTTTAAAATCTACACTTTATTTTTGAATAACGACTTTATACTCTTTGCTTGAAATATCTTTATCTGCAAGAAGATTGTTATATTCTTCAAAGCTGTTGAAATAGTATACATCATTATCTTCGGTGACAATATATCCATATGAATTTACAGCAATTTCTTCAGTATGCTTTTGATTGTATCCCTTAGCTTTATTGTATAAACTTTCGGCAATTGAAGAATATTCCTCGGGAACAGCATATTCACTTCCGTTAATGTTCATGGTGTATACGATTTTACCCATATAGTTTGGCTGAACAACTTTTGCAAGCTCCTCAATTTCTGGATATTCCTGGGATATCGTTTCAGTATAATAGTTTTCGGCTTCTTTATTAAATCTAGTTATAAATGTAATTTCATCAGTGTTATTTTGGGTGATACTAATAATTTTTGTTGCGATAGGATCAAATTTATTACTGAGGAAAAGATTTATATCATGCTTTTCTAAAAATTTAATAACATTCGGATAATTCTCATTTATCGGTATATTTATATTTGAAAGTCCCATAAATCCCAGAAAAGGCTTTGACGGGGTATAAAATTCTTCGGGAGAAATTGATTTCATATCTGTAGATAAAGCTGTAAGCATTTCTTCAACCTCGGTCATATTTTTAAAATCAATATTCTGAGGCTGTTCACTAAAATTATAAAATGAGATTTCAGAATAATTTTCCAGTGTAATCATTTTAAATATGCTGCTTCGTATACTCTGAATACGCTGATCAATATATTCGTCAGAAAGCTCAATATCCGATAAATTTTTAAGAACATCTGAATTTACACTGTATTCTCTTGTCAATTGCGCGCCGCTTTTAAGATTATACTTTATCTTAACAAAAGTTGCGCGGTAATCGGCAGAGTTATACTTATTCATGTAACTGGTTGCTTTGGGCGTATCAACATCATTTTCTGCCTTTTTTTCTTCTTTGTATAGGTCAAGCACATCTGAATGCATTGATATTACATTGGATATAGCATCTTTTTCTTTCAGCTTAACAGCTGAACTTTCATAGCTCTCGAATATTCCCGGATAATCCAATTCCACTGACGAAATTTGTGAAGCTTTAGGAATTTGATAAACCATCCCAAAACCATCTGTAAAATCCATAATAGATATTACTATGAGTACACAAATCATTGTTATAGCATAACGTATTGCGCTCAGCCAGACTTTTTTAAATCCGCGGTTTGTTATAACCTCAAGAATTAAATATACAATGGCACTGAAAATAATAAGCGGTACAATATTTCCTGACGATCTGTCAAATATAAATATAGAGGATATGGTGAAGGTTATACAGGTAATAACTATATAGTAGAAAAGCTTATACACGAACGGTTTTGAAACATCCTCGGCTTTTCTGTTTTTGTATAAAAACCATGAGCTTATCGCATAGATAAGGGTAACAATTATGAACGGTATAAGCCAGCCTGTATAGAATGAAAAGTTGTTATCTCCGTTATAATCAAGAAGATAGTATGCTATCCCGATAACTCCGCCGATAGGACTTGTTTTTGTCAGAACAGGTATTATTGAGTTTTCAAAATTTATTCCGTATAAATTTCCCAATAAGAGGTATCCGCCGGCAGCAATTATTCCGGGAATAAGAAGATTTAATCCGAGAGTATACGCAATTGCTTCAAAAAAGCTTCCGCAGCACGAAATTGTGAATACCGCAAGTGCATAGACCATAAGCATTATAAAAAATCCGCCGATAATAAGCTTAAAAACGAGGTCATTTATTGAAGAGAAGCCGTTTAGCTGACCGGAAAATTCAGACCAGTCCTTTACCACAATACTTCCGATAAATGAAATTATCATTGA
>DAOPYP010000011.1:0-24936 GCA_035352975.1 Oscillospiraceae bacterium
TACGCCATACGAGTACAAGCGTATTCCACAAAGAAACACCCGCCAATTCAATAATTGTTGGGGTATTATACAATTGACATTTATCACAAAAATCAGATATAATAATAATGCTGCTGAATTTAATGTGAAAATTTTAACATAGATAAAGGGGTTTGTGAGTATGTATACAAAGGTAGTTAAGTTCGGGGGAAGCTCCCTTGCGGACGCTAACCAGTTCAAAAAGGTTTCCGACATAATATTAGCCGAAGAATCAAGAAGATTTGTTGTGCCCTCGGCTCCGGGGAAACGCTTTTCAGACGACACAAAGGTTACCGACATGCTCTATTCCTGTTATGAAACCGCCGCAAAGGGCGAAAACTTTGATGCACAGTTTGATGCAATAAAGGACAGGTACAACACTATTATAAAAGACCTCGCACTTGACCTTTCCCTTGAAGACGAGTTCAAAACGATAAAACAGTGCTTTATCGGCAAAGCTGGCCGTGACTATGCCGCTTCAAGAGGGGAATATCTAAACGGAATTATCCTCGCAAAATTTCTTGACTTCACCTTTCTTGACGCCGCTGATTACATTTTCTTCAACGAACAGGGAGCATTCGACCTTGAACGCACAACGGAAATTCTCGGCAATCGTCTGAAAGGCTTGAAAAATGCCGTAATCCCCGGATTTTACGGTTCAATGCCGAATGATACGATAAAGACATTTTCGCGCGGCGGCTCGGACATTACAGGCTCGATTGTCGCAAGAGCGGCGGGAGCAGAAATTTATGAGAACTGGACCGATGTTTCGGGATTTTTAATAGCCGACCCCAGAATTGTCGAAAATCCTCATCCGATTACGACAATCACCTACCGTGAGCTTCGTGAGCTTTCATACATGGGTGCAACCGTTCTCCACGAGGACGCAATTTTCCCGGTGAGAACAGCGGGGATTCCGATAAACATCAGAAACACGAACGACCCGTCGGCAATAGGAACAATGATAGTTTCCGAAGCCCCCGACACCACTCCCAAATATACAATTACAGGAATTGCCGGAAAGAAAGGCTTTTCCGTCATCAACATTGAAAAAGACATGATGAACGCTGAGCTTGGTTTTGGAAGAAAGCTTCTTGGCGCTCTTGAGAAAAACAAAATCTCATTTGAACATCTTCCGTCGGGAATCGACACCATGAGTGTCATTGTGAATAATGCTTCAATAACGGGAAAAGAACAAAAAATCATTGACGAAATAAAGGAGCTTGTTTCCCCCGATCATATTGAAATAGAAAACGACCTTGCACTTATCGCAATAGTTGGAAGAGGAATGAGAAAGACAAGAGGAACAGCGGCAAGAGTATTTGCGGCGCTTGCACACGCACATATAAACATAAAAATGATTGACCAGGGCTCAAGTGAGCTTAACATTATCGTGGGAGTTTCCGAAGCGGATTTTGAAGAAGCAACAAAATGCATTTATGAGATTTTTGTAACGACAAATATATAAGACAAAAGGCGGAAAATTTCCGCCTTTTGTTATGCGCTTATGTCAGCCGCCTTGTTAATCATTAAAATTTGTGCTATAATCTGAATGAAAGATTAACGACGGGGGAAGATTATTATGCTCAATAATGCAGGAACACAGACAATCGAAACAGAACGCCTTGTTTTAAGGAAATTTGATTTTGCCGACGGTGAGGCTATGCTGAAATACTGGATAAGTGACCCGCTTGTTCAGCATAGATACGGTGAGCCTGTATATACCTCAAAGACTGAAGTTGATGAGCTTCTTAATAAATACATTTCCTCATATGAAAAGCCGCATTATTACAGATGGGCGATAATTTTAAAAGAAACGAATGAGTGTGTGGGACAGATTGCATATTTTCTGGTTGACGAAAAAAATCATTTTGCCGAAATAGAATACTGCATAGGCACATTGTTTCAGAAAAAAGGACTTATGCCTGAGGCAGTTAAGGCAGTTATAAAATACGGCTTTGAAGATATAAATCTTCATAAGGTTCAGATTTGCCACAGGTCGACAAATATTCCGTCAAAAAAGGTTATCGAAAAATGCGGGTTTGTCTATGAGGGAACGCTAAGAGATTTCTTTTTTGAAGACGGACAATATTATGACAGACTTTATTATTCTATCTTAAAAAGCGAATATGAAAATATATAAAAATCGAGGAAAGCAAAACAATGAAATATGATCTTATAGTAATCGGTGCGGGGCCGTCAGGCATTTTCACCGCGATTGAAATGATAAAAAGAGGAACAAAGAAAAAAATCCTGATAATCGAAAAGGGACACAGCATTGAAAAACGAAGTTGCCCCAAAGCCGTAACGAAAAAATGCGTGAACTGCAAGCCTTACTGTCACATTACGACAGGCTTTTCGGGTGCAGGAGCATTCTCGGACGGAAAGCTTTCGTTAAGCTATGAGGTCGGCGGGGATCTCCCATCGCTCATCGGTGAGGATTTCGCACAGGAAATGATTGATTACACCGATAAAATTTATCTCGATTTCGGCGCAGATACCCACGTTGAGGGAATTGAGGACAACGAATCAATCAAAAAAATCCGAAGGAAAGCAATCAGAGCGGGCTTAAAGCTTGTCGACTGTCCTATCCGCCATATGGGAACGGAAAAGGCACAGGAAATTTACCTTAAAATCGAACATTTCCTTTTGGAAAATGGTGTTGAAATAAAGTTCGGCTATGTCTGCAAGGACCTTGACATTTCCGACGGAGTATGCAGAGGCGTTACCGTTCAGAATGCCGTAAAGCCTGACGAAACCGAGTACATCGAGGGGGATAACGTTGTTATCTCAACGGGGAGAAAGGGTGCCGACTGGCTTGAAAAAATGTGCGAGGTGCACACTATCGAGCACGAGGCGGGAATCGTTGACATCGGCGTTCGCGTCGAGGTAAGAAACGAGGTCATGGAGGAGGTCAACAAGGTCCTTTATGAATCAAAGCTTATCGGCTATCCCGAACCATTCGGGAACAAGGTAAGAACCTTCTGTCAGAATCCCGGCGGATTTGTGAGTCAGGAAAACTACGACAACGGACTTGCCGTGGTGAACGGACACTCCTATAAAAACACGAAAAGCAGCAACACGAACCTTGCGATTTTATGCTCACACCATTTCAGAACGCCGTTCAATCAGCCTATCGAATATGCAAAAAAGGTCGGCGAGCTTGTGAATATGCTGGGCGACGGACATATCCTCGTACAGCGCTACGGCGACATTCTTGCGGGAAAACGCACCTGGCCTGAGGAATTAAAACGCAGCAACGTAAGACCTACCCTCTCCGACGCGGAGGCGGGCGACATAACCTCGGCGCTTTCCTACCGCACAATGATGAACATTATAAACTTCATAGAGGCGGTCGATAAGGTCGTTCCGGGATTTGCGAGCAGCGAAACGCTTTTGTATGCTCCCGAAATAAAATTCTATTCAAACAGAATTAAAATGGACACCGATTTGAACACAAATATCAAGGGGCTTCACTGTCTGGGCGATTCAAGCGGCTGGACGAGGGGACTTATGATGGCATCGGTAATGGGCGTTTTAATGGGAAGACAGCTTGAGGGGTAAGAACTTTGCCACAATTTACATTTTATTCTTGTAAAATGTCAAAAATAAGTGTATAGTTATTGTTTGCTTGTTTGGGAGATGATGATGTGGCGGATTGTGTAGGGACAATTGATGCTAATATAATAAACATTTTAGGTTTGACAATTAATAGCTGCAACATCTATCTCGGAGAAAGCAATATCAGTCATATGGAAAGTTCTCATCCAGATGATTATAAAAAATATGGTAAATATATTTCTGATATTATAAATTATCCTAATTATGTAGGATTAAATTCAAAAGATAATTCTATTGAATATGTAAAAGAATTTACTGAAAATAATCATTACGTAAAAGTAGCTGTACGCGTTTCAGGCAACGGCAATTATTATGCGCGTTCTATCTATGTATTAAACAGCGAACGCGTTAAAGCTTTTATTGAAAAAAATAAATTAAAACCTGTTGACAGAACTGAATAAATATTCTATAATGTAAATACAATATAAGGGTTAACAGAAAATGAGTTACGGAACGGGCAGCCGTTGCCCCTCGAAAGAGGTTAGGAGATGTGGGAATGTCGCCCCACCATTTTTCTGTTAACAAAACCCGCCTGTCATTAATTTGACGGGCGGGTTTTTCTGTCTAAAAATATTTTTTAAAAGTTTGCACGAAAACGTGCAAACTTTTTCTTTTTTGGAAGTGTTTATGAGAGGGGTCTTAAATTTTAAAAAGGAGAAATCATAAATGAATCTGAAAATCTTTAAAAAACAACTTCTGACAGACGCACTTGACAGACTTTTCACCGAGGGCGAAGCTCGCTGCGCCGAGATAACCGTCACTCTCCCCAAAAGTGTCGAAAATACCGACATCAGCGAATTTTCTTTTAGTATGTCGGGGAGCATTGAGGGAATTCTGACCGAGCAGGAGCTTTCAAAAACCGTAAATGACAGCGACATAACGCTTTTGTGGAGCGTTTCAAAAGACTTCACCGTTATTCCTGGTGAAATGAACCTCGAGCTAAAGGGAACAAGTGCTGACGGAACGAAAATAATCAAATTCCCGTCGTCAAAGCCGATAGCGATAAATCCCAAATTAAGCGGCTCGCCCTATGTCGAAAAAGAGGAAATAAAGTACACGAACTACGGCGACATTAAGCTTTCCGCCTGTCAGAGCCCGCCGTCGGGGTGGCTTTTATGCGACGGAAGTGCCATTTCAAGAGCCGAATATCCTAAACTTTTTTCCGCGATAGAAACGCTTTACGGAGCGGGCGACGGCACGTCAACCTTTAATCTCCCAAACCTTAAAGGACGTATCCCCGTCGGATACGACAGCGCCCAGACGGAATTTTCCGCTCTCGGAAAAACAGGCGGAGAAAAAGCACATTCGCTCACCGCTGACGAAAACGGCCCGCATACCCACGAAATCTCGTCCTATATTTATCTTGACGGAAGCTATCTTAACATTAATTCCTCCGACGTTCCGTGTATGTACACGACCTCAGACAGTGCATCAAGCGGCTTAGGTGTGGCGCACAACAACCTCCAGCCGTATATTGCCCTCAATTATATCATCTTTTCGGGTATGAAAGCATGATAAAAATATCCTTTGAAAAAAAGTCACGCTCGGAGAAAAAACGGCTCTATGAATTTTCAAAAAAGGTCGTTCTTTCAATGACGGTACTTGTGTTTTTGTCGGCGATTTTTGCGGCGGTGATTATCTGGAGGAATAACGGAATCTTCCTCGACAGCTATCTTGACTATATAAAAACTGTCGGCGGAATAGCTATTTTCGGCTACTGCGCAAAAATCTGCTTTGAAAATCCTCAGAAAATCAAAAAAGGAGGAGAAGAAAATGACACCTCAGGAATTTCTGAATAAAATAATTCCGCTTGCCGTAAAGGATTCAGAAAATACGAAAATCCCCGCAAGCCTCACAATTGCACAAGCAATTTTAGAAAGCGGCTGGGGGAAATCCTCACTAACGCAAAAATACAACAACCTTTTCGGCATAAAGGGAAAGGGTGTAAAATGCGCAACCTTTGAATACATCAGCGGAAAGAAAATCGACTGTACAGGTGAATTCAAAGCTTATCCCGACTGGGAGAGCTCGGTCGCTGACCACTCGTCGCTTTTTTTAAGGCTTGCCCGATATAAAAACCTTGTCGGTTGTCAGGATTACAAAACGGCATGCCGAAACGTTCAGGCGGACGGCTATGCGACAGCACCTGATTATGCTGATATGCTGATAAGAATAATCGAGCAGTACGAGCTTTATCGCTATGATGGAAAAAATAAAAAAAATCAGGTGAAAACCTATACCGTAAAGCGCGGCGACAGCTGGTGGAAAATTGCTGAGGAGCAGCTCGGCGACGGGAAAAGATATGCCGAGCTTGCAAAATTCAACGGGACAAGCTATACCTGCGTGATTTATCCGGGACAGATTATAAAGCTTCCGCTTTAAAAGGAGATGAAATTTTGAATAAAATTGACTGGAAACAAAAATTATCCTCACGAAAATTCTGGGCGGCAATAGCGGGAATTGTCACTGCTATTCTTATCATACTCAACACGGACGAGCTGACAATTGAAAGAACCGCCGCCCTTATTTCCGCCGAGGGAACGCTTATCGCGTATATTCTTACGGAGGGGAGCATTGACGAATCGTCAGTAAAGGAGAATGAAAATGAGCACTGAATTCTGGATTCAGATGATAGCTTACGGAGTGACATTCGGAACATTCGCGGGGATTGTGAAAACTAAGCTGAAATACATTGAAGATAAGCTTGACAAGCACAACAGCCTTGTTGAAAGAACCTATAAGCTTGAAAAAGATATTGCTATTCTGAATGAAAAACAGGAGGAATAAAAAAGAGAGGGATTTTACCCTCTCTTTTTTATTTTACTGAAGCTTTGACTTTGTCTGAACAATCATATTCTGAACATTGTCAGAAATATCGGAAACGTCGTTCATCGAGCTGTTTATTGAGTCGCTGCTGACACTTGCCTTATTTACGTTTTCGGTCATTCTCTGGACAAGTATAAGTATTTCGCTTACTGAATCGTTTATTGTTTCTATGATTGTGCGGATATTTTTTGTAGCAAACTGAACCTGTTCATTTGATGTTAAGGCTTTCTGCACCGCATTTTTTGAGTTTGAAGCAAGATTTCTTACCTCACCCGCAACAACTGCAAAGCCTTTTCCCGCTTCGCCCGCTCTTGCCGCTTCAACAGAGGCATTAAGAGAAAGAAGATTTATCTGCTGTGAAATATTTTCAACGTCGCTGGTCATCTTGTTATAGCTTGAAATTCCGTCGGTAATATTGTTCATTGCATCAGTGATTTTCGTCGAAAGGTCGTTGAGCTTCTGAATTTCGTCTTCAAGGGTATCCATGTCGGTTCTGCATATGCCGTGAATATCCTCAATATTGACAACGTCATTTTTTACTATGTGAATGCTGTTCACAAGGGTTTCCGTTATTGATTCAAGCCTTGCCGTGAGGTCAAGGACATCATCGTGCATATGCATAACATCGTTTGTCTTTGCTTCGGCGACGCTCTTCTGATACTGCGCGCAGTTTTCGGGAATGTTGTTCCCTCTAATAACCGAACATGCCATATCGTGACAAGTAGCATATCCACAGGCGTGACAGTCAAAGGTTCTCTGCTCCTCAGTGAATTTATGAAGCTTTCTGAATGCTTCTTCAAGCTCATTTGCTGTCGGTATTTTTATATTCATTTCTTGTGGAGTGTAGGTTCTTAAATAATGCTCAAGCTTGAGCTTTCTGTCAAAATGCTGAAACTGTTTGTCCTTTTTGAATAAAAGCTGTTTTTTTCTTTGTTTTTTCGTTTCGTGCTGAATGCCGTGCATTATATTATCAATTTCAAAGAACGGCATATTGCTCCCAGTTCCAGCACCGCTGTTACAGCCGAATTCACAGTTTAAAACGTCGAATACCGCTGGGAGATTGCTTTCCCTCTGCTTTGCATATTCGTCAATTTCGGGATATACCTTTTTTACTCCCTCCGAATTAACTACTCTCAATGAGGGGCTGAAAATCTGAAGATTGCGCTTTAATCCTCCCGGACGCGGATAAATCGCACCCGTCATTCCTTTGTCGCCGTCAAAAAGCTTTTTGGAAACATCTATGGTGCTTAAATTAATCCCGTTATTTTTAATGTAATCACGAAGTCCCTTAAAAGTGACGTTATACTGTGCAAGCCCTGTCATTTCAAACTCGTCCTTTTTTGCGATACAAGGCGAAAGCGCGGCAATCTTATAAGATTTTTTAAGATTGTTTTTTATGTAGGACGCAAGGCACATCATAGGACTGTGTACGGGGGAAAGATATTTTAAAAGCTCGTGCTTATATTTTAAAATATAATTTGTTATCGCCGCACATGGCTGTGAAATAACGTGAATATCCTTATCCTTTTCGGCAAGCTTTATGTGTGCCCAGGTACATATGTCAGCTCCGAACGAAACGTCATAAATCGAATCCACTCCCTTTTGTCTTAAATATGACAAAAGCTGCTTCCAGTCCTTTTCAAAGGCTGTTTTAATTGCGGGGGCGGCAATAATAATAATTTTCTCACCCCTCGTCAAATCCTCAAAAAATTGCTCGGTATCGTCCTCAAAGGTTCTCGCCCCGTGGCTTTCGCATACCTTTATGCATTCACCGCACTTTATGCACTTGTCTTCGTCTATATGTATTATCGTCTTTCCCTCAGAGTCAATACTGGCAATATTCGCAACATGGGTAGGGCATATTCTGACACAGGAATTACATCCGATGCACTTGTCGGGGTTAAGTATAATTTTTGCCATTTATTCCACCCTTATTTTGTTATTTTTTAAAAACCATACCTTTAATATTATGTTAATAATATTCCAATAATGTGTCCTTTTCGTTAACTTTATTTTAATACAAAATAAACAATAAAATAAAGTGTTTTCACAGGCAATTTTGTATAAAAAGGTTGAAAAAAATATCATTTATGGTATAATTATTTTGTATTTCAGTATAAAAAAGGAGATGACCTTCTTGAAAGCCAAAACAACAATGGGCAAAAAAATTTCATTAATAAACAGCTTCACATTTTCATTCATAGTCTTAGTAATAATAATCCTATTTCAAATTACTATCAGAACAATAATGGACAAAGTTTATATTTCAGATGTTGAAGAAACCTCTCAGTCATTTCAGGCATTGTTAGCTGACAACGAAAAGCTCTGTTCCTCTCTTTCAAAAGATATTACAAATGCATCTGGATTCTCTTCGGCTCTGACAGATAAAAATGCCGCTGCCATTAAAACTGCGGCTGACGATATTATTGGTGAAAATGCTGTGCATTTCGCCGTTATTACCGATTTAAACGGTAATGTGATTTATTCCTCACATGACTTCGGGAAAACTGATTTTAAATCTCTTTCGCCTGTTAAATCAGCGCTTTCAAGAGTAAGCTCGTCAGGCTATGTGACGACAGCCGAACAGGGCGGATATTTCATTAACAGCGTTCCCGCTATAGGCGCAAGCGGCGTTATCGGTTCGGTCACTGTCGGCATTCCCCTCTCCGACACCCGAATTCTTGACAGAATCAAGGAAATGGTAAACGGTGAATTTTCAATATTCCTTGGTGATACGAGGGTAAACACCACCCTTATGACCAAAGACAACAAGCGTTCTCTTGATACAAAAGCATCGCCTGAAATTGTCGATACAGTAATCGGCAAAAGCGGCGTTTATTCTAAAATGGTTGACCTTTACGGAAAAAAATTCTACGGGAATTACAAGCCTCTTCTTGACAGCAATTCAAAGCCGATAGGAATACTTGCCTGCGCTGTTGATGTTGACAGAATATATGATTTCTCAAATACTACGTCAATAGGTGTTACCCTAATAGCAGTCATACTTGTTGTCATTCAGACAATTTCTTCCGCGGCAATACTTAAAAAAGGCATTACAAAGCGCCTGATGGTTACCGTTGAGCTTGCCAGAAAAATCGGCGAGGGTGACCTCGGAATTTCAAGCGGCGAGGATATTTCGGTGACTGTCACAAGACACGACGAAATTTCCGAGCTTCAGTATACCCTTAACGAAACTGCTTCAAATCTAAAGGAATACATAGGCAAAATTGACGAAACGCTGGCGCTTATGGCTGATGAAGACTTTACAAGCGAAGAAGTAAGCTTTGCCGGCGACTTTTCCGGTATAAGCGATGCCCTGAATAAAATCGTTTCGGCAATGAACAAGAAATTTTCCGAAATCACAAAAGCAGCACAGCTTGTTTCAAGCGTTGCATCAGAGGTTTCGGGCGGGGCTGAGGTTCTTTCACAGTCGTCAACCGAACAGGCAAGCACCGTTGAAAGTATAACCAACACGGTTTCCGACATTGTTTCACAGGTTCAGATTAATGCGGATAATGCCGAAAACGCAAACCATCTTGCAAAAATTGTAAGTGGTGAAATTGAAACAGGAAACACGCAGATGCAGGAAATGCTTGCCGCTATGGAAAACATAAACCGTGCTTCTCAGGATATAAATAACATCATCAAGACCATTGACGATATTGCGTTCCAGACAAACATTCTTGCGCTTAACGCTTCCGTCGAGGCGGCAAGAGCGGGTGCCGCAGGAAAAGGCTTTGCTGTTGTTGCCGACGAAGTTGGCAATCTTGCCTCAAAGAGTGCTAATGCCGCAAAGCAAACCGCAAACCTCATTGAAACCACAATTTCTCTTGTCGAAAACGGGGCAAAAATCGCGCAGAGAACGGCAAAATCCTTTGAGGAAATTACCGAAAGCACAAACAAGACCACTCAGCTTATTTCTCAGATCGCCGATGCTTCAATAATTCAGGCGGAGGAATTAAAAGAGCTTTCAACAAGTATCGAGCAAATTTCTTCGGCTGTACACACAAATTCGGCTACCGCACAGGAAAGTGCCGCCGCAAGTCAAGAGCTTACAAGCCAGGCTATTATGATGTCCGACCTTGTTTCGTCCTGTAAGCTTACGGAAGAAAATTAACGGTCATCGTCTAATAAAACAAAGCGGCGTTCCCGATAATCCCCTGAAAAAAATCGGGATTAAAAGGAACGCCGCTATTTTAATTTCAGATAAAATTACACATACTATAACAATAATCTTGCCGTGAATTCGGCGGAACGGAGTTTTTATGACTTTTGAAGAACTTTATAAAAAAATAGTTAAGGCCTCCTCGGAGAACAAGCTTGAGGAAGAGCTTATAAAAATAAGAACCACCGCCGACCCGAATCATCTCGACTGTCTTCTTCATCCGGAAAAATATCCGCCGGTATGGAACACGGGCAAATGTGCCTGCTCCGAAAGTGAGTCACCTTGTTTGTCATCCTGCCTTTTCGGGGCAATATCGAGGGACAAGGACGGTATCGAAATTTCAAGAAATGACTGTATCGGCTGTTACGCCTGCATAGATTCCTGTAAGTCGAAAAAGCTTACCGCCTCAAAGGACGTTGTTACGGCGCTCAATTTAGTTTTCAACCGCGAAAGACCGGTTTATGCAATTATTGCACCGGCTTTTATCGGGCAGTTTTCAAAAAGCGTCACTCCTGGGAAGCTAAGAAGTGCGTTCAAGCTTATCGGCTTTGCGGGAATGATTGAGGTTGCCGCATTCGCCGACATTCTCACTCTCAAAGAAGCTCTTGAATTTGACCGCAACATAACGGGCGTGGACGATTATCAGCTGACCTCCTGCTGCTGTCCCATATGGATTGCTATGATTAAAAAAATTTACAGCCAGCTTCTTCCCCATGTTCCCGGCTCGGTTTCGCCTATGGTTGCGTGCGGACGGGGAGTAAAGCTGATTTATCCAGAAGCTTCTGTTGTATTTATCGGCCCTTGTCTTGCAAAAAAAGCCGAAGCTAAAGAGGATGACATAAAGGATGCCGTTGACTGTGTTCTTACTTTTCAGGAGGTGCGGGATATTTTCGAGGCTCTTGACATTAACCCTGAGGAGCTTGAGGACGAGGTGCGTGACCACTCGTCAGCGGCGGGAAGAATTTATGCAAGAACGGGCGGCGTGAGCGAGGCAGTGAAAACTACCGTCGAAAGAATAACTCCCAACCGGACAATTAACCTTAAAGCACAGCAGGCAAACGGCGTAAAGGAATGCAAGGAAATGATAAATGACATTCTTGAGGGTAAAATTTCCGCAAATTTCTATGAGGGAATGGGCTGCGCGGGCGGCTGTGTGGGCGGACCTAAAATTATTATCGACAAAGAAGACGGCCGCCGCAACGTCAACGAATACGGCGAACAGTCAGCATATAAAACGCCGATAGACAATCCGTATGTTATTGAACTTCTCCGCCGACTTGGCATAGAATCCATTGATGAGCTTCTTCACGAAAGTGATATTTTTTCAAGGCATTTTTAATTCGATAAAAAATAAATGGTGAAGTGTTTTATTAGGGGCTTTGCCCCTTACCCCACCCCTTTTCTGTCAACATTACAAAGGGGTTCGGGGGCGACCGTAAAGCCCCCGATAATCCCTATCTTTCAGTTTTCCTTTAGGGGCTCTGCCCCTAAAACCCCGCCCTATTTCTCTCGCAAGAGAAATAGGGGAAAGAGTGCTAAAGAACGCTTTAATTTAATCCGCTCGACCTTTACGCCGATTTTATCGGCGACAGGCTCACTAGTAATCATTGGCTTTGTTTCTCTTTAATTTTCAACGAATTTGCAAAGAGAACATTGAAACAAAGCCTCCGCACAGACCTACTTTCAACAACAAACCAGCTTTCCCCTAAAAGCAAAATCAAGTGATGAAATATGTCGGGAACAATGCTTCGTTATTTCCTGAGGATTATTTAAGGGGGATTGCGGAAATAGAACACAAATAACATCTCTTTTGTTTCTTTTATCTGGGACAGAGAAAAGAAAACGCTCTTTCCCCCTTTTCTGTCGTCACAGAAAAGGGGCGGGGTAAGGGGCAGAGCCCCTAAATAACTACTTTAAGTAACTTTTCGGTCACTTTGCGGTCACCCCCGAGCCCCTTCACATTGTCAAAAGAAATAAGGCTCAAGGGGCGAAACCCTTCGAATAATCCTCCGAAAAACAAAAAACAGGGATAGTCCCTGTTTTTTTATTGCTATTCAACCTCAACATAGTTTTTAGATTTAGAATCAATAAGCTCTAAAATAATTTTAGCCGACACAAGACAACAGGCGATAATCCCCGTCGCAAGAAATATTTTTGCAAGCGTTTTCATTTTTATTATCCCTCCCGTTAAAAATATCTGTTTAATCAATTATATCATAAAAAATATTAAAATAAATACCCTTTTTAAGAAAAATGTGGTATACTGTATTTGTTGTGATTTCAGACTGATTTTCTTGTCATAAAGGAGTGAAAAAATGGACAAATACAAAAAGCTTGCCGCAAACACGCTTATCTTCGCAATAGGCAGCTTCGGCTCAAAGCTTATAAATATTCTCCTCATAAAGCTCCATACGATATACCTTGAACCGTCGCTTTTTTCTCAAAAGGACCTTATCGAACAGACGGCGAACTTCTTAATCCCGATTTTTTCGTTCTCAATAGCCGAGGCTATAATACGATACGGGATAGATAAAGGCTATAACAATAAGCAGGTTTTTTCAACGGGTGTTGCCATCGCAATGCTCGGCGCCACGGCCTTGGCACTGCTTTCTCCGCTGTTTAATTTTGTGCCATACCTTAACGGCTACGGGTTTATACTATATATATATGTCTATACCTCCTGCTTTCGGAGCGTCTGTTCACAGTTTGTCCGTGCGAAAGGACAAGTCAAGCTTTTCGCCGTCGACGGAATTCTTGCCACGCTGTCGATACTTTTATTCAACGTGCTTTTCCTTGTCGTTTTAAAATGGGGAGTTTTAGGCTACCTTCTTTCGATAATACTTTCAGACTTCTGTTCGGGAATATTTCTCTGCATTATGGGCAATCTTTCCCGCTATTTCGATATAAAATCAATCCGTCCCGAGATTTTCAAATTAATGATGAAATATTCCCTCCCGCTTATTCCGACGGCGATAATGTGGTCGATAACAAGCGTTTCGGATCGAATTTTTATCCGCTATATTAATGGTGCTGAGGCAAACGGGCTTTACAGCGCGGCGACAAAAATCCCGAATCTCATTTCAATAGTTTCAACAATTTTCTTTCAGGCTTGGAATATGTCGGCAATTTCCGAAAACGACTCGAAGCACATAACGAAATTCTATACAACAGTTTTTTCGGCATATCAGTCGGTTATGTATATCGCTACGGCGTTTCTGATTGCGCTTATCTGCCCTCTCACAAAGCTTTTGATGAGCGATAATTATTATGAAAGCTACAAATATATGCCGCTTTTGTCGCTCGCGGTGCTTATGCTTTCGTTTTCACAGTTCCTTTCAAGCGTTTATAACGCCACACAGCATACTAAAAACAGCTTTTTCACAAGCCTTGCCGCCGCGGGAACAAACATCGTTCTGAATATTATTCTTATCCCCAAATGGGGAGTACAGGGCGCGGCTTTTGCAACCTTTGTGAGCTATTTTATATGCTATATGATTAGAATATTCGACACGAAAAGATATATCAACTTTTACACCGACCATATGAAAGTCCTTATGAATATGCTCGTTCTCGGCGGAATGTCCGCTGTTCTTCTGATTATGCCGGACGGCTGGATAGATTACCTTATAGCCGGCGTATGCTTTATAACGATTGTTAATTTCAGCGCGGTAATAAAAACCTTAAAACAGATTATCAGCCGAAGAAAATCAAGTCAGTGAAAGGAAGATTAATATGTCAACCCCCCACAACAGAGCAGAAAAAGGCGAAATTTCAAAGACTGTGCTTATGCCGGGCGACCCTTTGCGCGCAAAGTTCATTGCCGAAAATTTTCTCACCGATGCCGTAATTTTCAACGATGTCAGAAATATGTTCGGCTTTACGGGGAAATACAAAGGGAAATCCGTTTCGGTAATGGGAAGCGGAATGGGAATGCCCTCAATCGGAATATACTCTTATGAGCTTTACAATTTTTATGACGTTGAGAATATTATCCGTGTCGGAACAGCGGGCGGAATAGGGAAAGATGTCGCTTTAAGGGATGTTGTCATAGGTCAGGGTACCTGCACAAATTCAAATTATGCAAAGCAATTCAACCTGAACGGGAGCTATTCCCCGATAGCAAGCTTTTCCCTCCTTGAAAAAGCCGTTTTAAGCGCAAGAGAAAAAAATGTATCGTTTCACGTTGGGAACCTCTATTCAAGTGATACTTTTTATGACGCAGATAGTGATGTCCTTAAAAAATGGGCTGAAATGAATGTCCTGGCGGTCGAGATGGAAGCTGCCGCTCTTTATATAAACGCCGCAAAAGCCGGTAAAAATGCCCTTTGTATTGCGACGATAAGCGACTTGCCTTTAAAAGGCGAAAGCACCACCGCCGACGAAAGACAGACGACCTTTACCGCAATGATGGAAATTGCACTTGAAACAGCGTTTAAACTTTAAACATTAAATTTGACAAAAAGGATGACTGATTATGGACATAAAAAAAACAACTAATAAAGCTTCCCCCGCAGTTGTGCTTATAACAGTAGTGCTGATGTTTGTGTTTCTCATAGTGCTCATGTATTTTCAGATTGTCGGTGATGTGACATTCCGTCGGATTTTCAAAGCCGCCGCAAGTGTTATGTTCATTCTGACAGCCGTTTTCAGCTATAAATATTCCGGCAAAAACAAAAGAACGTTCATAATAATGCTAATAGGCTTTATTTTCGCTCTTGGCGGCGATGTTTTCTTATCCTTAGGGAACAGTGGGCTTTTCTTCGTTTTAGGTTTAGGAAGCTTTTCTCTCGCACATATTTTTTACACAGCGGCTTTTTGCTCTCTTGTAAAATTTTCGCCTAAAGATTTAATTCCTGCTCTGATTATCGCGGTGCCCACGATATGCTTTGCAGTATTCAATGACAGCTTTAACTTTAACGGAATGCTCCCGCTTGTCGTACTTTATACGGTTCTTATTTCGGTTATGGTTTCAAAGGCAATTTCTCTTTTAAGGCTTGAAAACAAAAATATGACGTCGGTAATGCTTTCAATAATCGGAGCTGTTCTTTTCTTTATATCTGACTTTATTCTGCTTTTTGTTTACTTTTATAAAAAAGACTTTACTTTTCTCCCCTACATAAATCTGATTATTTATTATTCGGGTCAGGCACTTCTTGCATTAAGCTTTTTTAAGGGATTTGAAACAAAAAAGAACCAATAAAAAATGCCGTCATCGAACGGTATTTCAGATTGTCGAAAAACTATAGATTTTGTGGCGAAAGGGGTTCGGGGGCAACCGCAAAGCCACCGATTAATATGTAATGAACGGTATTTGTTAGGGGTTTCACCCCTATAACCCCACCCCTTTTCTGTGACGACATAAAAGGGGCAAAGAGCGTTTTCTTTTCTCTGTCCCAGATAAAAGAAACAAAAGAGATATTATTTTGTGGGCGGAAAATTTGTTGTTCCTGACAAATGCTGCACTTGATTTTGCTTTTAGGGGAAAGCTGGTTACAAAGAAAATCTGTTTGTACGCGAAAGTGGAGCGACCGCAAAGCGCCCCGAAAATATGAGCTATCATTCGTAATAAAAATTTAGAAAAAGACTTTTTCTACAGGTTGAAATACCGCCTCGAACGGTATTTTTAGTCTTTACTATAACAGGAGAACTATATGAAAAAAATTTTAAAAAGAACTGGACTTATACTATTATTCGTCATACTAATATTGGGAATTACCATCGGTATTCTTTTTCACAATGAAATCCGAAGCCTATCATCAATTAAAAAGCTTGACGACTACGGAATGCTTCGAATGAATTACTACGGTGATTACGGCTTTGATGAATTCCTTAAAACAGGCGCAAAAAGCGACAGCGATATTGAAGCTTTTGTTACAAAGCGTCTTTTGAAAGGAATACCTCTTGATTTAGGAGTAGCCGGTGACGGCTGCACGGCATTTGTGACAAAGAACGAAAAAGACGAAATTATATACGGA
Organism: Oscillospiraceae bacterium; assembly: GCA_035352975.1. Lineage (GTDB taxonomy): Bacteria > Bacillota > Clostridia > Oscillospirales > Ruminococcaceae > DAOPYP01. The sequence continues at coordinate 16,606 of DAOPYP010000011.1, forward strand.
CGAAATTTTGACTTTGATTATGCGCCATCTTTACAGGTCTTCACTAAGCCAAAGGACGGATATGCTTCTGTATCCACCGTCAATCTTGCCTTTGCGGGATATTCTGAGGATTCGCTCCCAAGCGGTTTGAATTTTGAAAGCTTTTTAGCACTTTCCGCACCGTATCTCCCCTTTGACGGAATGAACGAAAAGGGCGTGGCGATGGCGCTTCTCGCTGTGCCGGAAGCAAAGCTCGAAAATGACGAGAACAAAGTTACATTGAACACAACAACGGCAATACGCCTTGTTCTCGATAAAGCCGCAAATGTTGATGAGGCGGTTGAGCTTCTTCGTCAGTACAACATCTATTTTTCAGGCGATGTTGACTGTCATTTCCTGATTGCCGACAAAAGCGGAAAATCCGTTCTCGTCGAATACTATGACGGGAAATTACAGACAGTTACAACCGACAAAGATTATCAGATTGCTTCAAACTTTATCGCATATGACGGGCTGAATATCGGAGCGGGTTATACCGAATTCGACCGCTATGACACTGTCGAAAAAGCAATAATAAATAACGGCGGGAAATTGAACGAACAGCAGGCGATAAAGCTTCTTACCGAGGTCGGATGCTATGACGAGGGCGAAGACATACTGCAATGGTCGGTCGTTTATAATTTATCCGAGCTTGACGGCACAACATTCGCTCACCGAAATGACGAGAATTCTTTTAAATTCAGCTTAAAAAAGTAAAAAGATATGCGGCTTTGTTTTTTACACAAAGCCGCATATTTCAATTCAGTCTTTCGGATTTTTCATAGAAAGCCTCGCCCGCCGAAAGGTCTTTTTTAATATTTATCGGAACTTTTACAAGGTCGCAGTATTTATAGCCGGTTTCTCTGTCGGGAGCATATACTCTTGTAAAAAACTCATGACCATAATTATTGAAGTGATATTCAAAAAACATTTCAGGGGTATCAGCTTCTCCTATGTCTTTTTCGCCATTTGATTTAAAATATGCCTTAGATATAATCGTCACCCCATTAATTTTAGCTTTTACTAAATCCAATATGCCTTTATTCAAATATTCCAAATACTTTTTGTAAAGATTAGGCTGAGTTTTTTCATTTACTGAAAACATAGGGTATGCTACTCTATCTCTGCCATCTAAATTGTATAAATAGTAATTATAATACGAAGCTTCTCCCGCATAATTTTCCTGCAATACAGTGTACTCAGCTGCATTCTTATCCTTTTTATAATAAACATAAATATTATTAGAGCAAAGGTCAATTCTTGAAATAAGCTTTGGATCGACACATTTAGGAAAATAAATACAATCCAGTGTGTTATAATACTCACCTGTGCCGGGATAATCCTTTTCTAGAGTACAAAAATTTTTGTCCTTTGCGTATTCAATGCGATAGGTAGATAAATACTCTGACAATTCTTGAATTGAATATACTATTTTTAAGGTTGGTGGAGGATCAATTCCTACAAGATAAAGAAAGTCTTTGTCATCGGCATAAACCGTTGTCGAGGACAGCAATATTGTAAAAACGAATAAGCAGGACAATATTTTTTTCAGCATAGAAATTTTCATTAATGTCACCTTAATTCAAAATATTTTAAATCCATTATACTCCTTTTCCCTGGGAAATCAACACATTTTTACATTTTGTAACTTTTAAGGAATATTTTTGTAAATTTGCATAAAAATAATTAATGCTGTTTTGAACTTAAGCAAAAATCCTGTCCTTTCGGGCAGGATTTTTTAATCTATTCAATTCCGTTCTTTTGTTTATAAGTCAGAGAGTCGACAATTCTTGACGGTTTATCTGTTTTTACCGACGGCTTGTCATAAGAATTCTCGTCGACGAATTTAAAGGTTTGGAGAATACCGTTTTTATTTTCCCCGCGGACAATAGTGTTTTCATCGATATAAGTGTAACCTCTGCCACTTACATTTCCCATTTCATCTTCATTCCAATGTATAAGAATCATGGAAACATTACCGGATGGATAGGTAATTGAACGATATTTAACTGGCTTGGAAATGAAATCTGCTTCTTTCTGAAGCTGTGATGTCACATCATCGAGTTCTTTACCTTTTAATGCTTCGAGGCTTTTTTCATTTCCATAGCTTGCATATTCAAAATAATCTACATCTTTAAGCTGAATGGTGCCCTCTTTTGTTACCTCAAGATAATACTGTTCAGTGTCGCCGTCGACATAATATCTCCCGACCTTAAGCTCGGGACCGGGGACATTTCTCGGTTCATCGGCGGTAACGGGAGCCGTAAGCTTATTTATAATAACGAACCCAGCCGTAAAGAGTGCAATTAAAATTATAAAAATCGGTATGATTTTTATAAGCTTTTTTGTATTCATAATAAATTCCTCCTTTTATCGTACATAATTTATGCCGTTTGCATTAATGCAATCTGGAGTATAGCTTCCTTGTAGAGAAGTGCTGTCGTAATGATGAATCCCAGTTCCTGAAAGTGAAGTAAATCCAGTGTAACCATAATAAGTGACAAGGAATTCATTATATTGAAGATTTTTAGTTGTTGCATTGCCGGCACTGATATATTCTCCGTCATCACTTAAAGCTTTTACACAAATAATATCGCTTGTTTCAACCTCAATAAAAGAACGTACATCACCAGATTCGTATACTCCCACATAATTAGGATTTATGGTAGCCGATACAGGGATAGAAATAACAAAGCCAATTACAAGACAGCAAAGAATACTCACGATTTTTTTCATCAGACTTCCTCCTTAATATTTAAAATTCAGATAACTTTCAGCTTAAATAAACCAACTTAACCATCTCCCTGATATTGTATAATTCCATTATACTCCTTTTCCCTGGGAAATCAACACATTTTTACATTTTGTAACTTTTAAGGAATATTTTTGTAAATCTGCATAAAAATAATTCTCATACTTATTGAACTTTTAAATTAAAAAGGTATAATAAATATTATCATAAAAAAATCGGGGGAGCTATGGAAAAGACAGTTTATATCTATACTGACGGCGCGTGTTCGGGGAATCCCGGTCCGGGCGGATACGGCGCAATTTTAAAATATGACGGGCATATAAAAGAACTTTCAGGCGGCGAGGCGGACACCACCAACAATCGCATGGAGCTTTTAGGCGTTATAAAAGCGCTGGAGGTTTTGAAATTCCCTTGTAAAGTAATTATTACAACGGACAGCAAATATGTCGCTGATTCCGTTACAAAGGGCTGGGCGAGAAAATGGAAACAGAACAACTGGATAAAATCCGACAAGAAAAAAGCACTGAATATTGACTTATGGGAGCGGCTTTTGGCACTTCTTGACGTTCATGACGTTACGTTCAACTGGGTAAAAGGTCATGCGGGACACCCCGAAAACGAAAGATGTGACAGACTCGCCGTCATGGAACGTGACAAATTTATTACTAATTAATAATATTTTTAAATATGTCTTGATAATCCCACTAAATTAGTATATAATAATATTTGAAGAAAAATATTTGGTATTTGATAAAGAAGGGATATAAAAATGGATCATGTAATTTATGCCGACAACGCGGCGACAACAAAGGTATCGGAACGCGTTCTGAATGCGATGATGCCATATTTCACAGAACAATACGGAAATGCTTCAAGCTGGTTTTATAAATTGGGGCAGACCGCTGCAGCAGGGCTTGAAAAAGCAAGAGAACAGACTGCAAAGGCTATAAATGCCGAACCGCGCGAGATTTATTTCACAAGCTGCGGCTCTGAATCGGACAACTGGGCTTTAAGGGGAACTGCCGAAAAGCTTCTCCCTAAGGGCAAAAAACATATCGTAACTTCCGTTTTTGAACATCACGCAATTCTTCACACTTGCAAATATCTTGAAAAGCATGGCTTTGAGGTTACTTATGTTCCGTGCGGGAAAGACGGAATTGTAAATGCCGATGATATTAAAAAGGCAATCCGACCCGACACGGCGCTTGTTTCGATTATGTATGCAAACAACGAAATAGGCACAATTCAGCCGATAACGGAAATTGCCGCTGTCTGTCACGAGGCGGGCGTGCTTTTCCATACCGACGCGGTACAGGCTGTCGGACATATTCATATCGACGTTAAAGCTCAGGGAATTGATATGCTCTCAATTTCGGGACATAAAATTCATGCACAAAAGGGCGTAGGCGTTCTTTATATAAGAAAAGGAATTTACCTTGACAATTTCATTTTCGGCGGGGCACAGGAGCATGACAAGCGCGGCGGAACCGAAAATATTCCTGCAATTGTCGGTCTCGGCGAAGCGATGACGGCGGCTTATGAAAACCTTGACGAAAAGAACGAAAAAATCACAAAAATGAGGAATCGTCTTATTGACGGCGTTTTAAAGCTTCCGCACACAAGACTTAACGGTGACAGAGATAAACGTCTTGCGGGGAATGCCAATATTTCTATCGAGGGCGTTGAGGGCGAGGCACTCCTTTTAATGCTCAGCATGAAAGGAATTTATGTTTCATCAGGCTCGGCGTGCGCGTCAAAATCCCTTGAGCCGTCGCACGTTATTCTTGCTCTCGGAGTACCGCATGAGGTTGCACACTGCTCCCTCAGATTTTCAATAGACGAAGAAACAACTGACGACGATATTGATTATATTTTAAACGAGCTTCCCCCCATTGTCGAAAGATTAAGGGCGATGTCACCCCTTTGGGAGAAGATTGAAAAACAGGATAAATAATAAGGAGAATTTTTATGGTATACAGTGAAAAAGTAATGGACCACTTCACAAACCCGAGAAATGTCGGTGAAATCCCTGATGCTGACGGCGTGGGAGAAGTAGGAAACGCAAAATGCGGCGACATAATGAAAATGTATCTTAAAATAGACAACGACGTTATTACCGACGTTAAGTTCAAAACTTTCGGCTGTGGTGCAGCTGTTGCGACATCTTCAATTGCAACCGAAATGATAAAGGGCAAGCCCGTTGAAGAAGCTTTAAAGCTTACCAACAAAGCCGTTGTTGAGGCTCTTGACGGACTTCCCGCAGTTAAGCTTCACTGCTCCGTTCTTGCCGAGCAGGCTATAAAATCCGCACTTTCCGATTACTACAAGAAAAACGGCATTGATCCCATTCCCCTTGTCGGCGAAGTCGGCGATTGTGAAGCGTGTCATCACGATTTATAAAAAACAAAGCGTTTCGGAATTTATCCGGAACGCTTTTTATTATTATCAGGATTAATTTAGCCCGTTCTCTCCGTTTTTCTCAAAAAGTCTGTCAACCGCTTTTTTCAGCTTTGGGTATGCTTTCAGCGAAGAATCCTTTTCAACAATCTGCTTTGCGCATTTTTGTGAAACCGAAAGCATTTCGCTGTCAAGAGAAGCAATTTTCATCGGTGGAAGTCCGTGCTGACGTTCCCCGAAAAAGTCGCCGCAGCCTCGCATTTTCATATCCTCCTCAGCGATTTTAAAGCCGTCGGAGGTGGCTGACATTATTTCAAGCCGTTCTTTTATTTCGGGAGTGACATTGTCAGTGATGAGTATGCAAAAGCTCTGGTGCTCGCCCCGCCCGACACGCCCCCTTAGCTGATGAAGCTGAGAAAGCCCGAAACGGTCGGAATTTTCAATAGCCATAACCGTCGCATTAGGAACGTCCACGCCGACTTCTATGACGGTTGTTGAAATGAGTAATTGAATATCCCCGCTTTTAAAGGCGGACATAACCCTGTCCTTTTCGGCGGCGGAAAGCTTTCCGTGGAGAAGTCCTAAGGAATATCCCTTGAACGCCCCGTCTTTCAGCTTTTCGTAATAACTTTTTACGGCAATAAGGTCACTGTCGCTTTCTTCAATCATGGGGCAGACGATATATCCCTGACGTCCCTCATCAAGCTGTTTTTTTATAAAGCCGAATGCCCGCTCGCGGAGCTTTCCCGTCACCGCATAGGTTTTTATCTCTTTTCGCCCCTTGGGGAGTTCATTCAGAACAGAAATATCAAGGTCGCCGTAAATTATCAGACCGAGCGTTCTCGGGATTGGCGTTGCCGACATGACGAGTGTATGAGGGTTATTGCCCTTATCTGCTAGAGCCGCACGCTGATTAACACCGAAACGGTGCTGTTCGTCCGTTATGACAAGCCCTAAAGATTTGAATTCGGTTGACTGCTGAACAAGCGCGTGTGTGCCTGTTACTACGGAATATTTGCCTTGTAAAATTTCTTCCTTTATAGTATTTTTCTGCTTTGGCGTAAGTGAACCGATTAGCAGGCATACCGAAACGCCCAACGGCTCAAGAAACACTTTCAGCGTATTGTAATGCTGAACGGCAAGTATTTCTGTCGGAGCCATAAGTGCCGACTGACAGCCGTTAAGATAACAAAAATAGCATGCGGCGGCGGCAACGGCGGTTTTCCCCGAGCCGACGTCGCCCTGCAAAAGCCTGTTCATCGGAACGTTTTTGCACATATCAGAAATGATTTCTTTTACTGATTTTTTCTGTGCATTTGTAAGACTGAACGGAAGACTTTTTTCAAACGGTGAAATGTTTTTTTCTTTCATCTGATAGCCTGACAGCTCGCGGTTTCTCCCCCTTAAATAAAGCATTCCGAGCTGTAAAAGAAAAAGCTCGTCAAAAGAAAGCCTTTTCCTTGAAATTTCAAGAGCCTTTTCATCCTTCGGGAAATGGATATTCCTTAACGCAAAGGGGAGAACACAAAGATTATGCTCCTCAAGAATTTCCTTAGGGACGTAATCATAAAGCTCATTATCGGCTATTAAAAGCGCCTGTTTTATACAGTTCTGTATAAATTGCGCCGTTACCCCCTCCGTGAGATGATAAACAGGCTGGAAAAGTTCCTCGGTATTCCCTTTAAGGACGTTCGGTGATGAAATTTCCCGCCTTAAAAAGCCTCCCGTAACCTTGCCGTAGAGATAATATTCCTCATTTTCCTTTAAAGCCTCAAAGGCATAGCGGTTATTGTAAAAGACAACGGTAAAATCCGTTTCGCCGTCGCTGAATATCGCTTTATAAATAGTCAGCCCGTGACGTATGTTAGCCTCCCGCATTTTCTGTAAAAGCGTCCCCTTTATAACGCTGTATTCGTCGCTAACGGCATCCGCAATTTTAATAGGATTTGAATAGTCCGTATAATCCCGCGGAAAATGATATAATAAATCAAGCGGGGTAAAAATATCAAGCTTTTTAAAATAATCCGCTCTTTTTTCTCCCACGCCTTTTAAGTATTTAATTGAATCATTTAGAGTAAGCATTTTTTGCTCCTTAAATTTGATATGTTAATTATACCTCAAAACAGATATGAATTTCAACAAAGCAAAGGAAAAATGTGCAAAAACAGGCAATGTTAACTTTAGTTGACAAATTTCAAGCTTCGATTGGTAGCTTTTTTATCGCCATTATGCTAAAATCAAAACATAAAAGCATGGAGGAAACGATTATGAATTTGAGTGAAAAGCTTATCAGTTTGCGTAAAGAAAAAGGATGGTCCCAGGAGGAGCTTGGCGAAAATCTCGATGTAACAAGACAGACGGTTTCAAAGTGGGAGCTTGGACAGACCACTCCCGAAATGAACAAGCTTATTGAAATGAGCAGACTTTTCGGCATTTCAATAGACGAGCTTGTGGGGAACAGCACTGAAAAGGAAAGGACAGTTTCGGATAAGGTACTTGTTTTAAAGCCAAAATATGAATATAAGTCGAAAAAAACTCTTTTCGGTCTTCCGCTTGTTCATATAAATATAGGTTTCGGCGTACGCAAGGCAAAGGGAATTATTGCGATTGGGAATATTTCAAGCGGGATTATCTCTATCGGCATATGCTCGGCGGGGATTATTTCTCTGGGCGTATTATCATTAGGACTTCTTTCTCTCGGCGCATTATCTCTCGGACTTATTTCATTCGGAGGTGTTTCCGTCGGTGCATTAGCTTTCGGAGGACTTGCAATAGGTTTAATTTCTGTCGGCGGCTTGTCGATAGGAGCTTTCTCGGTGGGAGGATTTGCAAAAGCCTCTGAAATTGCGCTCGGCGGATATGCCAACGGTCATATTGCCATAGGCGATGTTGCAAAAGGCGATTTCGCTTTCAGCAATTTTAATGAATTAAAAGCTTCGGATTTTGAGAAAATAAGAAGTGTCATTCTGACTGAATACCCTAATTTCCCCCAAAAAGTCCTTGACTTGTTTCTTAATTGACAACATATTATTGACAAATTTTAAATATAATGGTAATATTATTAAAAGTTCTATAAGGGGTTGACATAATTATGAGAATGTGCGAAAATAATACATACATACATACATACATACATACATACATACATACATACATACATACAT
>DAOPYP010000012.1:0-24886 GCA_035352975.1 Oscillospiraceae bacterium
CAAGTTCAAAAAGCTTTGAAAGCTGCCCGTTTCTGTATAAATCAAGGTATTTTTCCACCGTATAGCTTGGATTATGCTGTTCATAAGCCACAAGATAATTCCAAAGATAATTCCATACCAAAACAATGCCGATAAATATAATCGTAAAAACGCATATCACGACAGACCAGAAAACGCTTTTCTTTTTGTACCCTGGCCTGTACCTGTAATTTTTCTGCATAAAAGAACTCCTACCCCAATTTATTCAGGCATAACAACAAATGCCGTCGGAAGCTGTCTAGGTCCATAAACCGATGCACTGACGTTAATAACCTTATCATTATAATACATTACGGTTGAAGAGCCGCCGTCGAGATTTGCGGCATTTATTGCGCCATATTCCTCCATAATGTCTATACAGTCCCCATACGTTGCGCCGAGGCTTGTTGCCTGACGTCCGTCAATAGTGAGAAGAAGCACTGCTCCGTCCTGGCGCTGACCTATACAGGTTCTCGGATTTAATCCTCCGCCCCAGCCCGCAACCTCTGTTCTCTTTCCGTTTACGATAAAAACAGGACCAAATGATACCGCATCACGCAGATTTTTTTCCACAGCCTGTGCGCTTGTCATATTACCGACGATAAGCTTGTTATTTACGTCAAAGCCTATAACGCATGACGTACCCCCATCAGAAACAAGCTTCCCGTTTTTTATAACTATTCCGAGCGGCTGTCCCCCGCTTCCCACTCCGTTTTCGTCCTTAAAGCCTCCCGCATTTATTCCGGCAATAGCATTTTCGTTTTTGACAAGATCGCTTATTCTCATTCCCTCAGCTTCGTTGCCTAAAACAGGAGGAGTCGCAACCTTAATTCTTGACGGGTCAAGGACTATCATCATTTTCCCGTTGTATGTAGAGCCTGAAATATCAATAATTTCAAGCGGCTTAGCAACATTATCAACTTCCAATTCAGCGGGAATAACTATCAGATTTTCGTCGGTAATTTCGTCAAGTTGTTCCGCAGAATTTTTCTTTATGATATTCTGAATTTCTTCATCAGAAAAATAAATTTTTGCAAGAAATTTAGCCGCACTGGTTTCCATAACGGTATTTACAAATAAATCTCTCGCTTTGGGCGACGGACCTTTGCATATGATTGTTGTCGAACCGAAAAAAAGAATAAGAAAGCTTAAAATAAAAAGACCAAGACAAGCAAATATGCGACTGATTATAAGGCTCGCTCTGCTTTTGTGCTTTTTATTCATTATACTTTCAAGCTCAATATAGCTGCTCATATATTCCCCTCTCGCCCGATTTTTTTAGATTTTTTATAAACCCATTCCCTCTGGATCTGAAAGCTTATTAAAAATAAAGTGAAATCAACTATTATTTTTGAAATCAGTTCATTGACGTTCAAATATGAAGTAAATGCAAACACGCCCGCATAAGATAAAAGCATCTGAACGGTACACAATGTATAATATTTGATAACGCTGCTTTTTATTCCGGCTTTGCTTTTGAATACCACTTTATGATTGAGAAAATAATTAAAAGCCGATGACGTGACCCTTGAAGTCAGAGTTGCAATAAGAAGTTTGATATGCTCAGGCAGAAATCCGAAAGCGAAAATCGTCAATGCAAATACGGTAAAATCAATGACAGTTGATGCAATTGACGATGACATAAATTTAACAAGGACTTTATAAATGCTCCAGCCGTCTTTAAGCGGATTAAAGTGGCTCGTTTTGTTTTCTTCTATATAAATTGTTCTGATGTTAACTTCATTAATCGGAATATCAAGCCTTTTGGTTTCAAGGAGCATATTTGTTTCATACTCAAAGCGTTCGCCCTTAACCTCCATAAAATCCAGAAGTGCTTTGTTCCCGATTGCCCTTAACCCAGTCTGTGTGTCGCTTATTTGAATGCCGCAAAGCGTCTTGAATACCCATGCGGTAATTTTATTTCCCATTCTGTTGCTCTTCGGGACGTTCTTTTCATCAAAATTCCTAACACCGAGAACAAGACTTTCGGGGTTTCCCAAAAGTTCATTGCAGCAATTCACAACATCGTCGGGGTGATGCTGATTATCCCCGTCAACAACGACAACTCCCTTACAGATGTCGCTGTATTCATTAAAATAATAATTGAAAGCCGTTTTCATGGCACGGCCTTTTCCGAGGTTTTTATAATGCGTTAATATATCGCAGTCAGCTTTTAAAATATCAAAATAATGCTTATCAATGCTGCCGTCGTCAACCAAAATAATCCTGTAAAAATTCTTTTCTTTAAGTCCTTTAACAACTTCAAGAATTTTTTCATCAGGATTAAGTGACGGTATTATTGCACAGATTTCCATATAAATACCTCATATTTGTTATATAGGCCGTTCACAGCCATTTTTTACAATGATATAATTATACAATATCAAGCACATTATTTCAACACATTTTATTATTTGAAATCTATTTGTAACAGTTATTACTTTTCAATCTAAAAAACCTCACTTAAGATCTAGTAAGTGAGGTTTTTTAATTACAGCGTGTGAATTTTTATTTCTTCATCTGCCGTTAGCTTTATAAGCGAAATTTTATTTGAGCTTTCAATTATAGCAGAAGCTATTTTATCTTCTATATTTTTTCTGATATATTTGCGTATATCTCTTGCACCGTATTTCCCGCCAAATGATGCCTCGGAAATTTTTTCAAGCACGGATTCGTCATATTCAAGCTTGATATTCTTTTCAAGGAGCGGCTCTTTCATTTCGTCAAGCATAAGCGCCGCAATTTTTTTGAAATTCTCCTTAGTCAGCGGATTAAATACCACTACCTCGTCAATACGGCTTAAAAACTCCGGTCTTAAAAAGTCTGAGAGTGCTTTCATGGCTTTTTCTTTGGATATTTCGCCCGTTGTCTTGTTAAATCCGACACCAGTTGATTTATCCGTCGAGCCTGCATTTGAAGTCATAGCTATGACTGTGTTTTCAAAGCTTACACTTCTTCCCTGTGCATCGTTAACCTTTCCCTCGTCAAGAATCTGAAGAAGAATATTCATCACATCGGGGTGAGCCTTTTCAATTTCGTCAAACAAAACTACCGAATAAGGCTTTCTTCTGACTTTTTCGGTAAGCTGTCCCGCATCGTCATAGCCGACATATCCCGGAGGAGAACCGATTATTCTTGAAACGCTGTGCTTTTCCATATATTCGGTCATATCAAGGCGGATAAGCGGATCTACGCTGTCAAAAAGCTCCGATGCAAGTACCTTTACAAGTTCGGTTTTTCCTACTCCGGTTGGGCCTACAAATATAAAGCTTGCAGGACGGCGGCGCTTTGAAAGCTGAACCCTTGTGCGTTTTATCGCCTTTGCGACAAGCTCAACCGCTTCGTCCTGTCCTATAATTTTGGCTTTAATGTTTGTTTCAAGGTCGGCGATTTTCTTGAATTCGCTCTCCATAATCTTATTAGCGGGAATTCCCGTCCATAGCTCAATAACCTTGGACAAATCTTCTTCCTGAACCATTATATTTGAAACGAATTTTTCAACCTCGATAAGTCTATCTTTAATGCGAATAATATCAGCTTTTACCGTAGCAAGCTTTTCAAAATCGGGCTGTTCGGACTCACTTATTTCCTTTTCAAGGTCAACCTGTTTTTTCAGCTCGGAATTAAGCTTGTCAAATTCGGCAAGCTCAGGACTTCTGATACTTGCGCAGGCGCACGCTTCGTCAAGTAGGTCTATCGCCTTATCGGGGAGAAATCTGTCGTTTATATATCTTTCTGATAACACGGCGCAGTTTCTTATCGTCTGGTCTGAAACATGAACCTTGTGATGCTTTTCATAATATTCTCTTATTCCCATAAGAACGCTGACGGTATCCTCAAGAGTCGGTTCTGTTACCGTTACAGGCTGAAAACGCCTTTCAAGAGCGCTGTCTTTTTCAATATATTTTCTGTATTCCTTAAAAGTGGTTGCCCCGATAACCTGAACCTCCCCCCTTGAAAGGGCAGGCTTCAGTATATTTGCTGCATTCATTGAGCCCTCGGAATCCCCAGTACCGACAAGATTATGCACCTCGTCAATAAAAAGAATGATATTCCCCGCCGCCTTGACTTCATCAATAAGACCTTTTACACGGCTTTCAAACTGACCCCTGAACTGTGTTCCGGCAACAAGCGCGGTAAGGTCAAGAAGATAAAGCTCTTTATCCGCAATGTGAAAAGGAACGTTCCCCTCAGCAATTTTTTGTGCAATTCCCTCGGCAATTGCGGTTTTGCCGACACCCGGCTCACCGATAAGGCATGGATTATTTTTTGTCCTTCTTGAAAGAATCTGAATTACTCTTGAAATCTCCTTATCTCTTCCGATAATGCGGTCTATTTCATTGTTCTTCGCACGCTTTGTAAGGTTTGTGCAGTAGGTATCAAGAAATTTATATTTCTTTTCCTTTTCTTTTTCAGAACGTTTCTTTTTATCCTGCTTATTTTTTTCCTTATCCTTTGGATTAGGTAAAATGTCCGCAGGTAATTCTTCGCTGCTATTTGTAAGGATATTCTGAATGAATGCGGGGAGTGTTCCCGAGCCGCCCATTTCAAAATTTTCGCCGTCATCAAAATCCATTATCTGATTTGAAAAATCATCAAGGTCCTCATCGGTTATGCCCATCTGCTCCATATATTCGCTGACCTGAGGAATTCCCATTTCTTTAGCACAGACAAGACAAAGCCCCTCGTTCTTTTTTTCTTCGCCCTGTATTGCGGTTATAAACACCACAGCAGGCCTTTTTTTACATCTGGTACACATCATCATAAAAGTGTGCCCTCCCATTATTAATTGCGACTGTGCCGCTTTATGGATTATCTAAAACAAACCTTGTATACGCTTTCACAGCAATAAAATATTAAAATCATAAATACGTTTGAACAAAATTGTATTTTCAATTGTTTTTGTATTGAACACAAGCATTTCTCCGCCTGAAAGAGCTATCAGCACATGAATTATCAAAGCGATAATATATATAGCCAAAAGTCCCTGAATAATTCCGACTATCATTCCCAAAAATGTATTCATCGGTCCGACAAGCGGTATTTTGTTTATAAACGACATCAGTCTTGACAGTAGTTTAAATATCAGCAGAGATAAAGAAAATACAACAATAAATACGATTATTTTCACAATTGAAAGAACATTGCTTCTTATCATATGTTCTTCAATATAGGATGCCGCTTCTTGCTTTGTTCCTGTAAGAACTTTGAGAGTTTCATTCATATTATTGCTGCTTTGTGAAATATAATTATCCACTGTTCCCTGCATATACCCCGGCATTGACGGCAGGAATTTATCAAGGACACTGCTGCTGAAAATATTCTTTATATCGTCGTTAATTGCATTTGCATCAACATTCGCATCTCTGAAATTGCTGTTGATGAATTTGCTGAGAGTTGTTCCGATATCACTTGAATCAGAAGAAATAATTTTATTCACGTCCTCTTTTTTAAGTGAAACCCCATATTTCCCGAAAGTATTGTTAAGGGTACGTTGTATTTCGGAAGTAATATCCATCTGATCAAGCTCTTTTTCAACGGTTGAAATAACCTTAGGCTTTATAAAATCATCATATATAACGGGTGATGCTGAGTTGCTTATAAAAAACGCAAGAACAAAAGAAACAAGATACCCGGCTATAAATAATATTGATTTTACAAATCCGCGTTTTCCTCCCGTATATAGATAAAAAAGCAGAATTGCAGCCGTAAACACATCAAAAAACCATGAATAATTATTGTTCAAAAAAGCAACCTCTTTTCGTAAAATTAATAATATCACATTATCCTAAAAAATCAATCCTGTCTATTTCAGCATCACCCAATAAATAAATATGCTGACCAAGCTTATGAATATCATAATAATCGTCCTTGACAGGAACAGACGTCAGTTTTGTACCTATATTTGAATATTCCTGAATTTCACTGTCTGTCAGAATAAAAATACTATCTCTTTCAGTATTAAGACATTTTGCATTATCCTGAATTTCAATTTCCTTTATATCATTTACAATATCATTTATAATAACCGCATTTGATTTTCTTCTCTCTTCATTTCTGAAAAGTAAAGCCGCGGCTGTATCGGAACAGCTGTAATCCACAAGCTCGTCTTTATATGTATAGCTTCCGATATATGTTCCGTCCTTTGAATAATACGCACATTTTGTGTCACCGATTACAGCTATATTCCCATTGTTTAAAATATATGATGAAATCGCCAGTGTATCGGCATTCTGTGAGGTCCAAACTTTTTTATCGCTTGTAAAAATGAATTTATGGACGTTTGAAATCATCTGACCGCCGTTTGCGTCAATCGTTGTTACAATACATCCCTCATTTGAATTTGTAAAATCAACGTCGATAATGCGCCCCTCGGTACATTTCCATGTATATATTGCCTCTCCTGAGCTGTCATATATTGTCATAACGCAGAGGAATTTATCCGAGGTTGTAATCACCGCCGCTTTATCGTCGGAGCTGAGTCGTGCAAAAAGTATATTATCATCAAGCGTTTTTGTATATATATTTTTATACTTGCTTTCAAGGCTTAATTTTTTCCCGCCCAGATCATAAATGAGAGCTTTTTTACTGTTTGTCCTTAAAACGGGGTTTGAGTAATTATGCTGTTTATCAAGAGTAAGTTTGCCGTCCGAGGTATATATGTAAAAATGAGTATCATCAACGACCGAGAAATAATTTTCAAGCGTGCCTATTTGATAATCTGAGCCGCCTGAAATTTTCAGCGGGAACTTCCCCTCAGCAAGCTCTCCGTCATTTTGTGTGGCGGTGAGATATTTTGTCGCAATTCCGTCAAAGAACGGAAGCCAGTTATCCCTTGTATAATATAAAATTGCACCGACAGATATAATAATAAGAACAACAATAAGCTTTTTAAAAAATCTTTTTCTTTTTTTTGCACGACGCTGTTTTTGAAGTCCTTTAAGGTCAAACTCCTGTGCCAAAATTCTCCCCCCTTTAAAGTCAGAGTGAATCGTAAAATACCCTGTTAAGATATAAACCGTGAGGCTGTGCGGTTCTCCCCGCTGTTTTTCTGTCCTTTGAATCTAGTATTTTTTTAATGTCCATCGGTTCAAGCTTGCCCTCATTAATATAAAGCAATGTCCCCACCATAATTCTTACCATATTATACAGGAAACCGTCGCCATTTACAAGAATAGATACATTATTTTCTTCCTTGATTATTTTAAAGTCGTATATTGTCCTTACGGTATTAACTTTGTCGGAGCCGCTTGAACAAAAGGATTTAAAATCATGGGTACCTATATAATGCCTTGAGGCTTCGGTTATTAGTCCTATATCAAGCGGCCGGCGGTAATGGAATGCGAGGTCCTCGGCAAAAGGATCAGGACTTTCGGAATTGTGAATCTTATAAAGATATTCCTTCCCTTTGCAGGAATACCTCGCATGAAAGTTTTCGTCTGCCTCTTCACACGAAAGAATGGATATATCACGTGGAAGATTTGCATTCATTCCCCTGACTATTCCATTAAGGGCAATATTTTTATCCGTCATAAAGCTGAAGCAATAGCGGTTTGCGTGCACTCCCGTATCCGTCCTTGAACAGCCGTATATCACCGTCGGGGTATCAACTATTTTTGAAAGACATTCTTCAACCTTTTGCTGTACTGTAACGGCATTATCCTGTCTTTGAAAGCCGTGATAGTTAGTGCCTCTGTAAGCCATCATAACCTTTAAATTTCTCATAGTCCTGTCCTATATAAAACAATTAATTGCAATAACCGCATCAAGAAACAACATTGTTATTCCAAGTGCTATATAATCTCTTCCGCTTGATTTAAGCTGCTTTAAGCGGGTTCTGCCCTCGCCCCCGTGATAACATCTGCATTCCATAGCAAGAGCAAGCTCCTCCGCACGGCGGAAAGCCGAAACAAAAAGCGGAATAAGTATAGGCACAAGTGCCTTTGCACGCTGAACAAGTCCGCCTGTTTCCAAGTCCGCTCCCCTTGCTTTCTGTGCGGACATAATCTTGTCAGTTTCTTCGATAAGAGTGGGGATAAATCTCAGTGCAATTGTCATCATCATGGCAAGCTCGTGAACCGGCACTTTTATTCTTTTTAGTGGTGACATAAGCCTTTCAATTGCATCTGTCAGTGTAATCGGTGAAGTCGTATAGGTTAAAAGCGAGGTTCCCGCAATAAGACAGATTACTCTGATAACCATAAATACCGATGTCTGAACTCCCTCGAGAGTAATTTTTATTATCCACCACTTAAAAATCACCGAGCCGTCAATAAAAAACAAATTTAAAACTGATGTGAAAATAATAACTGGAACTATCGGCTTAATACCCTTAATCATCATTTTTGCGGGGATTTCCGAAAGCATAAGCACAAATATGACAAATGCGACTCCTATGCTTAAGCCTATTATTTCAGATGCACAAAAAAGCATTGTTATATAAATTGCCGTGATTATTATTTTAAAGCGCGGGTCAAGGCGGTGAATAACTGAATTGCCGGGAAAATACTGACCGATTGTTATATCCTTAAGCATTATTCTCCCCCCTTGTCTTCAAGATAGCGGAGGAATTTTCTCTTTGCATACTCAACGGTATAAACGTCGTCGGCAATTTTATATCCCTTTTGTTTAAGCGTATTAAACACCTTAGTAATCTGCGGAACGTCAAGTCCCATTGCAGTTATTTCATCCGCACGGCTGAAAACTGCAGGCGGCTCGTCATAGCAAAATACCTTTGACTTATTCATAACAAGTATTTTTGTGGCAAGCTTTGCGACATCCTCCATACTATGTGAAACAAGAAGAACCGTCGTATTTTTTTCCTGATGGTATTCCTTTATTCTTCCGAGAATTTTATCTCTTCCCTTTGGGTCTAGTCCAGCGGTAGGCTCGTCCAGTATTAGCACCTGTGGCTCCATAGCCATTACTCCCGCAATAGCCACACGCCTTTTCTGTCCTCCCGAAAGCTCAAACGGTGATTTTGAAAGAGTTTCCTCCTTTAGTCCAACAAGACGTGCCGTTTCCTTTATTCTTCTGTCAATTTCGTCCTCGGGAAGCTTCATATTCTTCGGACCGAAAGCAATATCCTTATAAACTGTTTCCTCAAAAATCTGATATTCGGGGTACTGAAAAACAAGCCCTACCTTAAAACGTGTGTTTATAGTGGTCTGTTTGTCCGCCCAAATGTCCTGTCCGTCTATATAAATTTTACCTGTTGTCGGCTTTAAAAGACCGTTTAGATGCTGGATAAGCGTAGACTTCCCTGAGCCGGTATGTCCTATAATACCGACTAGCTCGCCCTGTTCTATTTCAAGATTTACGCTGTCGACAGCTGTTTTCTGAAATGGTGTACCTGCGCTATATACATAGGTCAAGTCTTCCGTTTTAATAATTGCCAACCGAGTTTCCTCCGATTTTATTCTACTTTTTCGAGAAGCTTTAATAAAGCCTCCGTACATTCCTCTTCTGTTATTATATCCTGGTTTATATCAAGTCCGCTTTTTCTCAGCTCATAAACAAGCTCTGTTACCTGTGGAACATCAAGTCCCACATCTTTAAGCTCCTCAACGTGAGAAAAAACATTTCTCGGAATATCATCAAAAATTATCTGTCCCTC
Organism: Oscillospiraceae bacterium; assembly: GCA_035352975.1. Taxonomy (GTDB): domain Bacteria; phylum Bacillota; class Clostridia; order Oscillospirales; family Ruminococcaceae; genus DAOPYP01. The sequence goes on from DAOPYP010000012.1 coordinate 9,635, forward strand.
GTCCATAACGACAATTCTGTCAGCCTTTGCCGCCTCGTCCATATAATGAGTTATAAGCACTATTGTAATCCCAAAGTCTTTATTGAGCTGCCTTATTGTTTTCAGCACCTCTTTGCGCCCTCTCGGGTCAAGCATTGCCGTCGGCTCGTCAAGGACTATGCAGTCGGGGCGCATTGCAATAATTCCCGCAATAGCGACACGCTGTTTTTGTCCGCCTGAAAGCTGATGCGGAGCATGATTCCGATAATCGTACATTCCGACGGACTTCAGTGCCTCGTCAACTCTTACCCGCATTTCAGCAGGGTCAACTCCCATATTTTCAAGGGCAAAAGCAACGTCCTCTTCAACGATTGTCGCAACAATCTGATTGTCGGGGTTCTGAAATACCATTCCAACCTTTTGCCTAATATCAAGAAGCTTTTCGTCATCTCTTGTATTCATTCCCTCAATGAGCATATTACCCTCATCAGGAATTAAAATTGCATTCATATGCTTTGCTATCGTGGATTTTCCCGAACCATTATGTCCCAAAACGGCAAGAAATTCACCCTTTTTGATATTTAAGGACACTCCCTTTAAAATCTCTTTGGGAGGTTTAGGATTTTCTTCAAATTCATTTGAATAATGAAACCTTATCCCGTCTGAAACTATTATATCTTCCGGCATTTTATTCCCTTTCAAAAATCAAACTCAGTTATTGTTTTCATTGTGAAGACAGTTATCTATCGCAATTACAAGGGCACAGAAAAATCCTGCGTTTTCATCGTCATAAATGTTAAGAACATAGCTGTCGCCCCATGAAAGAATTTCTTTATGTACCGAACCCATAGGTAACCCGTCTTTTTTAATTTCAAAATCCCAACTGAAAATATCGCCGTCTATCTGAAAGTTCCCGTATGAGCTTTCAACCGAGAATTTAGCTTTAAATAAAGTCAGCTCTTTTTGTACCTTTGCAGCTATAAGATTATCTTTATGAATTTCATAGCTTGAAAGAAAAAGTGTGAAGTTCTTTCGGATTTCAAACAATTCAGCGTCATTTTGATCTCTTAAATAAAATTTTCCCGGGAAAGAAAAAAACTGTTTTTCAACCGTAAATACGGTATTGCCAAAATCATCAAAGATATTGTATTTGTCTGTAAGCGTAAAAATGCGCTGTTTGATATAAAGCTTCATAAAATCGCTCCTTTTCAGTCATTTTCCCAGATTGCCGTCGAGCCACAGGGTAAAATTAGCCCGCTTTTTTCACAATGAAGTCCTATTTCATCGGCGGATACCTTTCCGCCGTATTTTGAGCCGACAGTTTCACCGAGAATATATGCCATAACGGACGGCGAAAGTCCCGTTGTATAACTATTTAAAAGGAAAAACAGCGGGTCGTCGGACAAAACCTTTGAGCAAAGCTCAACAAGGTCAAAAATACTGTCCTCAAGCTTCCATACCTCGCCGTTCGGTCCTCTGCCGTATGACGGAGGGTCCATTATTACCGCGTCATAGCTCTTTCCTCTTCGTATTTCCCTTGAAACGAACTTCTCACAATCATCAACAATCCAACGGACAGGCTTGTCGTCAAGGTGAGAGGATGCTGCATTTTCTCTTGCCCACTGAACCATACCCTTTGACGCGTCAACATGACATACGTTTGCACCCGCTTCGGCACAGGCAAGCGTTGCCCCGCCGGTATATGCAAAAAGATTGAGAACATTAACAGGTCTATTTGCCGACTCGATTTTATTTTTCATCCATTCCCAGTTTACCGCCTGTTCGGGGAACAAACCCGTATGCTTGAAGCCTGTCGGCTTAATGTTGAAAGTAAGCTTATTATAGCTGATTCCCCAGCTTTCAGGGATTTTCTTTTTAAATTCCCAGCTTCCGCCGCCGGAAGAGGAACGCTGATAATGCCCGTGAGCATTGTTCCATAACGGCGACTTTCGGCTCGTTTTCCAGATTATCTGCGGGTCTGGACGGATAAGCACTATATCCTTCCATACCTCGAGCTTTTCGCCGTTTGACGTATCTATTAACTTGTAATCCTTCCAGCCGTCAGCAACTCTCATTTTTTCAATTCCTTTATTTAAAATTACGCCTTAGGACAGCGTTCCTTAATTTTCTCAGCTATTGCAATGGCAATATCATTTATGACCTCGAAGTTTTTGCCTTCAACCATTACTCTGACGAGAGGCTCTGTTCCGCTTTCACGGACCAGTATTCTTCCGTCGTTCCCGAGATTTTCCTGATGTCTTGCTATTACATTTTTGATCTCGACATCATTTGCCCAAACATTTTTCCATTCGGAGGATATTTTCACATTCACCATTACCTGCGGATAACGCTCCATAACCGCCGAAAGCTCAGACATTTTCTTGCCCGATTCCGCGAGTATACTCAAAAGCTTAACGGCACAAAGCTGTCCGTCACCAGTCGTCGCATCGTCGAGGAAAATAATATGACCGGACTGTTCGCCCCCGAGATTATATCCGCCGTCAAGCATTTTTTCAAGAACATATCTGTCTCCGACCTTGGTTATCTCCATTTTAACTGCATTTTCCTGACAAAAATGAGTGAAACCTAGATTTGTCATTACGGTAACAACAGCTGTGCGGTTTCTTAACATACCTTTATTATTCATATATTGTGCGAAAATCGCTATCATTTTATCCCCGTCAACCAGCAATCCGTTTTCGTCAACCGCAAGACATCTGTCCGCATCACCGTCAAAAGCAACTCCGACATGGCATTTCTGCTCCCTGACAAATTTCATAAGCATATCGATGTGTGTCGAGCCGCATTTTTCATTTATATTTGTCCCGTCGGGATTGCAGTTCATAAGATAACAGGTTGCACCAAGTCCGCTGAAAAGCTTTTCGGCAGTTGAGGAAGCGCTCCCGTTTGCACAGTCTATTGCAACTCTTATGCCGTTTAAATCCCCGGGAATTGTTTTCATAACGTATCTTACATAATCCCATACGGCGTTTTTATCATATGTAATATGCCCTAAATCCGTGCCGCTTTTTAAAGCAATATCTTCGGGATTATCGAGAATAAGTGCTTCTATTTCCTCTTCAATTTCATCGGAAAGCTTATAGCCCGTATTTGAAAAAAGCTTTATTCCGTTGAATTCTACGCTGTTATGTGAAGCGGAAATCATTACACCCGCATCGGCATTATATTTTCTGACAAGCATAGCAACGGCAGGAGTAGGAACAACTCCGAGAATATGCGCATCTGCACCGACCGAACAAATTCCGGCACAAAGAGCCGCCTCTAAAATATCCGATGAAATTCTTGTGTCTTTTCCTATAAAAATCCTTGGCTTATGCGACATCTTTTTTGTAAGAACAAGTGCAGCCGCACGGCCTATCTGCATCGCCATTTCACAGGTTAGCTCGGTAATCGCCACTCCCCTTGCACCGTCTGTTCCGAAAAGTCTTGCCATTATGATTTTCTCCTTCAAAAATGTTCGTTATTTTTTATAGATCAGTCTTTTGCCGGTAATATTCTCTACGTTAAGCTTAAAAACCGTAACGGCTTTAATTTCGTTTTCATCAAATTCATGACTTTCTTTTTTATCATACTGATTCATTAAAAAAGTCAGCGCGGCAATTTTTTCGAAATCATTCAGAATTTCAACAGTTCCGCTTCCGCATACGCTTTCATATTCCATAGTATAATCACAGGCTCTTTCTCCCGTTATGAGATTATGCCCGCAGTCCATTTCAAATGAAGCTTTTTTGCATTTTTTTATTAAATCAAGCTTTTTGCCCGACGACGCGCCGTGAAAATAAAGACATATCTTTTCATTTTGAGCCGACATCCCAAAATTAAGAGGGACAATATAAGGATATTCTTCATCAAAAAGCGCAAGCCTGCACACACCGCATTTTTTCATTATTCCGATGATTTCATTTATATCCGTGATTTCACGGTCTTTTCTTCTCATAATTTCACCATCCGTTATACTAAGCTCTGCTGTCCGTTATCCGTATTTTCCTGTTTTATTCCCATATGCTCATATGCAAGACGGGTCGCACAACGTCCGCGCGGAGTTCTCGAAAGAAAGCCTAGCTGCATCAGATACGGCTCGCATACGTCCTCAAGAGTAACCGCCTCTTCACCTATTGCGGAGGCAAGCGTTTCAAGTCCGACAGGGCCGCCGTTATAGCCTTTAATTATCATATTAAGCATTCTCTTGTCAAGCGTATCAAGACCTAAAGTGTCAATTTCAAGCCTGTCAAGAGCAATTTCTGCAATTTCCGAGGTTATACGCCCGTTTCCCATTACCTCGGCGAAATCACGGACACGCTTTAAAAGTCGGTTTGCAATTCGCGGAGTCCCTCTCGAACGCTTCGCAAGCTCAAAAGCGCCGTCACTGTCACAGGCAATTCCGAGTATAACAGCACTTCGCATGATAATATCGCAAAGCTGCTCATGGGTATAAAGTTCAAGCCTCATTACCATTCCGAAACGGTCGCGAAGAGGAGATGTAAGCTGTCCCGCCCTTGTGGTTGCCCCGACAAGAGTGAATTTCGGAAGATCAATTCTAATTGATCGCGCTGACGGTCCCTTTCCGATTATAATATCAAGCGCATAATCCTCAAGTGCTGGGTAAAGAACTTCCTCAATCGCACGGGAAAGACGATGTATTTCATCTATAAAAAGCACGTCGTTTTCGGAAAGATTTGTGAGGAGTGCCGCCAAATCCCCCGGCTTTTCTATTGCAGGTCCTGACGTTATGCGGATATTCACTCCCATTTCGTGAGCAATTATCGCCGAAAGAGTGGTTTTCCCAAGTCCCGGAGGGCCGTATAAAAGCACATGGTCAAGCGGCTCCTGACGTTTTTTTGCCGCCTCGATAAATATCGAAAGATTTTCCTTTACCTTGTCCTGCCCTATATATTCGTTAAGCGTTTTCGGGCGGAGAGAGAAATCTATATCGCTGTCTGCCTGTGTGAATTCGGGCGCAATCATACGATTTTCATAATCAAAATCACCGGTTTCAAGCATATTTTCTCCTCCTCCCTGATTATATATTTATTCTTCTACAGGTACTTTATGCTGATAATAAATCGGCGTTGCCTTTTCAAGCATTTTCCCGCTTATTCCTTCGTCATCATAAGAAATAATATCAATAAATCCGTTAATACTCTTTAAATATTCTTCAGTAACAGCTCCTATTTCAGGAAAAAGAACATTTTTATCTCCATCAAAATCAACTATTACAAGCGGATGAGCCTCCTGATTTTCATACTTGATTTCAGAAAGATAAGCTTTTTTTACATTGTCCTTTGCTGCAAAAAAATCCGCAAGAATATTTGCTAGCTCCTTAGGAAAATTTTTAAGGACATTTACGCTGACTTTTGAGCCTCTTGAAACATCCACACCAGCAGAAGCAAGGTCCTTTAAGCCAAGAATAAATTTTACTTCTTCCTTTTTAAACGCTCTTGCAATTTTTGTGTTTGGATTTAATACAGCGTCCGATCTCTGAACAGATTCAAAAAAATCAAATCCCATTGTTTCAAGTACAAACGGTGTTCCCGGTGCAAAGGTATCAAGCATTCTTCTGCTTGTAAAAAACGGAACTGCATATTCGCCGTCTTTATTTGTTATATGAAGAAGCTTTACGGCCGGAACAGTATTCCCCTCCGGATTTTCCCTCATTTCCTGTTTTCCGACAACATAAACCGTTGAGCCTAAAAGCTCCGTTACAAATTCCGCACGCTTTGAAGGGTCTTTGAGTGACTGCTCAAGCAGTTCCTCAAGCTTATTATTCTCTGTCATTTAAAAAATCCTCCTAAAAATATATTAATAAAACTTGTTAAACTTTCATTTTCCCTATTTCTTTAAGTGCAAGACGTATAAGCTCAGGTACAGAAAGACTACCGTCAAGCTTTGATATAACCATTGCTGCTTCCGAATGGGTATAGCCGAGAACCACGAGTGCGGAAACCGCCTCTCCCGTGTTCCCACCCGAAATAATCGGTTCAAAATCAATTTGAGCGGCATCGGAAGAAATCTGTTCCTTTGTAATTTTATCTTTAAGCTCAAGCACTATACGCTGTGCAAGCTTAGGACCTATTCCCTTTGTTTTTGTAAATGCCTTACTGTCACCTGTTGCAATTGACAAAGCAAATCTTTCCGGCGTAGTATCGCTTAAAATTGCAAGTCCCGCTTTCGGACCAACTCCCGAAACGGAAAGAAGCATTTTAAAACAGTTAAGCTCCTGTGAATCATAAAATCCAAAAAGCTCGACATTATCCTCACGTACATATAAATAGGTGAGAAGCATAACATTGTTCCCTATCCCGCCTATTTTGGAAAGAGTCGAATATGTCGTCCGGCAGGCATATCCCACGCCGCCGCATTCAATTACAGCCAAGGACGGCTCGGTATGTATAAGTTTCCCGTTTACACTGTAAATCATAAAATTTCAGTCCTTTATTTAATGCTTAAAAGCCTTGACGAGTGTGCGCAGTGTCCGTGGCAGATTGCTATCGCAAGGGCATCTGCGGTATCATCAGGTTTCGGAACAGATTCAAGTCCGAGAATTCTCCTCGTCATTTCCATAACCTGTTTTTTTTCGGCTTTTCCGTATCCGACTACCGATTGTTTCACCTGAAGCGGGGTGTATTCCCTTATCTCGATATTTCTCATGGTTGCGCAAAGGAGAATTACTCCCCTTGCCTGTGCGACGTCAATTCCCGTTTTCTGATTTGTGTTAAAGAAAAGCTTTTCAATTGCCATACTGTCGGGTTTATATTTATCAAGAACAAATGAAAGATCCTGATAAATAACTTTAAGGCGCTCATTGAAATCCATTCCCGATGGAGTTGTTATCGCCCCGTATTCCACCGTTTTAAAGGACGAGCCGGAGTATTCGACTATGCCGAATCCGACTATCGCATAGCCTGGATCTATGCCTATAATTCTCATATCAAGCCTCACTTAAAACGTATATGCCTATCCCATAATACATTAATGATTTATTATATCATGTTTTTATTTATTGTGCAAGTTTAAGTTATTTGTTTGTTATATGATTTTAAAAATACCAAAGTGTTGCGTTTATTAATTTTTTTCTGTATAATTAATTTATTGATTAATTGGGAGTTTTATTATGAGAAAAATTGTGATTTTTATAGCAATATGTCTTATTTTTATTGCCACTTCGACTTCCTGCACGCAAAGCATGAGTTTATCTTCCGATGAAAACAAAATTTCAGATTCTGATACTCAGATTTCTTCCGAATCTTTAACACAAACTCTTGAATTCTCAGAAACAACAATCGCTGTATCCGAGCCGGAAACGTCATCTATCGCCACAACTTCGCCTGTGACAATTATTTCTGAAATAAATACAACCACTTCCGTTCCTTTAACAACAATACAGCCGGTTAAAGCTGCCATGGTTACATCAACGACAATTGTACCAGTGACAACAACGACAGCTGCGCCCGTGACAACAGCCGTACCAGCAGCAACATCTGCACCCGTAACGACAACCGCCGTAACAACAGCTAAAACAGAAGTCAAGCTTATTACTCCCGAAAAATTAAAGCCGCTTGCTGATGAAATCTTTCGATTGACGAATGAAGAACGAAAAAAAGCGGGGGTTACCGAATTTAAAAGCTATACTTTGCTGTCAAATGCCGCTCAGATAAGAGCGGACGAATGCTCAAAAAACAAAACGCTTGAACACAAACGTCCTGACGGGAGACCGTGTGACACTGTTCTTGACGAACTGAATTTAAAGGCAAAATGCTCATGGTGGGGCGAAAATGCCGCATACTGTTCTACTGAACCGACAGCGGAATTTATTGTCGGGACATGGATGAAATCACAGGGACACAAGGACAATATGCTAATGAGCAGGTATACTCATGTCGGCATTGGTGTTTCTGTTGCTGACAACGGAGCATATTATTTCATTCAGGTCTTTGCACAGCAGAAGAAAAACACCGACTGGCAGTAATTTCACTGTAATTCGCCTTGACAAATCAATTTAAAATGTTATAATTAAATATCCTACCGGCGAAATAAGTGAGGTGACAAAGCTTGTCAAAAGAAAATTTAAAAACAATTTCCGAAAACCGTGCGGCTAGACACGAATATTTTGTTATTGAGAGCTTTGAAACAGGCATTGAACTTGTCGGTACTGAAGTGAAATCTATCCGCAGCGGAGGGGTTAATCTTAAAGACGGCTGGTGTTCGATTGATAAAGGCGAGCTTTATGTCAAGGGAATGCACATTTCTCCTTACGAAAAAGGGAATATATTTAACAAAGACCCGCTGAGAGTAAGACGGCTTTTAATGCACAGGGGCGAAATCAACCGCCTTTTCGGGAAAATCAAGCAGGAGGGGCTTACCCTTATCCCCCTTTCGATATATTTTAAAGGGTCAAGAGTAAAGCTTCAGCTTGGACTTTGCAAAGGTAAAAAGCTTCATGACAAGCGCGATGATGCCGCAAGACGCGATGCAATCCGTGAAATTGACAGGACAATGAAATCACAGAACAGATAAAAGGAGAAGAAAATGGCTGAAAATAAAATTTTAATTGTTGATCAGGTCGTTAAAATTAAAGATGGCGGAGAAAATTTGCCTGCTGTTACTGCAATTGTTGAAGGGAATTTCAAAAACATACTGGATCATATTATTGCAAATGACGAAAATTATACCAAATATGCCGAAGTGGTAAGTGACGCATTATTTTTAGGAATTGACGCTATTCTTCATGATATTCACGATGAAGGCGAAGCTGATTCCGAATAATTACAGACTTAAAAGAATTTTTCTTTTAAATATGGGGGCGTAAAGGTTTCGACGGGGATTTTGAAGTATGATAAGCGAGTAGAGGACGCACCAACTCTTAATAAAGGTGTACGTTTAAATATAAACGCTAGAAATAACAATTTAGAATTACAGGCTGCTTAATCAGCCTGTCGTCTTGCTCTTGATTACCACGGCTTGAGTTTAGGCGTCGATTAGTGGTGAACGTCTTTCGGGAGAGTCCGCGCCCGACTGATGTATTGCGGACTACTGAATCTGTCAGCCTGTTTTTCGGCGGTCAGAAGAGGGAATGTTAAATGATAAACTACACTCGTAGAAAGTTGTATGGATGGGTTTTCGGACACGAGTTCGACTCTCGTCGCCTCCACCAGATTTTATGACATAGTACAGACGAAATCCTCTTAAACATCATAGTTTAAGAGGGTTTTACTTTTTGATTGCTATAATTATAGAAAGGACAGCGAAAATGAAAAACATTGATGAAGCAGCTATTAAAGCCGCAAATAATTTTGATTTTTTATCGGATTTTATAAAAAGTCAGAAATATTTTATTATTAGATGTGCGTTTAAGGCAACAAAAAAATTTGTTTCAAATAATGACGACGAATGGTCGATTGCTCAGATTGCATTTTGTGACGCTGTTAAAACCTATTCAAAGGATAAGGGTAATTTTCTTAAATATGCGGAAACCATAATTAAAAACCGCCTTATCGATTATTACAGATCAGAACAACAGAAAAAAATTGAATATTTGGTTAATCCGAATGTCTTTGAATCTGACAGCGATGAAGATGATGACGAGCTTTCCGTTAGAATTGCCGTTTCAAAAAAAATAGCCGTTTATGAAGATAATCCGATAAAATATGAAATTGAAGCAATAACAGAGATATTCAAAGAGTATGGTTTTTCTTTTTATGACCTTACATACTGCTCCCCAAAATCCTTTAAAACCAAAGCCTCGTGCAGACAGGCTGTTTTATTTATTCTTGACAATAAAGCAATATTTGATGAAATTAAAATCACTAAACAACTTCCCATAAAAAAATTCAGGAAAATACATTCCTACCCCGAAAAATAATTGAACGCCATCGTAAATATATAATAGCGGCAACAGAGATACTTTCCGGAGAGTATCCTTATTTAGCCGAATATTTATTATTCATCAGAAAGGACGGCCGATAATATGAAAGCAGTTATAACAGAAATTCGCGGGAAAATGGCAGTTGTACTTTTTGATGACGGACGCATAATTAAGATTAAAAACAAAAGTTATGAATTGGGCCAGGAGGTAAATTTTATGAAAATTAATTCAAATTTTAAAAAAGTAGCGGCTTTTGCGGCTGCAGCGTGTTTTCTTCTAATTTCGGGAAGCAGTGTTTTTGCATACTATACACCGTCATCGTATGTGAGCCTTGATGTAAATCCTTCTATTGAATTTTCTGTGAATGTATTTGACAGGGTTATAAAAGTAACAGGCGTAAATGACGACGGAACAGAGATAATCAATGAAATTAGCATTGACAATCTTAAAAATAAAAATATTGCTGACGCTGTGAATTTAATTGTTGAAGAAATTTCAAAGGAAGGTTATCTTGAATCGGACGATGCAGGAATTGTAATAGCAGCTTCATCAGAAGATATGGATAAAGCTGACGAGCTTACGCAGGAACTTGAAGATACTGCAACAGAAGCTTGTGAAGAAAACAGCACCGAAGTTACTGTTACGGCAGAAGCAGTCGGCAAAAAACGTGTTGACGAAGCACGCGAACTCGGCGTAACACCCGGTAAGCTTAATCTTGTGGAAAAACTCAAGGAAAGCTCGGAAAATCCTGACAGCATTGACATGAATGAATGGCTGAATAAACCGGTCAAAGAAATTATGGCTCAGACAAAAGAAAATAAAAAGGCTGAAAAGAGCATTCCTGATAATAAGAAGAAAAATGAACAATCAACAACTCAGGAAACCACCATCCCTGCTGATACTCAAATCACCGAAATAAATACCGAGCAGAACTCTGAACAGGAAATGAATTCGGGCACAGAAACGCAAATTAAAAATAAAATTGCCAATAAAGAAAAAAATTCTTATACACAAACGCAAGTAAAAGAACAAAAAGATAATCAGGGAAATAAGCCAAGTTCAGAAACAGAAATCAAGGAAAAGAATACCGAAAAAGAAAAAAATTCAGATACAGAAACACAGATTAAAAATCAAAATCCCAATAAGGGTAAAAAATAGTCATCTGCTTTTTGACTCTCCCTTAAAGACTGTGTAAATATAGTCCAGGAAGCAAGGCTTAATAGCTAGATGACGTTAGCTTATATATCAAATTAATATGCAAAAATAAGCCGTTCGGATTGCTCCGAACGGCTTATCTGCGGTGCTTATGACACCTTAATGGTTGGGCACCAGGATTTGAAGAAAAAAGTCATAATTCCAGACGTCTGGAAAATAAAAATCTTGCCTTGACAGCTGCACAAAATACATTGTATAATAAAAACACAATAGAGATATTATCGGAGGTTGATATATATATGGATAATGAGATTTTGGCAATACTTAAGGAAATGCAAACTGACATGAAAGAAATGCAAAAAGATATTACGCAGTTGAAAGATGGGCAGAAAAAGCTAGAGGACGGTCAGCAAGGATTAAAAAATGACATTTCCGGGATAAAGCTATACATAGAAAATAAAATTGAGCCTGAAATAAAGCAAGTAGCCGAGGGAGTACAGCTCAATACCGAACGTCTTAATGAAATAGACAAAAAGACAACGGAAATACTTGATAACAGCGAAATACTAAAAGTGTTTAACGAGCTCGCAGAAACTAAAATGAAAAGGTAAATTGTTGTAGATTAATAAAAAGTAATAAGCCGTCCGGATTGCTCCGAACGGCTTATTTACGGCGTTTACGCCGTCTGTATGGCTGGGGTGCTAGGATTCGAACCTAGGGAATGTTGGAGTCAGAGTCCAATGCCTTACCACTTGGCGACACCCCAATAAATATTTATATAAATTATGCTTGTCATCATTTTGGTTGGGATAGATGGATTCGAACCATCGGAATGACGGAGTCAAAGTCCGTTGCCTTACCACTTGGCTATACCCCAATGTTAATCCTTCCACACCCGTCCGTGCGACTTAATTATTATATCAAATGAATTTATATAATGCAAGCATTTACGCTAAAATTAACAATTTATTAATAATTAGAGTATACTTATACTATTTTGATGCATTATAAAAATATACTTAATAATTCCTCAAATCCCTTGACAATTTGATGTATTTAACGTATTGTTTTAATTGACTCAAAATAATGAAAGGAACGTGATGATAGGGTTGGAAAACAAGCTTAAGCTTTATGGTTTCAACAACCTCACAAAGGCACTCAGCTTTAATATTTACGATGTATGCTATGCGAAAACAGAAAGAGAACAAAAGGATTATATTAATTATATCGACGAACAGTATAACAGCGACAGGCTTACTAAAATATTATGTGATGTTACCGAAATAATCGGGGCGCATGTTTTAAATATATCCAAACAGGATTATGACCCGCTCGGCGCAAGCGTTAATCTTCTCGTGTCGGAATTCCCTGTGCCCCAAAGTGAAATTGATGAAAGCTGTAATCTCGGTGAATTTTCTTCTTCCGGGATTGATACTCCTCAGATAGTCACGGGGCATCTCGACAAATCTCATATAACTGTGCACACTTATCCGGAATCTCACCCTGATAACGAAATCTCAACGTTCAGGGTTGATATTGACGTTTCAACCTGCGGACATATTTCCCCTCTTAATGCTCTTGATTATCTTATCGGAAGTTTTGATTCTGACATTATCGCCATTGATTACCGTGTAAGGGGCTTTACAAGAGAAATTACAGGCAAGAAATGCTTTATGGACCACGATATAACGTCCATTCAGAACTATATTAAAAAAGAAACGCTCAGAAGATATGATACCCAGGACGTAAACGTATATCAGAGCAATCTTTTTCATACAAAAATGATGATTAAGGATATCATTCTTCAGAATTATCTTTTCAATACGGATACCTATGAGCTTTCACCCGCAACAAGGCTTGAAATTATTGACAGCTTAAGAAAAGAAATGATTGAAATTTTCAGCGGAATGAATATTTATTAGGGAGAAAAAAATATGGGCGTAGCAATAATCGGCGGTTCAGACGGACCTACAGCGATATTTGTTTCTTCATCGATTAATTGGTTTAAGGTGATTTCAATAGCTGCCACGATAATCGGTATTATTATTTTCTGTGTATTAAAACATAAAAAGAAATAACATTTAGCTGAAATTATTCTCATAAGCTAAGAAATTAGGAGGCTTTTATGGAACTTTGGTTTACGGAAAATCACACGAAAAACGTAAGGTTTTCAATTAAAGTAACTGAACAGCTTTTTTCAAAGCAAAGCGAATATCAGAAAATAGATATTTTCAATAGTCCAGAATTCGGGAAGTTTTTGACGTTAGACGGATTTATGATGCTGACGGAAAAGGACGAATTTATTTATCACGAAATGATTACCCACGTCCCGATGGCTACTAATCCGAATATAAAAAAAATCCTTGTAATAGGTGCGGGTGACGGCGGAACAGTGCGTGAGCTTACACGCTATCAGACAATTGAACATATTGACCTTGTCGAAATTGACGGCGATGTTATTGATGCCTGCAAAATATATCTGCCACAGACCGCCTGTAAGTTTGACGATGAAAGAGTTCGCATTCATATAGAGGACGGGCTTAAATTCGTGCGCACAAAGCATGATGAATATGACCTTATTATTGTTGATTCGACTGATCCATTCGGACCGGGCGAGGGGCTTTTTACAAAGGAATTTTACGGGAACTGCTTTAATGCACTTCATAATGACGGGATTCTTGTGAATCAGCACGAAAGCCCATATTATCCCGAAGACGCGAAAGCAATGAAGCGCGCACATCAGCGGATTGAAGAATTTTTCCCGATATGCAGCGTTTATCAGGCGCATATCCCGACATATCCGTCAGGACATTGGCTTTTCGGCTTTGCCTCGAAAAAATTTCACCCAATTCAGGCAGATGTTTATTCGTGGGAAGAGCTTGGAATTAAAACGAAATATTACAACAAAGAGCTTCACACCGGCTGTTTTGCAATTCCCACATATGTAAAGGAGCTTTTGAACGATGCAGATAACACCTAACATTTCAGCCTTTATAGGCTGTGAATCGGATTATGACAATTCAAAAATGGTGATTTTCGGAGCGCCGTTTGACTCAACAACCTCATACCGCCCGGGGACACGCTTTGGCTGTAAGGCGATAAGAAGTGAAAGCTTCGGAATTGAAACATATTCACCTTATCAGGATAAGGATTTAACAGACACAAACATCTTTGACGGCGGCGACCTTGAACTTTGCTTTGGAAGTCCCGAAAAAGCACTTGCTTCAATAGAAGAATTTACGTCCTTAATACTAGCTGACGGAAAATTTCCGTGTATGGTTGGAGGAGAACATCTTGTCACGCTCGGAACTGTAAGAGCGCTGGCGAAAAAATACCCCGATATGCACATAGTTCATTTTGACGCACACGCTGATTTAAGGGAAGATTATCTTGGTGAAAAGCTTTCTCACGCTTGTGTGATGCGACGCTGCTGGGAAATACTCGGCGACGGAAAAATTCATCAGTTCGGTATACGTTCAGGCGACAAAAGTGAATTTTTGTGGGGGAAAGAACACGTATTCACAAATAAATTCACTCTCGAAAATCTTGACGATACTATTGAAATGCTGAAGGGAAAGCCCGTGTATTTCACGCTCGACCTTGACGTTCTTGACCCTTCCGAATTCTGCGGAACAGGGACTCCCGAAGCGGGAGGAGTTTCGTTCAAGGAGCTGCTTGACGCCGTAATCAAGCTTTCAAAGCTTGACATCAAGGGGTTTGACCTTAACGAGCTTTCACCGCAGTATGATTTAAGCGGAGCGTCGACCGCCCTTGCCTGCAAGCTTTTGAGAGAGGTTTTACTGGCATTTTATAAATAATTACTTCTGAATATAACAATACCGCCCGAACGCCTATTTTAAGCGCCCGAGCGGTATTTATATATGGCGGAGAAGGAGGGACTTGAACCCTCGCGCCGGTTACCCGACCTACGCCCTTAGCAGGGGCGCCTCGTCACCACTTGAGTACTTCTCCGTGTGGCAGCCGTAAAAAGATTTAGATAAAAAAATGGCGGAGAGGGTGGGATTCGAACCCACGGTCCCTTTCAGGATCACTGGTTTTCAAGACCAGCTCCTTAAACCACTCGGACACCTCTCCATTATCGCATCTTTCAGCGACTTTAATATTATATCACGGCAAAATTGAAATGTCAATACATTTTTTAAAAAATTAGTTAATAAAATCTGCGTTGTCAAATGATATGAACCATAAAGCGAAAATTTCTTCAAAAGAAGAAC
>DAOPYP010000013.1:0-23764 GCA_035352975.1 Oscillospiraceae bacterium
GGCAAGCTTTGTTCCGCTGAAATATTTGTTTAGAAGCCTGAACGGTAGGAATAAGCGGAGTGTATTGCTTGAATTCACTGCTTATCCGGCTGTTTTCAGTATATGTGCTGTCCCAAAGTGTACGGGGCGACTGCATTCTCTGATAATTGCAGTCATCATGAGAATTGTTAGTACATTCAGTTACGTTTAATATATCGGAAACAGCGGTGTCCTCAGAATAATAGTATAAATCCAGAACATCAATAAGCCTTTTCCCATGACTTTGGCTTGACTTTTTCATTTCAGAAAGATAACTGTCAATAAACCAGTTGGAATTTGCACTATACTCAGACCAGTCCTGCGCATTATTAAAATTATAGTAAGAATCTATATTTTTAAACTGTCCGCCGAAAACCATTGCTTTTTCGTCAAGACCTTTTATAACCTTTGAAAGCTGAACGGATTTATTTAAAAATTCCTCAATGGTATTTTCCGTAGGATGAGCCGAGGGCTGTTTTAATGACCATTCCCCTGTGTCGTTATCAAGAGCATAGCCCCTTATTCCTGATGAGGAATCAGCCTTCCCGTATTTGTTCAGAATAAAATTGATATATTCATCGGCATAAACCGCATTGTCAGTTAAATCAGGAGTAAGCGAAAAAGGCTCCGATTTTTTTAAAATAAGTGGAGTCCATCTTGACGACGGCGCATTTTGTTCTGAAAGAACAGGCCCGTTGGCATCCGCCGAAACATATCCGCACATAGGAATAGTTGTAACTGCGTAAGGAATTTTATTTTGGATTACAGTATTTATAAGTGAATTAACAGCAAGTCCAGGGGTTTTCTGTTCTTTAAGAGTATATCCCGACACAAGTGCATTATCGTTTGTATTGAACCAGTCCGACCCGGCGTTTGAAAAATTTGTTTCCCAGTTATATGTAGAAAATCTTGAAGAGCCTTGTTTTATTGAGCTTACCTTTAAGCCGGACAAGTCGGCGGATTCGTTTATTCCATATATATAAGGGCTTATGAGCTTTTTGTCAGAGGATGTGTCAATAAAAATATCTATTGCTGAGGGAGTTTCAGCAGAAACCTGAAGTATATTAAAAAGTGAAAACAAAACAGCTGTTCCAAAAAGAGAAAGTCTTTTTTTGAATGATTTCATATACTTCATTATGCCCTCCCGATATATAATTTTAATTAAGTAATAATTATATATCATTTTTATTAATTTTTCAATGTTTAAGGATTTTTTATTTAATGTCTTAAGAAAGGTTTTAAAAATTGCTTTATTAAAAAAATATTAATTTATAAAATAATGTTTTAATTTTATACTGTTTATGGTATACTTTTTTTATCAGCAAAATATAAAAAGGAATTGATGTGTATTATGAATAAAGAATATGTTATTATTTCTGACAACACCTGCGACCTCCCCGATAATATTTATAAGCAGCTTGGATTAAAAATCATGTGCCTTTCATATACAATGGGGGGAGTTGAGTATTCTGAAGATAACGCTCTTTCAATTTCCGAATTTTATGCTAAAATGCGCGAGGGTGAAATGACAAAAACATCTCAGATTACCCGTGAAGATATTGAGAAAACTTTTACAGAGGCTCTTAATAACGGTTTTGATATATTATATATTGGCTTTTCGTCAGGACTTAGCGGAAGCTATGACAGTGCAAGAATTGCCGCCGAAGAATTATCGCCCAAATATCCCGATTCTAAAATAAGAACAGTAGATTCGCTGTGTGCTTCAATCGGCGAAGGACTTTTTGTATATAAAGCCGCACAAATGAAAAAAGAAGGGAAATCTATTGACGAGGTTTATCAGTGGTGTGAGGATAACAAGCTTCACCTTTGTCATATGTTCACCGTCAATGACCTTATGTTTCTTCACCGTGGGGGGAGAGTTTCAAAAGCAAGTGCAATTGCAGGGTCTATCCTTGGAATAAAGCCGATTCTTCATGTCGATAACGAGGGGCATCTCATCCCGATAGGGAAAATAAGGGGCAGAAAACAATCCCTTGAAGCGCTTGTGAACGAAATGGACAAAAGGCTCGGCAATTATAAAAACGATACAATCGGAATCAGCCACGGAGACTGTATTGAAGACGCCGAATATGTTAAAAAGCTAATTGAAAAAAAATACGGAATAAAAAACTTTATTATAAATCACGTTGGTCCGGTAATAGGCTCTCATTCGGGTCCCGGAACAATAGCACTTTTCTTTTTGGGTGAATACAGATAAATACCACTAAACTCAAAACAGCAGGCACAAAACAATGTGTCTGCTGTTTTTTTATATTTCATAAGCATTAATTTTTAAGCAAGATTCATCAGATTTTCATTCTGAACCGATTCTGAAAAATATCCCGCATTTTTCATATAAATAAATACACCTTTTTTCTGATACGCCGATAGTGGAATATCATGGCTTACCGCTGCCGAAGATACGGAAACTTTTTCTGTTATCGGCTTTGAAAAGCTGAATGTGTCGGTTATTTGTGCGCCGTCATAATCATTTGTTTTGGCAATGCTCGCTGACTGAACGCTGTTTAAATTTAATACCGCTATTTTGGATTTTTGTGCGGCCGCCGCATAAGCTTTATATGCGCCGCTCAACTCAAGCAAATCTTCCTTAGGCTTCTGGCTAGCACTAAAAACAGGCTTCACAGCCGATACGGGTATATTTGCAGCCGCCGAAGAAACATTTCTCGGATAAGCCGAATTATATGAATTATAAGAATTTATTGTATTGCTCACGTTTTCATATCCTTCCGATTTTTACATGACAATATTATACCTCAAAATTTAGATTTTGTACAGTGTATATTTATATGTAAAATCAGAACTGTATTCCGCGGTGCTCAACAGGCGTTGAAAACACTATCTGTGTCGAGGTGTTTCCGAATTCCTGAAGCTGTCCGATAAATGTATCAAGCTCCATTGTGCTTGGAAAAGCAACTTTTACAAGCATTGAATAATCGCCCGTAACACAGTTGCACTCAATAACATTCGGGCATTCATTTATAAATGGATAAAATTTCGGCTTCAAACTAGGCGTCATTTCAAGGTTTATAAATGCCGTTATATGAAAGCCCAGCCTAATCTGATCTATTTTCGCCTGATACCCATTTATTATCCCCTGCTTTTCGAGTTTATCAATTCTTGTTGCAGTAGCCGGCGGTGACAAAAAAACCTGCTGTGCGAGCTGTTTTAAAGGCGTTCTTGCATTTTGCTGCAATAATGAAATAAGTTTTTGATCAATTTTATCCATAACAACCACCCTATGAAAATTAATATAAAAAAGAAAAAGACGCAGGCAGAATGAATCTGCAAGCGTCTTTGCTTTTAAATCTAAAAATATTTATATATTTAGTTTATATTATTTTTTCGCAGGTGTCAATAGGTAATGACTAATTTTTATATAAAAATTCTATAAAAATGAAATTTTATTTTTTAAAAATTGCAAAAAATTAAAATTGCCTATTTAATTTTATAAAGTTTTATGGTATAATTTCTTTACATTATTAAGTGGAGGTACGAGTATGTCAAAAATTAGGATAGGAATTTTAGGCTATGGCAATCTTGGTAAGGGAGTAGAATACGCAATAAAACCAAACAGCGATATGGAGCTTGTTGCCGTATTTACAAGAAGATCACCGGAAAGTCTTTCAATTCTGACAAAAACAGCAGAAGTAAAAAGTATAAGCGAAGCCGCTGATTACAAGGGCAAAATCGACGTAATGATTTTGTGTGGAGGAAGCGCAACAGACCTTCCTGAACAAGGACCTGAATATGCGGCAATGTTCAACACAATCGACAGCTTTGATACACACGCAAAAATCCCCGAATACTTTAAAGCCGTAGACAAAAGCGCAAAAGAAAACGGTAAGACTGCAATTATTTCAGTCGGATGGGACCCGGGAATGTTCTCTATAAACAGACTTTACGGGAATGCAATTTTAAGCGAAGGAAAAGATTATACATTCTGG
This sequence comes from Oscillospiraceae bacterium, assembly GCA_035352975.1. Classification (GTDB taxonomy): domain Bacteria; phylum Bacillota; class Clostridia; order Oscillospirales; family Ruminococcaceae; genus DAOPYP01. Next base: position 3,984 of record DAOPYP010000013.1, read on the forward strand.
GGAAAAGGCGTTTCACAGGGACATTCGGACGCTATCAGACGTGTTGAGGGTGTACTTGACGGAAAGCAGTATACAATTCCGGTAGAATCTGCTATTGAGCAAGTCAGAAGCGGTTCAAACCCTGAACTCACCACAAGACAAAAGCATCTCCGTGAATGCTTTGTTGTTGCAAAAGACGGAGCAGACAAAGCTAAAATTGAAGAAACAATTAAAAATATGCCTAACTATTTTTCTGACTATGATACAACCGTTCATTTTATTTCAAAAGAAGAGCTTGACAAGAATCACAGCGGAATCCCTCACGGCGGATTTGTTTTAAGAAGCGGTGTAACCGGTGAAAATACAAAACAGCTTATTGAATATTCGCTGAAACTTGGCTCAAACCCTGAATTTACCGCAAGTGTACTTATCGCTTATGCAAGAGCGGCATATAGATTTTCAAAAGAGGGAGCAACCGGCGCAAAGAGCGTTTTCGACGTTCCCCCGGCATATCTTTCATCTAAAACAAACGAAGAGATTCTAGCATCTTTGCTTTAATAATCAATAACAAAAAGGGATACAGTCATTATAGACTGTATCCCTTTTTTTATTTTATAAATTAAATTGTTGCGCCTTTTCCGACATAAAGCGGATAATACTGAGAACCTGTAAGCAGTCGAAAATTACCTATCATAACCTTTTTATCGGTAATCACATAATTGATGTCGCACTTCTGACCGATAACCGTATCCTGCATAAGAATTGAATTCTTGATAGTTGCGCCCTTTGCGACCTTAACTCCGCGGAAAAGAATTGAGTTTTCAACTGTTCCCTCAATGATACAGCCATCTGCAATAAGGGAATTCTTTACGTTTGAATCAAGTCCGTACTTAACCGGAGCGTTATCACGGATTTTTGTATAAATAGGTGCCTTATCAATAAATAATTTTTCACGGATTTCATGATTAAGCAATGCTATATTAGCTTTGTAATAGTTGCTGATACTGTCAATTTTGCTGAAATATCCTTCGTGCATATAGCCCATTATCTTGTAATCCTTGATATGAGCCTGAAGCACATCTCTTTCAAAGCTGTACTGATTTCTGCTCGCAGCGCTCAGTACGATGTTCTTCAAAAATTCCTTTGAAAGGACGAACATATTTAAGCTGACATTGCAAGCTCCGCTTATCTGAGGATTGAGAAGAATATCAAAAATCCTGTCGTCGTCATTTACCGATAGAACTGTGCTGTTGACAGCCTGCTCCATAGAAAGAATGCTCTTTCCGTAAACAACAGTAATATCTGCAAGAGAATCAATATGCTGCTTGATAACCTTTTCATAGTCGATGCTTGTGATAATATCGCAGTCTGAAAGCAGTACATATTCTGCGGGAGAATTTTTCACAAACTGCCACACGCCATACAGCGCTTCAAGTCGTCCTCTGTATATTCCGCTTCCGACATGACCGAAAGGAGGAAGAAGATGAAGTCCGCCTTTTTTCCTTGCAAGATCCCATTCTCTACCCGAGCCAAGATGGTCAAGAAGCGACTGATAATTGGATTTTGTGATTACTCCAACTTCTGAAATTCCTGAATTAACCATGTTTGAAAGTGGGAAGTCAATAAGTCTGTATCTTCCGCCGAAAAGAATTGAACCCATGGTTCTTTCTTTTGTAAGGTCTACGACGGTATGGTCATGCATATTTGCAAATATTAATCCGAGTACGTTGGTATTTTCGTTCATTTTTTAATTCCTCCCACTAAATATTTTCGCTGATAATTTGCTTCGGGAGAACTTTTGCACCTTCAGAAACCGTAACATTATGACCTACTACCGCAACGCCCCATTCGCTCTTATCCGAAATTGTTTCCGGTCTTGCACCGATTGTTGCATATTCTTCAATCACACAGTCTTCCCCAACTATTGAATATTCAATCACCGCACCTGATTTAATTACCGAACCCGGCATAATGATACTGTCACGTACAACCGCACCCTGTTCAATTGTTACTCCCGCAAAAATTATTGAAAAATCGATATTGCCGTTAATTACACAGCCTTCGGAAATCATTGAGTTTTCTACGGTCGCATCGTTGCCTATGTACTGCGGAGGCATAATCGGATTCCTTGAATAAATTTTCCATGTCGGATCATAAAGGTCAAGCGGAATATTCGGATTTAAAAGGTCCATATTTGCTTCCCAAAGGCTGTCGATAGTTCCGACGTCCTTCCAATATCCGTCAAAATGATATGCAACAAGCTTCTGATTGTCCTTGAGCATATTCGGAATAATATCCTTTCCGAAATCCTTTGAAGCTGTTTCGTCATTCTCGTTGTCGATAAGGTATTTTCTGAGCTTCTTCCATGTGAATATATAAATGCCCATTGAAGCAAGCGTTGAGCGCGGTTCCTTCGGCTTTTCCTCAAAATCGACAATTTTGTCGTTATCATCGGTAATCATAATTCCGAAACGCGAAGCCTCTTCAAGCGAAACATCAAGAACGGCAATAGTTGCATCTGCTTCAGTCTTCTTGTGGTAATTGAGCATTTTTGAGTAATCCATCTTATAAATATGGTCGCCCGAAAGAATTATTACATATTCAGGGTCATATCTGTCAACAAAGCTTATGTTCTGATAGATTGCGTTTGCTGTGCCCTTATACCACTGTGCGCCGAGAGCCGTCTGGAAAGGCGGAAGGCTGTGAACGCCGCCGTGAATGTTGTCAAGATCCCATGGTTGTCCTGTCCCGATATAATCGTGAAGAACAAGAGGCTGATACTGAGTAAGTACCCCTACTGTGTCAATTCCTGAGTTAATGCAGTTTGAAAGAGGAAAGTCAATAATTCGATATTTCCCTCCGTAAGGAACTGCCGGTTTAGCCATATTCTGCGTCAGTGCATAAAGTCTGCTCCCCTGCCCTCCGGCAAGAAGCATAGCGACGCAATCTTTTTTAATATACATACGTTTTCCCCCTAGGTTGATGTTCTGAAACGAATTCAGCTATGTGGTCACAATTCAATTATTTTTCTTCTTTCGGCTTTTTTGCCTCAGAAGCTTTTGCACTTTTTTTATTCGGAGAAGTCTTTGATTTAGGCTTCTCTGCCGGTTTTTCGGATTTTGCTTTTGGCTTTGAAGATACTTTCGGCTTTTTTTCTATTATTTCGGCTTTTTCAGGAACCTCAGCAGGAATTACTGTCGGCTCAATATCTTTAATTTCTTCCGTCTTAACTTCTTTTTTAGCCTTAACCTTTTTAGGTGTCCCCTTAAAATAAAGAACTGATAACGGAGGAATTGTCAGACTTATGCACTGATCATATCCATGCATAGGTTCGTCAATCGTCTTGATTTTTGAATTGACAACACCGCTTCCGCCGAATTCCTTGCCGTCAGATGAAAATACCTGATTGTAAATTCCTTCAAACGGAACGCCGATTTTATAATCCTCTCTCTGAACAGGAACGAAGTTGCAGACTGCAATAATTTCGTTTCCGCTGTCGTCAATACGTCTGAAAGCTATGACACTTTGTTTATAATCGTCGTGTGAAATCCATGCGAAGCCGTTCCAGGACTCATCATTCTCCCAAAGAGAAGAATTTTCAAGATAGAATTTATTGAGCTTTGAAACAAAATCCTGCATCTGTATGTGCTGGTCAAATTCAAGAAGCCCCCAGTCAAGCTCGGTTTTATAGTTCCATTCCTTAACCTGAGCAAATTCCTGTCCCATAAAGAGAAGCTTTTTCCCCGGGTGAGCCATCATGTAACAATAAAATGCTCTTAATGATGTGAACTTGTCCTCCCAATTGCCCGGCATTTTTTCTAACAACGAGCATTTTCCGTGAACAACTTCGTCGTGTGAAATAGGAAGAATATAGTTTTCGGAAAAGCTGTAAAAGAATGAGAACGTAAGCTTGTCATGGTTAAAGGCACGGAAAATAGGGTCAAGCGACATATATTTAACCATGTCATTCATCCAGCCCATGTTCCATTTAAAGTTAAATCCAAGCCCGCCCACATCTGTCGGTTTAGTAACTAGAGGCCATGCGGTTGATTCCTCGGCAATCATTAATATATCTGGATTCTGCGCAAAAGCCGCTTTATTAAGCTTTTGGAGAAAAGCTATTGCTTCAAGATTTTCTTTACCACCCTTAGAGTTAGGACGCCATTCGCCGTTCTTCCTGTCATAATCAAGATAAAGCATTGAAGCAACGGCATCAACTCTTAATCCGTCAATATGATATTCTTCAAGCCAGTATATTGCGTTTGAAACAAGGAACGACTGAACTTCAGGCTTCCCGTAATCAAACACCCTTGTTCCCCATGAACGATGATCTCTTTTTAACGGATCAGAATATTCATAACAGCACTCGCCGTCAAATTCATAAAGTCCGCATTCGTCCTTTGGAAAATGAGCAGGAACCCAGTCAAGAATAACACCGATGTCGTTCTGATGACACATATCAATCATTTTCATGAAATCATAAGGTGTCCCGAAACGTGACGTAGGAGCGTAATATCCGATAATCTGATACCCCCATGAGCCGTCAAACGGATATTCGGCAAGAGGCATAAGTTCAATATGGGTATACCCCATTTTTTTAACGTAAGGAATAATTTCCTCAGCAAATTTTGTATAGCTGAAATAGCTGTCGTCCTGATATTTTCTCCATGAATTAAGATGAACTTCATATATATTTACAGGGCTTTTATAGATATTTGTGCTTTTCTTTTTTTCAGCCCATGAAGCATCGCTCCACTCATATTTATCAAGCTCAAGGTATTTTGAAGCTGTCCCCGGACGTGTTTCCATATGCACAGCATAAGGGTCAGACTTCATCACAACACGCTTATTCTGAGCCTCAATGCTGTATTTATAAGAAAAATATTCAGGAACATCGGTAAGGAAAATTTCCCATATCCCGTTGTCCGTAAGCTTTTCCATAGGGTTTTTATCTCTGTCCCAGTTATTTGCATCAAAAACAACAGAAACAGACTTTGCCTTGGGAGCCCAAACTCTAAAATATACTCCTTCTTTATCGTCTTTTATACCCTTATGTGCTCCGAAAAATTTAAATGCTTCAAATAAATTCCCTTCATGAAATAAGTGCAGCGAAAATTCATAATCCTGTGGTAAATTTGTATTCATAGTATTCCCTCCTCTATGTCAATTACATTTTAACAGATTATGTCTGACTTTTCAAGAGTTTTTGTAATTTTTTTATAAAAATCGTGTAAAATTTTTCTGATATTTGTTGTAAATTATGCCTTATTAGTCGAATATATGAATGTTTTATTAAACCACAGAATTTTGAAAATCTAAAATCCCAATAATTTAACAATTATTTTTCATCAATTTAATAATAATAACCGACATATCATCTCTTTTTTCTGAAGATTTTTCATTTGCTTTTTCAATAATGTTATTGACAAATGTTTCGGAGCTTACAGGCTCTTTTTTTATCAGTTCGTTTCTTATGTACGGATAAACATCTTCTTTCAGCCCGTCAGATACCATTATAACAACATCGTTTTCTTTTAAAACAGTGCCCCGTTTGTCGAATTCCGGCGCTTCAAGAATACCGAGAGGAAGAGTGGTGGCCTGTACGTTCATGATTTTTCCATTCACTTTAACAAATGTGTTTGATGCACCAAGCTTTAATATGTCAAGCTTCCCCGTATAAAGGTTTATGCACGCAATATCGATTGTCGCAAAGCTTTCGTCATAAGATTTCACGAGTACAGAGGAATTGACGAGCTTTGCGGCGGCATTATAGCCTATTCCCGCTTTCAAAAGGCGTATTATAAGATTTGAGGTCAGCATGCTGTCAACGGCCGCCATTTTGCCCGTGCCCATTCCGTCTGACATTATGAAATAAGCGTTTCCTTTTCCGTCATAAAAATGCTCACAGGTGTCGCCGGAGGGCTCACCCTCAGCTGACGATTTTTGAACTGCTCCCACTTCCAGCACATATGACGGCTTTTCCATAAGGCACAGCTTTGTATAGTCCTTTGCCATGAAAAACTGCGGGAGCTCAAGTTCTCTCCCCACAACGTCAGAAAGCTCGAGTGCTGTTTCCTCAGCTGTAAGTTTAAGCTTTCCGCCAAAAAACGCTTCAACCGAAAGATGACCGAAGCTGTCATAAAAAACGCACGCTCTCGGAGTTACCGCACCAAAATCCTGAAGAAACGAAGTTACTTCCTTTGAAAGATTTTCGTCAAGCTGTTTTCCGGCGGTAAGCTCCGATGAAATTTCGGTCAGCATATCCTCCATAACGTTAAACTGTTCAAAGAGAATTCCGCGCATATCCCTGATTTTCGCCTTTGCAAAATCCTCTTGATTTTTCTGTGAAAAAACGCAATTAAAGCTCTCCGCAAGCGCTGATTTTTTAAAGCAATTATTCAAAGCCTGAGGCAAGTCCTCCTGTGAAATCACTTTTTTCATTTCAACGGATTTTCTGACAGCCTGAAACGCCTCGGCGGTTCTGTCAAATTCCTTTTCCCAACAGTAAAGACAATTGCGGCAGTTTGAGCAGACTTTGTCGCATACCTCTGCCGAAATATCAGTGGTTTCGCTCTTCTTTTCAAGTGCTTTTGAAATCTGCATTACGCTTTTTTTGACATCGCTTATTGTATGTGCGGCAAATTCAAGACGTGACGCCGCAATATCCGCAATTTTTGCTCCCGCCTGTGATGCAGGGCTTGCACCAACAATATTGGTTATATGCCTTTCGGGAATCAGAACAAAAGCAATAGCTGCCACGAAAGCATCGGCAAGAAGCCTTGCGGAATCGGGAGTAACCCCAAGAACAATCAAGCCTATCGCATTTGCGCCTATAAAAAAGAAGGCTGTTAAAATCATTCCGAATTCCGAAAAAGTTCCGGCAAGCAGGCCTGCGGCAGCAAGAAGAAGCGCGTTCTTCCCGAAGCCTGCCGAATAAAGCGTCATTCCGCAGGTTGCAAGAGCACCGCTTACGGCTCCTCCGACGTGCTTAAATCGTCTTGCCGCCATTAATACAACAATAAGGGCGGCAATTCGTCCGAGGTTGAATATGCCAAGTGAAACTGAGCATAAAGCCGTGACCGCAAGAACATAAATCGAAGCTGCACAAGCACCGTAGGTTCCCGTAAATACCAGCTTATGCTCCTGCTTAATGCAGATATTGAAAAGCTTGAAAAAATACGCCGCACAGCCGCAGAAAATCCCCTGACATACCGCAAGAAAGCCTGCCGCGCCGCTCCCCGTTGTCACAAACACCACAATCATTCCCGTCAGCGAATATGTAACGCCGGTCAGTACCGCACAACCCGCAGCTTTAAGATTTTTTGACAGCACTTCGCCAAGTATAATTTTAACAACCAGTATAACAATCACAGATGCTATCTGTACAATTGACAGCCCGATTTTCCCCGTGAAAAAATACGCCGTCATTGCGCCTATAAAAGCGAAAATCCCTGAAGTAGCCTCTATCCCACCCACAAAAGAGGCTATTAGCGGCGATTGAATCCCCGAAACCGTCGAATTCCCGATTATAAAGGCGGCAAGCAGCGTTATAAGCGCTTTTGTCATAATTCCGAGGTTTGAATTTGCTCTTTCCCTCATCTGTATTGATTCCGTTTTTAACATTAAAATCATTCCCTTTCCCGAGCTTTTTCTTTCTTATTTCGGTTTTGTTCTATTTCAGCCGAATATAGTTATTATACAATTTGTATATAGTAAATAATTGTCATATTCAGATAGTATAAAACAAATTATATAGTTAGGAAATAACAGGAAAAGACGAAAAAAATCACACGGAACAAATCCGTGTGATTTTTGAAATCGAAATATACTATATTTTTTTCAAAGCCTCTGAAACCATGACAAAATCCTGCATTTTAAGCTGCTCGGGCCGTATGTTTTCCGAAAGACCGACTTGCTTTATCGCTTCAAAAACCTTTGCTTTTTCAATCCCGAGCGATGACGACACCGAATTGGCAAGAGTTTTTCTGCGTTGAGAAAACGCCCCCCGAACAACTTTGAAAAAGAATTTCTCATCTGAAATTCCATCGGGAGTATTTTCGTTTATGTCAAGCCTTATCACGCAGGAATCAACATTCGGCGACGGCATAAAGCTCCCTCTTGAAACGTTAAAAAGCACTTTTGGTGTAGAAAAATACCTTACCGCAACAGAAACTGCACCGACATCGCGTGTTCCAGGCTCTGCGCAAAGCCTTGTCGCCGCCTCCTTCTGAACCATAACGGTAATTGACTTTATGGGAAGTCTTTCTTCCAAAAGCATCATTATTATCGGCGATGTGATGTAATACGGAAGATTCGCACATACAGCAACATCAAGCCCCTCAAATTCATCTTTAATTACTTCGGAAAGATTTATTTTCATAACGTCTGCATTGATTATTTTTATATTGTCATATTCCGACAGTGTATCCTTAAGAACAGGCATAAGCCTTTCGTCAATTTCAATTGCTACAACCTTTTCCGCCCGCTTAGCAAGTTCACAGGTAAGAACACCTATTCCCGTCCCGATTTCAATAATCCCGAAGCCTTTTTTCGCGTTCCCCATTTCAGCAATTTTAGGACATACCGACGGATTAATAAGAAAATTCTGCCCCAGAGTTTTTGAAAAGCTGAAACCGTGTTTTTCAAAAACCTTTTTTATAGTATTTATGTTCGATAAATTTTCCATGAAGTTCCCCTTTTTCAGACATAGTGTACCCTATTTGTATACATTATATAAAAATGTTAATAAAATACGGATAAATTTCAACACCGATAAGTATACCATATAAGCCAAAATAATGTAAAGCTTATTGCAAATATCACTGTAAAAGTTTATAATTAAAATATAAAGTCTATACGAAAAGGGGTATTTTATGGAACGCAGGGACAAAATAAACTATTATCTCGATATTGCCGAAACCGTACTTGAGCGCGGAACCTGTTTAAGAAGGAACTTCGGTGCGATTATAGTCAAGAATGACGAAATTGTTTCAACCGGATATGTCGGTGCTCCAAGAGGACGCGCAAACTGCGTTGACTTAGGCTACTGCACAAGAGAAAAGCTTAATGTCCCCAAAGGTCAGAGATACGAACTTTGCCGCTCCGTTCACGCCGAACAGAACGCAATCATATCTGCCGCACGTTCGGATATGATAGGCTCTGTAATTTATCTTGCCTGTCACGATGCCAAAACCGGTGAGCTTTACGGCGATGTTGAGCCTTGCCTGATGTGCAAAAGACTTATAATAAACGCAGGAATTTCAAAGGTTATTGTGCGCAATACCAAAGATACATATACAGTATTTGACGTAAACCAATGGGTTGAAAACGATGAATCAATAAACGGAACAGAAGGCTACTGATTATTTTCACGGCCGGAAAGAGGTATTCTGATGAATTTTATAAACGGTGAATGGAACGAAAAAATAAACGTCCGTGACTTTATTGTCAAAAACTATACTCCATATGAGGGCGATGAAAGCTTTCTTTCTGCCCCCTCCGAAAAGACAAAAGCGCTATGGGAAAAGGTTCTCGGCTTTATGGAAAAAGAACGTAAAGCCGGCGGAGTTCTTGACATTGACGAAAAGACGATTTCATCAATCACCTCTCACAAGGCAGGATATATCGACAAGGAGTTAGAGGGAATTGTCGGACTTCAGACGGACTCTCCGCTTAAAAGAGCAATTATGCCTTTCGGCGGAATAAGAATGGTTCATACTTCGCTTGAGGCATACGGGAAAGAGCTACCCGAAGATATAAACAACATCTTCAAATACCGTAAAACCCATAACGACGGCGTTTTTGACGTATATACCGATGCTATGAAAAAAGCGCGCCATTCTTCAATTATAACAGGACTTCCCGATGCTTACGGAAGAGGAAGAATAATCGGGGATTACAGAAGAGTTGCTCTTTACGGCGTGGACAAGCTTATTGAGTTTAAAATTCAGGCTAAAAAATCCCGTGACGATGAGCCTATGTACGGCGATACGGTGCGTGATTTAGAGGAAATTGCCGAACAAATCAAAGCGCTTAAAGAATTAAAAGCAATGGCGGCGGAATATGGCTTTGATATTTCAAAGCCTGCACAAAGCACAAAGGAAGCTTTTCAGTGGCTTTATTTTGGTTACCTTGCCGCAGTAAAAGAGCAAAACGGTGCCGCAATGTCACTGGGCAGAGTTTCAACCTTTCTTGATATTTATGCCGAGCAGGATTTAAAGAACGGCGTATTTTCAGAAGAAGAAATTCAGGAAATTACCGACCATTTCATAATGAAGCTCAGAATGATAAGATTTTTGAGAACTCCTCAGTATGACGAGCTGTTTTCCGGCGACCCGACATGGGTAACCGAAGCAATAGGCGGAATGTGTGACGACGGAAGAACAATGGTTACAAAAATGTCCTACCGTTTTCTTCATACTTTAAGGAATTTAGGTACTGCGCCCGAGCCTAACTTAACTGTTTTGTGGAGCGTTAAGCTCCCCGAAAACTTCAAACGCTACTGTGCGGGAATTTCTATTGATACATCTTCTGTGCAATATGAAAACGACGATATAATGCGTCAGAAATTCGGTGACGATTACGGCATAGCCTGCTGTGTTTCGGCTATGAGAATCGGAAAGCAGATGCAGTTTTTCGGAGCAAGAGCAAACCTTGCAAAGGCACTGTTATATGCCATTAATAACGGAAAAGATGAAAAAACAGGCGAACAGATAGGCCCAGAGGTAGGCAAGCTTTCCGACGGTCCGCTTGATTTTGACGAGTTGTGGGGAAAGTTTGAAATTATATGCGAATGGCTCACAAAGCTATATATAAATACCTTAAACATAATTCATTTCATGCACGACAAATACTGCTATGAACGCATACAAATGGCACTTCACGACGAGGAAATACTCCGCACTTCTGCGTGCGGTCTTGCAGGACTATCAGTCGTTGCCGATAGCTTATCGGCTATAAAATATGCAAAGGTTACACCAATAAGGAACGAAAATGGACTTGCAACCGACTTTAAAATCGAGGGCGAGTATCCGCAATTCGGAAATAACGACGAACGTGCCGATAATATGGCGAAATTCGTTGTAGAAAGCTTTATGAAACGTCTTGCAAGAAGAAGAACATACAGAAATTCCATTCCGTCGCTTTCTATTCTCACAATCACATCAAATGTTGTATACGGAAAGAAAACAGGTTCAACCCCTGACGGAAGAAAAGCGGGAGAAGCCTTTGCACCGGGCGCTAACCCTATGCACGGACGCGACCATTCAGGCTGTGTCGCAAGTATGCTTTCCGTTTCAAAAATACCTTATGACAGCGCAGAGGACGGAATTTCATATACCTTTTCAATTATTCCCGCTGCTCTCGGAAAAACGGAAAGTGAGCGGATTGACAACCTTGTCACGCTTCTCGACGGATATATTTCCGAAACAGGTCATCATATTAACGTGAACGTTATGTACCGTGAAACGCTCATTGACGCAATGAATCACCCCGAAAAATATCCGCAGCTTACCATAAGGGTTTCGGGCTATGCCGTAAATTTTATAAAGCTAACAAAGGAACAGCAGCTTGACGTTATAAACAGAACATTCCACGATAAGTTCTGATAATCATTTTTCAAACGGAGGGCACAAAATGGATGATATAATCGGAAGAATTCACTCAACTGAAAGCTTTGGCGCCGTTGACGGTCCGGGAGTACGCTTTGTCGTATTTCTTCAGGGATGCCCTTTAAGATGCCTTTACTGTCATAATCCTGACACCTGGCTTTCTTCCGACGGAAGAGAAATATCTTCAATTGAACTTGTTGAACAAATTGCACAGTACAAAAGCTTTATCGGAAAGGGCGGAGTAACCCTTTCGGGGGGAGAGCCGCTTTTTCAGCCGGACTTCTGCAAAGCGATTATTGACGGCTGTAAGGAACTGGGCTTTCACACTGCAATAGATACTTCGGGGGCAATTCCGATAAGCCGTTCAAAGTCTGCGATTGACGCGGCGGATATGCTTCTTCTTGACATCAAGGATATTGACCCTGACGACTGTGAGGCACTAACGGGCATGACAAATGAAAACTGCCTTAAAACGCTTCAATACTGTGAAATGACACAAAAGCCAGTATGGCTCAGGCACGTTCTTCTTCCCGAATATACTCTGAATGAGAGTAAATTAAATCGGCTCGGCGAATATCTTTCGCATTTTAGTTGCGTAAAAAAGGTCGAGCTTCTCCCCTATCACACAATGGGGCTTTCAAAATGGGATGCTCTCGGGCTGACCTCAAAGCTTAAAGGGAAAGAACCTCCCACAGAAAAAGATGTTCTATGGGCAAAATCAATCTTGGAAAAATATAACCTAAAATTATAAAAAACTCCGCAAAGGCGACTCAATACCGATATAAGTTTTATACGGTATGCCCTTTGCGGAGCTTTTATTTTTATTTCATCTGTGCAACGGAAAGCCTATTTAATGCTCTTTGAAGTTTGAGCGTTGCCCTTTCAAACTCCAACCCGCCGTTATGGATTTTAAGACGATTTCTGGCATCCTCTTCCGAGCGCTTTGCCCAGTCAACGTCAATTTCGTCCGCCCATTCGGCTGCTGTTGCGATAATGGTTGTTTTGTCTTTAGACGTTTTTATCATTCCGCCTGAAATTGCGGCAACCTTATAGGTTCCGTCAGACTGTTTTATTTTAAGCGGACTTGACGGAATACTTGAAACGTAGCTTATATGGTTTGCTAGAATTCCCACGTCGCCCTCGGTTGACCGAACAATAATCTGTTCGGTTTCGCCGTCAAAAAGTGTCTTGTCGGGAGTGATTACCTTAACCTTGAAAGGAACGCCCATAATATCCTCCTTTTCCGGCTAAACATTCTGAGCCTTGGCTTTTTCAACCGCTTCATCAATTGTTCCTACATAAAGGAATGCAGATTCGGGAAGATTATCGTGTTTGCCTTCAATAATTTCCTTAAAGCCTCTTATCGTTTCCTTTATCGGAACAAACTTACCCTTCATGCCCGTAAACTGTTCTGCAACAGAAAAAGGCTGTGAAAGGAAGCGCTGAATTTTTCTTGCTCTTGATACGATAAGCTTATCCTCATCGGAAAGCTCGTCCATACCCATAATTGCAATAATATCCTGAAGCTCGGTATATCTCTGAAGAATTGACTGTACGGCACGTGCTGTCTGATAATGCTCGTTACCGACAATTTCAGGAGAAAGTATACGTGAATTACTGTCAAGAGGGTCAACTGCCGGATAAATTCCGAGAGATGAAATCTGTCGTGAAAGTACGGTCGTTGCATCAAGGTGAGCAAACGTTGTGGCAGGAGCAGGGTCGGTAAGGTCATCGGCAGGAACATAAACCGCCTGAACAGAGGTTATTGAGCCTTTGTTTGTCGACGTAATTCTCTCCTGCAAAGCGCCCATTTCGGTTGCAAGGGTCGGCTGATAGCCAACAGCTGACGGCATACGTCCCAAAAGTGCGGAAACCTCAGAGCCTGCCTGTGTAAATCTGAATATGTTGTCTATGAATAAAAGAACGTCCTGTCCCTCAACATCTCTGAAATATTCAGCCATTGTAAGCCCTGAAAGTCCTACTCTCATTCTTGCTCCCGGCGGCTCGTTCATCTGTCCGTAAACGAGAACGGTTTTATCAATAACTCCGCTCTCTTTCATTTCGTTGTAGAGATCGTTTCCCTCACGGGTACGCTCGCCTACTCCGGTAAATACAGAAATTCCTCCGTGCTGATTTGCAACGTTGTTGATAAGCTCCTGAATAAGAACGGTTTTGCCAACTCCGGCGCCTCCGAAAAGGCCAATTTTACCGCCCTTAAGATAAGGTGCTATAAGGTCGATAACCTTTATTCCCGTTTCAAGAACTTCACTTGAAGCCTGCTGTTCTTCATAACTCGGAGCTTCTCTGTGGATTTCCCAATGCTCTTTAACTTCGGGGGCAGGCTTGTTGTCAACAGGCTCGCCGAGAAGATTAAAAATTCTTCCCAATGTTTCTTTTCCGACAGGAACTTTTATAGGTCCGCCGGTATCCTTAGCCGGAATACCGCGCACAAGCCCGTCGGTGCTGCTCATAGCTATACAGCGCACAACGTCGTCGCCGATATGCTGAGCAACCTCGACAACAAGGCGCGTTCCGTTATTGTCAATTTCTATGGCATTAAGCAGGTTCGGAAGATTGTCTTTTGAAAAGCGTATGTCGATAACCGCACCGATAACCTGAACAATTGTGCCAATGTTTTGTGCCATCAATAAACCTCCTTAGCAGAAAATCTGCTGTATTTATGCATCTAACCGCAGACTGGATTAATTGTCGCCTAAAGCTGAGAACCGCCTATGATTTCGGTGATTTCCTGAGTGATTGCCGCCTGTCTTGCACGGTTATAAATAAGCGATAAATTATCGATCATATCACCGGCATTGTCAGTTGCGGATTCCATAGCGGTACGGCGTGAAGCCTGCTCTGCCGCAAAGCTGTCAACAATCGCACTGAATATTATTCCCGCAAGATATTTCGGAACAATCGAGTCAAATACATCTTCGGCAGAAGGCTCATATTCAGTCAGCGACTTGGCGGCTGTATCCTTACTTTTATTTTGTGCGCTGACAGGAAGAAGAATAACATTCTTTTCCTGCTGTGTAAGTGCAGATAAAAAAGTCGTATAATAGAGCTCAACGGAATCGGTTTCTCTTTTTTTAAATTCGTGAATAATAGCATCGGAAATCGTCATTGCTTCATAAATATTGATTGATTCACCTATGCCGATATATTTCTGAGAAACTTCAAGTCCGCTTTTTTCAAAAAAGTCAGCGGATTTCTTTCCTATCGGTATGATTTTTACTTTTTTACCCTCTGAAATGAGCTTTTCCGCTCTCCTTCTGGCAGGTTTCAGAACATTTGAGTTAAATCCCCCGGCAAGTCCTCTGTCACCAGCAATTACAATGAGCGTAACGGTATTTATTTTTCTTTTTGCGGTAAAGGGACTTGAGAAATCCTTGTTTGACTGTGCAATTTCACACATTGTTTCATAAAGTGCATTGAAAAACGGCTGTGCTTTTTCAGCTTTTTCCTTGGCTTTTCTAAGCTTTGAGGAAGCCACTAGCTCCATAGCCTTGGTAATCTGCATAGTGGATTCAACGCTTTTAATTCTGCGCTTTATGTCTTTCATATTGGCAGTTGCCATAACTTTTTATCACCTCAGTCTTTCCTGACAAAGGATATATTTTAGATAATCTTTTCCGAAATAAATTTCTTCGTAAATTCGGCTAACGCTGCTGAAATTTCACCTTCAAGTTCCTGACTTAGATCCTTTGTTTCTTTCAAGGCCTTGATTATTTCAGGGTGCATGGTATCCATGAATTCAAACATATCCTCCTGATATTCACCGATAAGATTAACGGGAACCTCTTTAAGGAAGTTATTGATAACCGCAAAGATTATCAGCACCTGATTTATAACCGAAATAGGAGAATTTCTGCCCTGCTTCAACACCTCAACAACTCGTTCGCCCTTTGCAAGACGCTCCTTTGTATCGGCATCAAGGTCAGAGCCGAACTGTGAGAACGACTGAAGTTCACGATACTGCGAATAGGTAAGCTTTAATGAACCCGAAACCTTTTTCATAGCCTTTATCTGCGCGGTACCTCCTACACGGCTAACTGAAATACCGGGGTTAACCGCAGGACGAACGCCCGAATTGAAAAGATCTGTTTCAAGAAATATCTGTCCGTCAGTGATGGAAATAACGTTTGTCGGTATATAAGCGGAAACGTCCCCCGCCTGTGTTTCAATAATAGGAAGAGCGGTGAGAGAACCTCCGCCGTAATTTTCGTTGAGGTTGCAGGCACGCTCAAGCAGACGTGAGTGAAGATAGAAAACGTCGCCCGGATAAGCTTCACGTCCCGGCGGGCGCTTAAGAAGAAGCGAAAGAGCACGGTAAGCCACGGCGTGCTTTGAAAGGTCGTCATAGATACAGAGGACGTCTTTCCCCTGTGACATGAAGTATTCTCCCATAGCGCAGCCCGAATACGGTGCGATATACTGTAACGGCGCAAGCTCTGAGGCTGTTGCGGATACAACAATTGTGTAATCCATTGCGCCGTTCTTTGAAAGAGTTTCAACGACATTTGCAACGGTTGAACGCTTTTGTCCTATCGCGACATAAATACAGATAACGTCCTGTCCCTTTTGATTTATAATTGTATCAAGGGCAATTGCAGTTTTTCCTGTCTGTCTGTCGCCTATAATTAGCTCACGCTGTCCTCTTCCGATAGGAATCATAGAGTCGATTGCTTTTATTCCCGTCTGTAAAGGACGGCTAACCATTTTTCTTGTGATAATTCCGGGGGCGATTTGTTCAATCGGGCGAGTTTCCTTTGTCAGAATAGGGCCTTTGCCGTCAATTGCCTGTCCGAGAGAATCTACTACTCTTCCGAGAAGCTCTTCGCCGACAGGGACAGAAACAATTTTCCCTGTACGTTTAACGGTATCTCCCTCTTTTATTTCCTTATCGGAACCAAGCATAACCGCTCCGACAAAGTCCTGTTCAAGGTTTAACGCCATTCCGTAAACGCCGCCGTCAAATTCAAGAAGTTCATTTGACATACATTTTTCAAGCCCGTGAATAGTTGCAATACCGTCGCCTACGGTAACAACCGTCCCCACGTCTTTGAGTTCGATTTTAGAGCTGTAATTTTTAATTTCCTCTTTAATCAAACCCGTAATTTCGTCTGGGCGTAAATCCAAATTATTTCACACCTTCCAGTTAATAGACTTTTGTTTTTTGAATATATCAGCTCTTATGCAATAACAGATTTCATCTGTAAGTGAATGCTTTCAAGCTTTGATTTGACGCTTGAATCGAGAAGCGTGTTCCCATAGCTTAAAATTATTCCACCGATAATGGTATTGTCGACCTTTTCGACTATTGAAATTTTCTTCCCCGAAGCCGCTTCAAGCTTTTTGACAAGCTTTTCGAGCAATTCTTTTTTCATGGGGAGAGCCGTTGTTACGGTTACTTCCATAATTCCGTTATAGCCGTTATAGCTCTTTTTGAATTCTTCTGTTATGCGTCCGATATACTTAATTCTGTTTTTATCCGTCAGTATACATATAAAGTTGTATAGATACTCGGATATTTTATCCTTAAAAATTTTAGCAATAACGGATTTTTTTTCATCCGCTTTTATAACCGGGGCCGAAAGAAATTTTAAAAAATCAGGATTATCCTTAAGAATTTCTGAAACCGCACTAAGCTCGGAATACAAAGCATCAAGCGTACCGCTTTCCATTCCAGTTTCAAAAAGAGCCTGTGAATAAACCTTTTCAATCATTCCTGTCATTGCAGTTCACCAACATTTGAAATAAAATCTTCGATAAGCCGGTCGTTGTCGTGGGCTGTGATTTCTTTTTCAACAACCTTTGTTGCAACGGCTATCGCAATATCGGAAATTTCGTCCTTAATCTGATTAACGGCACGCTTTTTCTCACGTTCAATATCACTGTTTGCCTTGGTGATTATTCCGACTGCCTCGTCCTTTGCGGTGAAAATAATTTCGTCAGAACGCGACTGTGCTTTTTTAGTTGCATTTTTTATAATTTCTGCGGATTCTTCTTTTGCTGCCGTAAGCTTCTGGGTATAATCCGCTTCAAGTGCAAGTGCGGATTCTTTAGCTTTATCGGCATCGTCATAAGCTGCCTTGATATGATTCTTTCTTTCTTCAAGGACTTTATTTACACGGCCGAAAAGAAAATGACGCAGAATAAGAAACAATATCAGCGTATTAAGAAGATTGCCGATAAGAGTAGCCTTGTCAATGGTTAAGAAGTCTAAAAATTCGTGCATAGTTCCCTCCTGCTGCTATTTTTTATAAATAGCATTATTTGCAAAAGTCCTGTTATTAGCCTGCGATTTTGTTTATAAACGGATTGCCGAATAAAAGAATAAGCGCAACAACGAAGCCGTAAATACCCGTTGATTCTGCGATAGCACATCCGATAAACATTGTTCTTGTAACATCGCCCTTTGCTTCAGGCTGACGTGCAATAGCCTCACATGATTTACCTACCGCATAACCTTCACCGATACCAGGTCCTATACCTGCTATCATAGCAAGTCCCGCGCCGATAGCGGAAGCTCCCAATACAATTGCTCTTTCAAGTTCCATAAAAAAATCCTCCATTATTTTAATATTAATGTATAGCTGTTTATTGCTGTTCCTCTGGAATAGCGCCGCCGACGTTTGCCATAGTCAGCATGATAAAGATAAATGCCTGCATAAAGCCTGAGAAAAGGTCAAAATAAATCGATAATACCGCGGGTATACCTACCGTGAAAATATTAAAATCATATCCTCCGAATGAAAGACTAAGTCCCAGCACTTTTGTAAGTGTTCCCAATGCCGCATACAGAAGAGAAGTAATAACCATTCCTCCCGCAATATTTCCAAAGTGACGGAAACCCATTGACAGCGGTGTTGCAACTTCGCTTATAATATTTAGCGGTGTCATAAAGACAACCGGCTCGGTATATCCTTTAAAATATCCGAGGAAGCCGTTATACTTAAACTTATTGTAGGTTATCATCACAAAGCATATCAGCGCCCAGCCCATTGTAACGTTAATATCAGCCGTCATTGACCTAAGACCGATAAGACTTACAAGACTTCCGCATATTGACAAGCTGAAAAGCGCCGCTATATATGGGGCGTAAATCATGTGCTTCGGACCTAAATTATCCTTTATGAGATTGTTTACGGTATTTACAAGCATTTCCGCGACAACCTGTTTTTTAGTTTCCGGCACTTTTTTCATGTCATGAGTCAGCCAAAGGATTACAACAGTAATAAACGCAATAACAAACCATCCGATAACCAATGTTTCCGAAATATTTATCCCTCCGAAAATCGGAATTTTAAATACAACTTTGGGTCCGTTCATTTTTTATCCTCCTTTCTGTCGTATAATGATTTTATTAAGTAAATCAGCTTAGGGTAAATAAGCGGAAGAACTACCCCCACAGTATTGAACAAAAAGCCGAGTTTTACCGAGAGTGAGATATATACCGCAATACCGATAATAAGATAGCGAAGAAGATAATTTGAAAACATATATCTTTTTGAGCTTTTAACATCTTTATTAATATTATATCGGTCGACAACATTCTCTGACGAAATGCCTAGCTGAATTAAATTTATATAAAGTACCGCCGTCCCGAGAATAAGTCCCAATGCCATTGAATAATTTAACCCAAGAAAAATCAAGGAAATCAAATATGCCGCCGCATCAAAAATAAAAATCCATGGGGTAAGCGATATAAGCTCATTTTTTATCATTTTGCTTATCATTATTTCCCCTCCGCGATTCCTTATCCATTTTTCTTAGCATTGCCTTTCCGAAGGATACCATATCCGAAATCATAAGCACAACAGAAATAATAATGATGACAAGTATAACCCAGTCCCCAAGTGCGTATTTCTTCTGAATATACCCTCCGAGAAGTATACATACAATAAAAGGTGCTATTACTATTGCTGTAAACTGAATCCCGTAGGAAAAATATTTAAAAGCATCAAATAATTTTTTCAATAGAGCCCTCCAAAGATTTTGACGATTTTAATACATAATAGCTATTATAACAAATTAATCTGTATTTTGGAATAGCTTTTTGAAAAAATATACTAAAATTTAATATTAAATGTTGAATGACATTTATAATATAAGGTGATTTTATATGAAATACTCATAATATACAAGAAAAAATATCTTAATCGGTCATTAATAATAATGTATATACTC
>DAOPYP010000014.1:0-23610 GCA_035352975.1 Oscillospiraceae bacterium
CCCCTGTCAGTACATAATCGCCGATTGAAATTTCCTCATCAACTATTTTGTCAATTATCCGTTGATCAACGCCTTCATAATGCCCGCAAATTATAAAAATATCCTCTTTTTCAGATAATTCTATTGATTTTGACTGATTGAGGACTTTCCCTTTAGGTGACATATAAATGACATAGGGCTTTTCTCTTCCCTCAGTAACCGTTTTAAAGCAGTTATAAATCGGATCGCACTGCATAACCATTCCCATTCCGCCGCCGTATGGAGTATCATCAACCCGCCTATGCTTATCATATGAATAATCGCGGATATTGTGACAATTTACAGCAATAGCGCCTTTTTTCCTTGCACGTCCGATTATGCTTTCGTCAAGAATTCTTTCGCACATTTCGGGAAAGAGCGTTGCCACATCAATCCTCATCGTCAAATAATCCTTTCATCGGGCGTATAAGCATTTTACCATTTGTTATATCTGTTTCGATAATTACGTCTGGTATAGCCGGAATAAGATATGTCACTTCGCCGCATTTGATATGGTAAACATCGTTTGCGCCCGTTTCGCTTATATCAATTAGCTCGCCGTATTCCTCTCCCGTATCGGCGTTTATAACCGACAAGCCTATTAAATCCTGAACAAAATAGCTGTTTTCATCAAGTTCAACGTCGTTTCTGTCCATATAAAGAATTTTCCCTTTAAGCTTTTGTGCATCCTCAACAGTGTTTACATTCTCCAGTTTGATTATCGCAAGAGTTTTATGACTTCTGCCGCTTTCAAGAGTTACGGGGATATTCCCTTTATCAAAATAAAGTGTTTCAAAGCTGCATAAAAATTCCGCATCATCGCACCACGGTTCAACACGGACTTCGCCTTTAAGCCCCTGAGTTGCTACTATTTTGCCTATTTCAAGAAATTGTTTTTTCATATACGCCACCCTTAAAATAATTTCTTATACCAAAAAACGCCCACATGGGCGTTTTGATTAGCTTAAAGTTTATCAGTCAATCTCAACCATAATTTTCTGGTCGAGCTTTCCTGCTCCTGCGCGCATAACAGTTCTGATAGCCTTTGCTATTCTTCCCTGTTTTCCGATTACTCTTCCCATGTCTTCCTGAGCGACATGAAGATGATAAACGATAACGCCGTCAGCGTCAGGCTGGTCAACGTCAACCTTGATTGAAGACTGATCCTCAACAAGTCCCGATACTATTGCAATAAGCAATTCTTCCATAATACAGCTCCATTCCGCCACTGTTAAAATTAATGTCGAAACAGGCTCCGTAAGAGCGGCAGATATTAAACCTGTTCCGTGCTGTAAGAATAAAAATTAAAGAACGCCTTTTTTCTTAAGAATGTCCTTAACTGTGTCAGTAGGCTGTGCTCCGTTAGCAATCCACTTCTTAGCCTTGTCTTCATCAACGTTTACAACAGAAGGCTCTTTTGTAGGATCGTAGTAGCCGATTTCTTCAATAAATCTTCCGTCTCTTGGGTATCTTGAATCTGCAACCACAATACGATAAAAAGGTGCTTTTTTTGCGCCGATTCTTCTTAATCTGATTTTAACTGCCATTTTAAAATTCTCCTCTAAAATAAAATATTATATATTAACGCAAAGTGCATTAATTTCACTTAAAGCGGCATTCCCGGAAATCCGCCGCCCGGCATATTCATGGGCGGGAAACGCATTTTATTTTTCTTTCCGTTTTTGCCCGACATATTGAACTGCTTCATCATTTTCTGCATTTGTTCATACTGCTTTAAAATTCTGTTGACATCCTCGACCCTTGTGCCGCTTCCCGCTGCAATTCTCCTCTTTCGCTGAGGATTGATAATTGACGGCTTCTGACGTTCCTTTTTGGTCATTGAAAGTATGATTGCCTCAATTCTCCCGAACTGGCTTTCATCAACGTCAACGTCCTTAAGCTTGTCACCAACTCCGGGGAGCATACCCATAATCTGCTTTAAAGGTCCCATTTTCCTTATCTGACGCATCTGATCTAAAAGGTCGTTCATATCAAACGAATTTTCCTTTAGCTTTTGAGCAAGCTTCTGTGCTTCCTTTTCGTCAACGGTATTCTGAGCCTTTTCAATAAGAGTGAGAACATCACCCATTCCAAGAATTCTTGATGCCATACGCTCTGGGTGGAACTGTTCAAAATCCTCAAGCTTTTCGCCCATTCCGACAAATTTTATAGGCTTTCCCGTTACGGCAAGAACAGAAAGTGCCGCACCGCCCCTTGTATCTGAATCGAGCTTTGACATAAGAATGCTGTCTATTCCGAGTGCATCGTCAAATGACTTTGCAACGTTCACCGCATCCTGTCCCGTCATCGCATCGACAACAAGCATAATTTCGTTGGGGTTAACCTCTGACTTGATGTTTTTAAGCTCCGTCATAAGCGTTTCGTCAATATGAAGACGTCCCGCGGTATCAAGAATAACTATGTCATTCCCGTGGTCGCGCGCATGCCTTACGGCTTCCTTTGCAATCATGACAGGGTTTATCTGTCCCATTTCAAAGACCTTGACATCAGCCTTTTCACCGACAACCTGAAGCTGATTTATAGCCGCAGGACGATAAATGTCACAGGCAACAAGAAGAGGACGCTTCCCCTGGGATTTAAAAAACTTAGCAAGCTTTGCGGAGTGAGTAGTTTTTCCCGAGCCCTGAAGTCCGCACATCATAATAATGCACGGTGGCTTTGAGGGAAAGTTTATTTTTGCATTTGAATCGCCCATCAAAGCGACAAGCTCTTCATTTACAATTTTTATAACCTGCTGTGCTGGGGTAAGGCTTGACAGAACCTCTTCACCGACAGAACGCTCAGAAACCTTAGCTACAAAATCCTTAACTACCTTATAGCTAACGTCAGCCTCAAGAAGTGCCATTCGAACCTCGCGCATTGCTTCCTTAACGTCGGCTTCGCTTAGCTTTCCTCTGCCTTTAAGACGCTTGAATACGCTGCCAAGCTTCTCTGATAACCCTTCAAACGCCATAAAATTACCTCACTTTTATACGATTTCCTTGCTTTGTCTGACACATTCGATGATCTTCTGTGCGTTCACAGAAATAGTCCTGGAATAGTTATATGTTGTGCTTTCTTTATTTATGTTTTTAGCATATTCGTCAATATTGTCAAGAAGCTCGCTGTATTTCATGAATTTCTCAACAAGCCCAAGCTTTTTTTCAAGCTCAAAAAGCTGCTGTTCGCCGCGCTTAATGCTGTCACGGACGCCTTGTCTTGTAATTTTAACGGTTTCAGCAATTTCGCCGAGAGATAAATCCTCGTTGTAATAAAGCTCAACCATGTCACGTTGTTTTTCGGTGAGCATTTCGCCGTAAAAATCAAGCAGTAGTGCAATATTGAGATCTTTACTCATAAAATACCCTCCGAATATATTGTAAAGCATAAAGCCTTTACAATTTGTAATTATACTATGTTTTTATAGACTTGTCAAGAATTATTTTTAAAAACATTGAGTTTGATTGAAAAATATGGTATTGTAAAAATAGACATATTAGGGGGTATATACCAATGAAAAAAATTATTTTGATTTTATTACTTTGCTTAACATTTTCAAGCTGTGGCGTTAATAAGTCCCCACAATCAAGCGAAAGCATACCGGTAACGGAAACCTCAACAACTTCCGCTTCGCAAAAAGAAACCACTACTACAAATTCAGAGGATAAGAATATTGCTGATGATATTAGTAACTGGGAACATCCTGTAAAATCGGTATTGCAGCAGAATGATATTGAAATAAAAAAGCTTGAATTAACTAAAGACAATACATACCCAACATTTTTTGTTGAATTTCCGAAGTATAAGTATATTGATAAAGATTATTTTATATTTAAAGTCGTAAATGAAATTGCTAAAGCAAATGCATATTGGGACTATACACTCATAGATGAAAGTTACAATATGAAAATTGAAGTATTGAATGACAAAGAAAATCGATATGTTAAAAGCTATATTTTAAATGGAGTAAAAACAGATATTTCCGAACAGCGTCAATACAAGAAATATACAGAATTTTTAAATCAAAGCTGCAAGGTAGAAAAGTTAATTAAAGAGGATATTGACTTTGACGGAAAACAGGAAATAATTATAGCTTTTGAGAGCGCGTATGATACAATAAATTCGTATGTTTTAAGAGAAAACGGAAAAAGCTTGCAGAAACTCGGTGAGATTAAAAGCAGCGGTTATGGCTTTTATGATGTCAGCTTAGTAAGAATGAGAGGCTCAGATAAAAAATATATTTTATCGAATATAACAAATGGTGCAGGACTTGAAGGCTTTGCTCTCTATGAAATAAATAAGGATACGCTAGACAACATAATTTACTCTGCCTCTGCGACGGGTGAAGGATATGATGGATTAACCTCTTCAAAAAATGATAATATTTATGATGGTTTTATTGAGGAACGCTATTCTTATTAAGTAAGCTATTTTGATGTAACCAGTTTTTATAATTGGAATGGAAAAGACTTTGATTATGTGTCAACAACCGTAGATCCAGGGGATTATCCTGACACGCCTAAAAATGTTGTGGATCAGTTTTTAAAATTAAACTTTCTTTTTGATGATTATAAAAAAAGCAGCGGCGTTATTAACAGACTCGCAGAAATCAACATAAGCAATAAGCTTTTAAATCTGAATAAGCTTTATGAATCCGATGAAAATATCCATAGGGATTGGATACTATCTGCTCAGATAGGCACATTGGAATTCGATAAAAAAGAGTATGATAATTATGTTACAGTGACAGTGCCTGTCGGAAATGACAAAATAATTTTCAATCTTCAAAACAAAAACAACAAGTGGCAGATAACTGACATTAGCGATAATTTTTCTATGAATAAGAACTAGTTTAGTATAAAATAATTACAGCCTGCCCATTTTTCGGGCAGGCTGATTTAGTTCATATGAACGGCATTAAATTTATCATGCGTATGTGTCAAGCTCATGCCCGAACGACGGGGTAGGATTGGCTTTTTCAAATCCCTGAAGAAGCGTATCGACCTGCTGTGACTGAGCATCCATAACCTTACCCATCAGCGCGGTTGAAACCTCGGTTTGAATGGTTAGCTGATTCATGCTCATTGACATTGCTGCAATATCCATATCTACTCCTCCTCAACTTTTATTTATTTAAGTATATACCATAATTCCATAAAAATCAATAGAAAAAATAGTTATTTGTAGTATTCGACAATTCAATATCAGGAAATTTCTTGTTTTCTCTAAAAAAGCAATGATTTTATGTACTGATTTTTTCAGAAAAATATCTGATAATGTCCTGTCTTGTTATAATCCCGATAAATAAATTTCTGTCATCGACAACAGGAATGAAATTCTGAGTCAGAGCCCTGTCAATAAGCTCATTCACATCTACGTCAACCTTTACGGGAGGGTTAAAATCCCTCCTCACAACGTCATCAATTGTCGATGTTTCAAGAAATTTAAGCTCGGCGCTCCGGTTATCTATAAGATACCACAAAAAATCGCCCTCAGTAATGCTCCCGCAATATTGCCCTTTCCTTGAAATCACGGGAATGGAAGCAAAGCCGTGCGCCCGCATTTTTTCAAGTCCCTGACGCACGGAGCAGTCATTGTAAAGAAAAGCAACAGTTGCTTTTGGTTTAAGCATAAGTATAGCGTTCACGATGAATTCTCCTTAATTGTCTGCCGTCATTGCCGCAACAAGACTTCTCAGTCTTATTTTAGCCGCACCGAGATTATTTATTTCGTCAATTTTAAGCTGTGTATAAAGCTTTCCGCCGCTTTCAAGAATTGCACGCACCTCGTCCGTTGTAATTGCGTCAATTCCGCAGCCGAATGAAACAAGCTGGATAAGCTGCATATCGGGCTGTGTCGTAACATACTGAGCCGCCTTATAAAGTCTTGAATGATAAGTCCACTGATTAAGCACGTCAAGCTTAGGGGTGTACCCCATCTGCCATATGCTGTCCTCGGTTATTACCGCAAGCCCAAGCGAGGTTATAAGCTTGTGAATTCCGTGATTTATATCAGGATCAAGATGATATGGACGTCCCGAAAGAACAATGATATTGCGTTTTTCCTCACGCGCCTGTTTTATAATTTCCTCGCCTTTTTTGACAACATCGCTCTGATAGCTTTTTAAAGCCTCCATGCCCGAATTAAAAGCTGATTTTATATCATTTTTGCTGATATTATACTTTTTAAGCATATTGTAAAGCACGTCAACAGAATGCTTTTCAAGGTTAATGTCAATGTGAGGGCAGAAAAAGTTTTCGTCGTTAAGCTGATGGATATTAGCCTTTAAAAGCTCGGGATAATATGCAACAACAGGACAGTTGTAATGATTGTCGCTTTGTCCCTCATCGATATTATAGCTTTCGCAGGGGTAGAAAATGAAATCCACGTTCTTTTCCAAGAGTGCCTCAATATGTCCGTGAGCGATTTTTGCGGGATAGCAAACGGTATCCGACGGGATTGTATGCTGTCCTTTATAATAAGTTTTTCTTGAACTTTCTTCTGAAATAACGACTTCAAAACCGAGCCTTGTGAAAATCTTATGCCATAATGGAAGCTGTTCGTAAAATCCAAGAGAAAGCGGAATTCCGACTTTGGCTTTTGGATTTTCAGGTTTTTCGTCAAGAACTGACAAAAGTCGATCATACTTATACTGATAAAGGCAAGGGGCAGTTTCGGTTTTTGAAATGCCCGCACCTTTTTCACAGCGGTTACCTGAAATAAGCTTTCGCTTGTCACCGAATGTAATTACCGTGAGGTTGCAGTTTGAGCCGCAGCCTTTACAGGTTGTACCCTTTGACGTATACGAAAAGCTTTCAAGCTCTTTTTCTGTAATAATTCCCGATTTTTCCGATGATTTTTCCTTTGCATACAAAGCCGCACCGAATGCGCCCATAAGTCCCGCAATCGCCGGACGGATAACGTTTCGCCCGAGTTCGATTTCAAAGGAGCGGAGAACGGCGTCATTAAGGAATGTTCCCCCCTGAACGACAATGTTTTTCCCTAACTCGTCCGCAGATTTTGCACGGATAACCTTATAGATAGCATTCTTTATAATCGACGACGAAAGTCCCGCCGAAATATCCTCAACGGTTGCGCCGTCTTTTTGTGCCTGCTTTACGTTTGAATTCATGAATACCGTACAACGTGAGCCTAAGTCAACGGGGCGCTCAGCAAAAAGCCCAAGTCTTGCAAAATCTGCAATATCATAACCAAGAGCCAGTGCAAAGGTCTGAATAAATGAGCCGCAGCCCGACGAACACGCTTCGTTCAGCATAATGCTGTCAATTGCGTGATTTTTTATCTTGAAGCATTTGATGTCCTGTCCGCCGATGTCTATGATAAAATCAACGTCGGGGCAGAAATATGATGCCGCTTTGTAATGTGCAACGGTTTCGACAATTCCGAAATCGACTTTCAAGCCTGCTTTTATAAGCTCCTCACCGTAGCCTGTAACGGCACTTCCCTTTATATTTATTCTCCCGTCAGAAAGCTTGTAAATTTCTTTTAGCTGAGCTGAAATATTGTCAAGGGGCTGTCCCTTATTTGAGGAATAATGGTTGTAAAGGATTTCCCCGTCGGGAGTGATAAGCACAAGCTTTGTTGTCGTCGAGCCTGAGTCTATTCCGAGATATGCGTCGCCTGTGTATTTCTCTATTTCTTCATAGCCGAGGTCACATTTTCTGTGACGTTCGACAAATTCCTGATATTCTTTTTTTGAATGGAACAAAACCTCACCCGTAACAATATTGTCCGAAACTGGGGCGTTTTTAAGCTTTTCTGAATATTCAGACAAAAGCACTGGCTCTGTATTTTCCTTAGCGTAAAGTGCACATCCAAAAGCCATAAAAACAGGGGCATTTTCAGGGAAAACGGCATTTTCTTCTGACAGTTTCAGCGTTCTGACAAATGCGTCACGCAAGCCTTTCTGGAACGAAAGAGGTCCCCCCAGAAATAAAACCTTGCCCTCGATTTTTCTTCCCTGTGCAAGTCCTGAAACGGTCTGGTCAACGACAGCCTGAAAAATACTTGCCGAAATATCTTCACGTCTTGCGCCCTGATTCAGAAGCGGCTGAATGTCGGATTTTGCAAAAACTCCGCAGCGTGAAGCGATAGGATAAAGCTTTTCGGCATTAGCCGCAAGTCTATCCATTTCGTCGGGAGTAATTCCTAAAAGCGTTGCCATCTGGTCTATGAATGCACCTGTTCCGCCGGCACACGAGCCGTTCATTCTCTGTTCCACTCCGCCGGTAAGGAAAATTATTTTAGCATCCTCTCCGCCCAATTCAATTACAGCATCGGCGTCGGGATAGCTGTTTTTTACCGCGATAAACGCACCGAAAACCTCCTGAACAAAAGGAACGCCCGCGCTGTTCGCAAGACCCAGCCCCGCCGAGCCTGTTATGCAAGGCTTGAAGTATGATTCAGGGAATTTTTCGCCGATTATTTGAAGCTGTTCAAGCACCGTTTCACGTACTTTTGAAAAATGTCGCTGATATTTTGAATAGATTATTTTATCCGAACTGTCGATAATTACGGTTTTTACGGTGGTTGAACCGACATCTATGCCCAGTGAATAGGTTTTGTTCATTGATATACCCCTTTTGATTATTCTTTGTCAAGCTTTAAAATAGAATTAAGCTGATGAAGTGAATTTGTCCCTGAAATCACAAGAAGCTTATCGTTGCTTTTCAAAACCGACTGACCGCGCGGGATAATAAGCTCTTCGCCCCTTGTTATTGAAACGATATTGAAAATATCCGGCATTTTAATATTCTTAAGCATAACTTCGTCTAGTGCATAATTCTCTGGTAGCTGAATTTCGCTTATTACAACGGCGCCGTGGTTTAAAGCGATAAGCTGCTTAATTTTTGAAGTATCCACCTCACGTTCGATAAGTGAAGCAATATTGTCCGTGCTGTTGATAACGTTATCAACTCCGAGTTCCTTCATAACCATAGCATTCTTGGGGTTGTTCACCTTAGCAACGGTTTTTTTAACGTTAAAAATTTTCTTCGCGAGCTGACAGGCAATAAGATTGTCCTCATCCTTTCCCGTCACGCATACTATAGCATCGGTCTGCCCGATATTTGCTGAATCGAGGGTTTCAATCTGTGTTCCGTCGCCGAAAATAACGTTAATGTCAAGTTCGTTTGCTATATAAGAGCAGGTTTTTTTATTTATATCAATAACGGTAGGCTCATGATGATGTTCAAGCAGGGTTTTTACAAGGTAATAACCTACCTTTCCACCGCCGACAATAGTCACTTTCATATCTGATAACTCCTTTTTAATGCTTGTTGTTTAATCCACAAGCTTTGAGAAAATTAAAATATCTCCCTTTTGAAGAATGGGATTCTGCTGACCGACAAGAATAAGATCGGTTGAGTTGCGCTTTATAGCATATAAAATTTCATTTTCTTCAAGCTCAATCTCGCTTACGGGCAGATCTATATACTGTTTTGGAATGTCCATAGTAATAAATGAAACGGTATGCGCACCAATATTAAACGACTTATTGCTGCAGCCCTGAGTGAGTGCCGAACATACCGAAGAAACAGTGAGGTTTGTAGGGCATACGGTATGAAGCCCAAAATGGGAAAAAACATCCCCTCGTCTTGGGTCATAAATTCTTGCAAGAACCTTTGGAACTTTAAAAATCTCACGCGCCATCTGAGAAACCATGATGTTTACGTTGTCGTCCTGAGTAACGGCGGCAATCGCCTCACAGCTTTCTATTCCCGCTTTTTTCAGAATGTCCTGGTCAATAGGAACGCCGTGGGTTGTAAATCCGTTGAAATCCTTTGACAGATTATCAAAATCTTCTTCGTTTTTTGATACGACAGAAACATCGTGTCCCTGTCTGCTGAGTACGCTTGCAAGACGCGAACCAACTTTTCCGCAGCCTACAACGAGTATATTCATAAAGAGCCTTCTTTCCTTAAAACTGTCGCCGGACAGGTAGTGTGTACTTTGAAATATATACATCAATTAGTATATCACATTTTGTTTAAAAAGAAAAGATGTATTTGAGATTATATTTATGTGGTTATCAATTGCATTGCATTTTTGGTATAAAAAGAGCTTACATTTAAACGTAAGCTCTATGTATCAATTTATATAATATTTTCTAATTTCTTAGCTGAAAATAATTTATCGATAGGAATAGGTTCAGAAAAGAAATCAGTAATATCATCTTGTATTTTTAACTTAAAAGGTTGTTTTATTCCATAATTTAAAAAATCATTAGATTTTAAAACAATTCTTTGCTCATGCTGATAAGAAAATTTATCTTCTTGTTTGAAAAAAGGAGTGATTTTGCCTGTATGTTGTTCTGTATAATATGCAGCCCCGCCTTGAGAGAATAATACTCCGTATTTTTCAAGTTCTTTCAGCTTGCATACTAATTTAGTATAATCAACAAACATAAAATGATCGCCAAAATTTCTTAATCGATTATCAAGTTCTAATATATTATGGTTATCGTCTAAAAAAAGTTGATAAAAGCATAATATTCTTAGTTTTGGCTGATCAACATTAGTTTCAAAGAATTTTGCCTCTTTAATTTCCGATAATTGCAGCCGCTTGCCATCACAATAAACTTTTGCTTTTTGTAATTCTTTTTTAATATTATCATATTGCGATTTGTCAATATCCTGAACGCTACTGTATGCACACTCAAATCTATCACCTATTGCTTCATTGTCTTCATTTTCTTGATATACGCGCGGGGATTGAAACCATATTATGCCGCTTCTTATGCTGTCAAGGACATCTTTCTTGCCTATTTTCAATATTATTTTTGGTTTGTTATCTTCATAAGCTTTAAAAGCAGAAAAATCCTTTTTGCCACAGCAAGAGCATACTCCAGTATAGTCCTCCTCATTATATTGTTTAAAGCACCAATTACATATATAGCCCTCTGATTCCATAATACTCCCTCCGTTCAATTATTTTCATTATTATACCACATTATCCAAGAAAATTCGACCAATATTTAACCCTCCCAAAAATTCTACTACTTCACGATAAATTGAAAAATTTGTTCTTTAAAAAAATTGCTGAAAATAAAAAAAAGTGGTACAATATAATCAGAAGGAGTGATAAAATGAAAAAATCCTTGATATTTGCGAGGGCGGCGATTGTTTCGGCTCTGCTTTATATTGAAAATTATTCAATTGAAACCGATAAATATGACATAATTTCCGATAAAATCCCCGAAAGCTTTAACGGCTATAAAATTCTTCAGCTTTCCGACTTTCACTGCAAAAAATTCGGGAATAACAATAAAGTTCTTATTGATAAAATTATTGCATTAAATCCTGATATTATTCTTTTTACCGGTGATATGGTTAGCAGAGAGGACAGAAGCTTTGAGCCGTTTTATCGCCTTTCAGCAGCTCTTGCCAAAAGATTCCCCGTATATTACACTGTCGGGAATCACGAGCTTGACGTTTCTGACAACGAGCTTAAAGAGATGTTTGAAATACTCAGAGAGATGGGCGTAAAAATTCTCAATAACGAGAGTACGATTATTACTAAAAGTAATGATTATATTGAATTATACGGAATGTGGTATAACTTGCGGTATTATAAAGATGAAAACGGCTCGTACAGACATCCCGAAAAATTTGACATTGATGAAATGAAAAGACTTTTGGGTAATGCCCCCTCCAAACATTTTTCCGTCCTTATGGCTCACAATCCCCTTGATTTCAAAGTTTATGCCAAGTGGGGAGCAGACCTCACCTTTTCCGGACATATTCACGGCGGAGTAATAAGGCTTCCTGTTTTAGGAGGACTTTTTTCACCCGGAAGAAGATTTTTGCCAAAATATTATGCGGGTGAATATTCAATACACGATAACAAGCTGATAGTCAGCAGGGGCATAGGCGGCCCGCGTATTTTAAACCGTCCGTCACTCGTGCTTGTCACACTTAAAAATGAATAGAAAAAGCTCCGTTCCACTTAATGTGAAACGGAGCTTTTTTACCATTCCCATCCGTCGAAAATATTTTTCCCCGATGAGCCTCTTTGCTTTTTAAGTTCATTAAATGCCGCAAGAGCGATAAGAATTCCTCCCGCCAAAAGGAGATACAGCCACCAAGCCGCACTGCTCCATAATCTGAAAGTGAGATAGAAAACCAATCCGACAAGCGATATAATCCCGAGCATAAACCATTTCTTCCTTTTAACGATAAATGACGATACTATTATCGCAAGGATACCTATGCTGAGAATTACCGCGTCAGCTGAAAGCCCCGAATCTATTGCCTTTGCCGCAAGATACAGAATGCTGATTATCGCCGTTGAAAAGCGTACCCATTCTATTATGGCATAACGATCCTGCCAGATTTTTTTAAGGAAAAAGCATATCACAACAACGGGAAGAATGTAATATTCGTCGCGTATTATTTCAGGAATTTCCACAGCCTTTTGTGCCCAAAGCATAAAGCAGCCGCATAGGCATGAAATTGTAATAAGCGATGGATTGATGTTTTTGTTTTTGCCTAAACGGTTATATAAATTTATGACATAAGCCAAAGCAAGGAGCCAGAAAAGTGCGGCTGAATCAGCGGCAACGCCCGCATAAAATGCACCGACTATATTTAGAATTCCAAAATGGTCAAAATAAATAATGTAATCTATTTTTGCAAATACATTTTCTTTTAAGACGCGTCCGAAAAGCGAGGTTGCAACAAGAACAGCAGAAATTATCCCCGCCGAAATCCATATGTTTTCAATATCAGTGAGAGAATGATATAAAACCTGCCAGAAAAGAAGAAGCGGGATCATTACATAAATATTCAGACTTGTTTTGGAAGTAAGCGCAAAAAGCGCACAGATAATCAGATAATACGAAACCAACCAGTACGCCCTGTCACCTGTTGAATCAAGCGAACATATGGCGAAAAGCAATCCGAAAATTATCAGCGCCCAGCAGGAGAAATTTTTTATCGGGACATAAAGAGAATTCTCCTCATCACGCTTTAAGACAATTCCGAAAATTGAAAGAATAAAAGGCATAACCGCAGCCGCAACAGCGGCGTATGTAAGATTGTAACGCATATGCTCGGTTAAATTCAGCACCGTAATAAATGAAAATAATGAAAAGAGCGATGCCCCCGTATAGAAAAATATATTTCCACCTTTTCCGTCCCTCTGATGAACAGCAAAAATCAAAATGAAAAGCACCGATGCAAAAATCGGGAAAGTAAAGGCATACGAGTTATTAAAATAAATCACGGGGAATATTATGCCGCCCAAAAACGAGAAAATTAAAAGCGACAAAAACCGATGAGATTTAGTATCGTTATATTTCAAGTAATGAACTGCACAAAGGACAACGACTATCAGCATATATCCGGCAAAAAAAAGCGAGGTTGTTTCATATGCTTTTATTGTCACAAGATATTTTACAGGCGAAACGAGGAGCGCAAGCCCCAAAAATGGCAGGACATACGTCATAATGTCTTTAAAGAGGTCATTTTTGTTTAAGTAAGAGATAACACAGCTAACCGAAACAACAGCCGCCCAGCCTAAAAAGCATAAAATATAGGCGTTCTTTGAGCTTTCGGTGATAAATAATGCACACGCTATAAGAAATCCGAGAATAACAACATCATTTTCAATGGAACGAAACGGGTTGTTTTTTATTATATACAAAGCGGCAAACAGAATAACCAATGCCGCTGACATTAACAGCGGGGTATAAAGGTTACCCAAGTAGAAAATAGAAATAAATCCGTTAATAAATACGATAAAAGTAAATACCGAGCCGCAATAAAGTATGCGCTGTTTTTCCCTAAACGCAAGGAGTACGATGTTAAAGAGCATTACCCCGGATGCTATCACAAGAGGAATTGTCCAATCATTAAAAGCGGAGTAAACCATAGCCATAACTACGTTTATAAATACTATTGCCGACGAGGTGACGTTAAGCACATTTTTCAGCTTAGGATTTATAAGATTCATCATTCCCATTACAGCAAAGACAGCACTCACCGATGCGGTAACGGCAATTATTCCGTTAAAGCTGTCAGGCGAAAACATTCTTATCGCGCCGAGCATTGAGAACACCATAAACGGAATCCCGCCGCCCAATGCCTTTGTTTTTTCGTTGAACAGTCCGCTTAAAAAAAGGCAGGCAAAAATTATTGACGCAACACCTGACGTAATGCCAAGTCCCGAAAAGATTATACAGAAAAGCGCCACCGCCGAGGTATTTATTATCGCGAATATTTCGGCAAAGCTTGTAAAAATCATGACTTTATCGGAGGAATTTATTCTACTGATTTTCTTCCCAAAAACAATCGGGAAAGCGCAGTAAACAGCCATAACAAGCGAAAAAACGTCGGGGGAAAGATAAAACGATTTTGCAAGACAGATAATTATTGCCGAAAGCGAGCCCCATGCAACAACGGAAAAAAGCTTCTGAGAATACCACGAAATCCCTATCAGCATGGCTATGAAAAGAGCCGCGAAGCCTGTCAGAAGGAGGAGGTATCTGCCATCACCATAAAGCGAAAACCAATCTCCCATAAGTCTGAAAAAGCCTATCGCAAGAATTGAAATAGGTATAAATACGCTTCCTATGAAGAAAAACGAAAGCGCTGTTCTGCGAATTTTGAGCTTTTTTTCTGCAAACGCCGATAGCCCGATAAAAAAAGCCGAAAACGAAAACATAACAATTATACGTGCAATCGCGGGAAGAATCTCCCACGCTGCCGTTGCGAAAATAAGTCCCGAAAGGACTATAAATACCGCTCCCACCGTCATCAGTATGCCGGGGGTGCTTACGGTCTTTTTCTCTTTTGCCACCGTCTGATACTGCTGTAAAGGTGATGCCTGATACATCTGAACAGGCACGGGCACAGGAATTACATTCTCCTGAATTTCCGCCGTTGCCGTCTGCACTAAAGGAACAGGTTCTATCGGCGGGGGCGAGAAATTTTGATTCTGAACAGGGACAGGGTTTTGCTGTTCAGGAAGATTATTTATTTGCTGTGAAGCATTATAGCTTAACATATCATTTATAGTCTTTTTAAGTTTCTTATTCTTAGAACATTCGTAAATGTAAAGCGGAATAAATACCAGAGGGGAAATAAGGTACGCCAATAATAAAGCAATCACTATTCAACATTCTCCCTATGTTCATTTTTTATTCACTTATCACAGTTTAACCTATGCACTAAATTATGTCAACATATTTTATAATTTATAAACTTTATTTCTTTTTTATAATTCTTGTACCTTGTCTGGTTTCTTCAATTATAAATCCCAAATCTGCAATTTTTCCGCGTATTTCATCAGCAAGAGCAAAGTTTTTAGCTTTTCTTGCATCATTGCGCTGTGCGGAAAGCAAAAGCACTTCTTCGGGAATTTCATCTTCATCTCTTTTGTATAAAAGCCCGAGAATGCCTGACAATTCGATTAAAATTGCAAGACCCTTTTCAAGCTGCTGCTTTGAAGCGTTCTCATCAAGCGCCATTGTATTAAGCTCACGCACAAGCTCAAATATCGCCGAAAGGCCGTCAGCAGTGTTAAGGTCATCACTTAATGCGTCGACAAACTGCTGTTTTCTGTTTTTGAAAATTTCTTCGGCTTCTGCTGAAATAACTCCGTCAGGGGCAGTTTTGGCGGTTCTTTCAAGAATATCGCGGCAGTTATAAAGCCTTTCTATCGACGTTTTTGCACTTTCGATAATTTCTATGCTGTAATTTATCGGTGTTCTGTAATGAGCGCTTATCATTATATAACGTATTGGCTCGTAGCCGTATTTTTCAGCAACATCGCGTGTTGTGAAAAAATTTCCCGCCGATTTCGACATTTTTTTATTGTCTATATTGATATAGCCGTTGTGCATCCAATATTTTGCAAGAGGCTTGCCCGTTGCACATTCGCTTTGAGCTATTTCGTTTTCGTGGTGCGGAAAAATTAAATCCTGTCCCCCGCCGTGAATATCAATGGTATCGCCGATATAGTGTGCAGACATTGCCGAGCATTCAATATGCCAGCCGGGACGTCCCTTTCCCCACGGTGATTCCCAATACGGCTCGTTTTCCTTTGCCGCTTTCCATACGGCAAAATCCATTGCGTCCTCTTTCATATCGTTTACGTCAATTCTTGCTCCCGCTTTAAGATCGTCAAGCGGCATTTTTGAAAGCTTGCCGTATTCTTCAAATTTTGATGTTCTGAAGTAAACGTCACCATTTTTTTCATAAGCATAGCCTTTTTCGACAAGCGTTTTAATTATATCAATGATTATGTCCATGTTTTCGGTAACTTTAGGATGAATATCCGCCTCGCGCACGTTAAGTCCCTTTGCATCCTTTTTAAATTCGGCAATGTACTTTTCTGAAATTTCACTGGGAGATACTTTTTCTTCGTTTGCCCTTCTGATGATTTTGTCGTCAACATCGGTAAAATTTGAAACATAAGTTACATCGTATCCGATATATTCAAGAAATCTTCTTAACGTATCAAAAACGCATATCGGGCGGGCATTGCCTATATGAATAAAGTTATATACGGTCGGCCCACAGACATAAATCCCGACTTTTTTACCGCTTATCGGAACAAATTCTTCCTTTTGTCTAGTTAAGGTATTGTAAATTTTCATTTGTAAATCTCCCTTTTTATGCTGTTACTTTTTATTATATTTCTCTCCGAGCTGTTTTATTTCTTCTTTGTTTTTCATTTCGCAAAGACATTTTTCAACCTTTTCAATTCGCATAAGATGCTTGCAAAGTTCCTGAGCAACAGGGTCTGGAATATGGACCTGATCAAGATCCTGTCTGACTTTTTTGCCGTTGCACTTTACAATTCTTGCGGGAACACCGACAGCCGTCGTATTCGGCGGAACCTCTTCAAGCACAACCGCATTTGCCGCAATTTTCGCATTGTCGCCCACTTTGAAAGGTCCTAAAACCCTTGCGCCCGCACCAACCATAACATTATTCCCGAGTGTCGGATGACGTTTTCCTTTATCTTTTCCCGTTCCGCCGAGAGTTACTCCCTGATAAATAAGGCAGTTGTCGCCGATTTCAGCGGTTTCGCCTATAACAACGCCCATTCCGTGGTCGATAAAAAGCCCTTTCCCTATTTTTGCCCCCGGATGGATTTCTATACCCGTCCAGAAACGTCCGCACTGAGAAATTATTCTTGCCATAGTGAAAAGCTTTTCCTTATAAAACCAATGTGAAATACGATAAAAAATAAGCGCGTGAAGTCCCGTATAAGTCAGAATTATTTCAAGCGTGTTTCTTGCCGCTGGGTCGCGTTCCTTTATTGACTGAATGTCCTTTTTTATATTGTCGAACATAAAAATCCTCCTTTAAATATTAAAAATGCCCCCTTGAGAAAAATCCCAAGGAGGCGACAAAATACCGCGGTTCCACTCCAATTACGCAAAATGCGCACTTTAACCCTTAACGCGGGAAACGTGAGGGAATACTGTTAATTCACCCCTCAGGCTGACAGCCGCACTTCACAAATTTTCTTCTGCATTGTCGCACCAAACCAATGCTCTCTGAAAGAATAAAATAAGCTACTCTGACTGCTACGCCTTTAAATACCTACTATATTATATGATATAAAGCTTAAAAATGCAAGAGATTTTATTATAAATTAAAAGCTATATAATATGCCTCTTTTAAAAATTTTTGAGCTCTTTGCTCTCGGTTTTCGTCATTTCCATAGCCTCTTGTCATCTGGTCAAAAACTATCATTTCAGATTTTTTTGCTCTTTCGCTAATTCTGTCGCCGAGCATTACTGTTTTCATCGCATTAACCTGCTCTATTCTTATGCTGTCCGTAATGCTTCCGCCCATGGTTATTAAGAAAAGTGCCTTTTCAAGCTGTTTCATTTTCGGCTCATTTCCATATGCAAAGCCGTATGTCCATACTCTCTGAAACCAGCCCACAAGCTTTGCGGGAGCCTCAGTCCAAAAAACAGGATAAATGAACGCAATTACCTCAGCATTCTGAATTTTTTTCTGCTCCTCAAGAACATCATCAGGAATAGAATCAGCTAAATTATAATAGCCTTCTCTTAAATATTCGCTTTCAGACATTGCTTCATTGAAATTCATCGCATATAAATCTGAAATAACATAATTATGACCTGCATCGTTAAGCCCTCTGATAAAATTTTCTTTAACAATATAAGTGAAGCTGTCATTGCTGGGGTGACAATAAACTATAAAAACATTCATAGCTGCCGCTCCTTTAATTTTTTTATGTCGTATGAATGTAAATGTATTGACGATAGTTATAAATTATTTTTTACTTTTTGCAGTTTTATATTCTCTAAAAAATAAATATACGCAAAATAATCCGCATATTAAAAGAATAATATCTTCATATGCATTGAATATCAATGATTTTACACCTGTTAATCCCCAAATCGCCAATAATGCCAGCAACAGCTTATTTTTCCTGTTATAGCCTGAATATATAACAATGCTCATACTTATTATAGGACAAGGCATTATATATGTAACCATTTGCGGGAACCGATTCCCCAGCAGAAAAGATATTATTGGATATGAAATGCATAGTATTAATAAAACAATCTGAGCAATATTGGGTCTGTTCAGTTTATCATTGAAATTTCTGATACTTTCATAAATGAACAAAGCTCCGCAGCAGATATATAGAGGGAGAGCAAAATACTTTTGGATTGGCTCTGTTCCGTAAAAGCCGAAAAATACTATTCCGATATATAAATTTATTAGTCCTAATGCCACTTTTACGGCACAGTTTAATATTTTTCTATAGGATAAAATTGCTGAAATCAATATCACGATAACGCCTATCACTTGAATCCATACTGTCTGTGAATTATAATTCCCGATAACTTTCCAAAATACAGCCGCATCCATAATACGTCTAAGACCTTCCTTATGCTATGTTTTTATTTTGTCGTATCAATATATTTTCTGTATGCAAAGAGATACTGAACTCCCGAAATAACGGTTAGAATTGTCGCAATCCAAATGAGTATTGCAGGAATGACAAAAATCAATACATAAAAATTCTCAAATTGTTCTGTCGAGTTATAAAGCGCTTCTCCAAATACTGTCCCCTGTCCGAAAAGCCCGGCAATTATAAAAATCACTATAATTGCTATCATCGTGAAAGCGGTTTTAAGCTTTCCCCATATCCCCGCGGGAACGACAACACCCTCGTTTGCGGTTACAAGTCTTAATCCCGAAACCATAAATTCTCTTGCAAGGATTATGATAACAGGAACGCTCCCGATATAGCCCATCTGAACAAGGCATAAAAGCGCCGCCATGACAAGCACCTTGTCGGCAAGAGGGTCTAAAAACTTCCCAAAATTCGTTACGAGATTATTTTTTCTCGCAATATATCCGTCAAGGGCATCGGTTATTGAAGCAAGGGCGAAAATGCCTACCGCAATAAATTCATTATAAGGAATTGTGTCAATGAGTGCAAACACAAGAAACACAGGCACCATAAACACTCTTAAAAGTGTAAGCTTGTTAGGTAAATTCATTTTTTATAAGTCCTCCAAATTACGTGATAGCATATCAATTCCGGCATATTCTTTAATGACAACGGATTTTATATTCTTTTTCAAATTGGGATTTACATTTGTAATACACATCTGAGAAGCGCCGCCGATGCTTTTGCAGTCATCTTCAATCAAAACATCCGGTTTAATCTGTTCAACAATATCTTTGTATTGCTCTTTTTTATCCCTATAACAAAGACGATGATAATTCAGTCCATATTCTTTAAGAATTCTTTTTATAAAATTAATTTTATTTTTCTTAGCGTATGTACAAAAAGTAATTTCCGCACCCTGTTCATTCCATGAATTGATAATATTCACACACTTACCGATTGGAACATAGCCTTTTACCTTAAATAAAAATAAAATTGGTCTTGTATAAAATATTGTTCCTTCTAAAAAAATCATTATCTTTTTTATCGGATCAACCGCTTCTTTTTCAACTGTAAATGCCATCGTGGTACCCTCTATTCTATGACACTTCCGATTAAGTCATACTCCATCACATCGTCAATTTTAACCTTGACAAATTGTCCGAGTGAAAGCTTATTTTCGGAAGTAAAGAATATTTTTCCGTCAATATCGGGAGCATCGGCAGAAGTTCTTCCGAAAAAGCATTCCGCATATCTGTCAAAGCCCTCAGTTACCGCTTCAACAGTTTTACCAATCATTCTCTGGTTATTCTGTTCGGCGATAATGCTCTGCATTTCCATAATATTGTCGGCACGGTGCTGTTTTATATCCTCGTCAATTTGACCGTCCATAGACGCGGCGGGAGTACCATCCTCCTGTGAATAAGGGAAACAGCCCAATCTGTCAAAGCGTGTTTCCTTAATGAATTCACAAAGCTCAGTAAACTGCTCCTTCGTTTCACCGGGGAAGCCTGTGATAAACGTTGTTCTGAGTGTTATTGACGGGATTTTCTTTTTGATTTTTTTGATAACCTCTTTGATTTTTTCGGAAGTTCCTCGCCTGTTCATCTTTTTTAGTATATCGTTATTTATATGCTGAAGCGGCAAGTCCATGTACTTTACAATCTTTTCTTCCCTCGCCATAACGTCCAAAAGCTCGTCCGTCACTCTTTCGGGATAGCAGTAAAGTATTCTTATCCATTTAAGCTTTTCAATTTTACAAAGCTCTGTCAAAAGCTCGGGGAGCATAAGCTTTCCGTAAATATCCTCGCCGTAACGAGTTGTGTCCTGTGCAATGACGTTAATTTCACGTACTCCGTTATCGGCAAGCCATGTCGCTTCTTCAACAACCTTTTCCATCGGCTTGCTTCTGTACTTTCCTCTTATTAATGGAATTGCACAGTAGGTACAACGATTGTCACAGCCCTCAGCAACCTTTAAATACGCAAAAAACGGAAGCGTCGAAATAATTCTTCCGCCGTCAAGAGAAAGGCTCTCGTTGTTTTTAAATTCGCTTATCGTTTCACCCGAAAGCGCTCTGTCAATAATGCCGCATATGTCGTCGTTGCAGCCTATTCCGATGACTGCATCGGCTTCGGGGATCTGTTCGGAAACTTCCTCCTTATAACGCTCGGCAAGACAGCCGGAAATTATGACTTTCTTGATTCTTCCCTCTTTTTTAAGCTGACAGAATTCAAGAATTGTGTCTATAGCCTCCTGCTTTGCCGACTCGATAAAGCCACAGGTATTGACAATAACAACATCCGAAAGGGCGGGATCCTCTGACAGCTTATAGCCCGCCTCTTTTATTTTATAAAGCATTCTTTCGGCATCCACCTGATTTTTTGAACAGCCGAGAGATACCATTCCCACTTTAATATTCATAACTTCTCCTTGAGTTTTTAATATTCAGTCCCAATCTGTTTCGTCAATATAATCGTCTAAAACGGCGTTGATGTCAGAATAGCTGTACCCCTGCCTTACAAGCGCTGATTTTACTTTTTGAACGCCTTTCCTGTCAGTAAGATAACGCGCATATTTTTTCTCGACAAGCTCTGAAAGGCGTTCTTCGGTATCTTCCTCATACTCGGACAAAGCT
This sequence comes from Oscillospiraceae bacterium, assembly GCA_035352975.1. GTDB lineage: Bacteria > Bacillota > Clostridia > Oscillospirales > Ruminococcaceae > DAOPYP01. Next base: position 21,569 of record DAOPYP010000014.1, read on the forward strand.
TCATCAATCAGCTCTTTATTAATTCCTTTTTGACGCATTTCAGCTCTTGCACGATACTCCCCGTATTTTTTTCCAACAATATACTCTCTGGAAAGCTTTTCGGCATATTTTCTATCGTCAATAAGACCCGATTCTTCCATTTTATCGCATATCTCGTCACAAATTTCATCAGAATAATTTTTCTTAAGCTTCTGATAAAGTTCTTTGTATGAATGATCGCGGTATGTAAGAAGATACAGTGCCCTTTCCCTTGCACGACGTTTGTCAGATGAAAAAAGTATTTCCTCAAGTGCTTCCTCAGGCAGGCAAATATCCTTTTTGAGATTATATTCACATATTATTTCATAATGGAGGAATACCGGCTCGCCCTCATCAAAGCTCACCATATAGGTATTTCCCTTATATTTTTCTATGTCGGTTATTCTCATTTTTTATTCTTCCGACGGAGTAAATTCTTCAAAGTCTTCTTCAGGGTCAACCTTTGCGGAAACGTCATCGTCATAAGATTTTCCGGAATCGGCTTTTGCGGCAGCTTTCTTGTTCTTTTTAGAAACAAGAACTATGTCACCGGCATTTTCCTTGATTTTCTTTTCAACTTCAGCCATAATATCCGGGTTGTTTTTCAGAAAATCCTTTGCATTGTCACGTCCCTGTCCAAGCTTCATATCGTTATAGCTGAACCATGCCCCGCCCTTTTGTATAATATTAAGCTCAACCGCAAGGTCAAGAACCTCACCCACTCTTGAAATGCCCTGTCCGTACATTACGTCGAATTCACATTCCTTGAATGGAGGGGCAACCTTGTTTTTGGCAATTTTACATTTTGTGCGGTTTCCGATAATTTCGGCGCCGCTTTTAATTGCTTCACCGCGGCGGACTTCAATTCTTACCGATGAATAGAATTTAAGCGCACGACCGCCTGTTGTAACTTCTGGATTTCCATAAGTAACTCCGATTTTATCACGCACCTGATTTATAAAAATGGCAACGCAGTTTGATTTTGAAATAGCCGCAGTAAGCTTTCTCATTGCCTGTGACATAAGTCTTGCGAGAAGTCCCACATGGCTGTCGCCCATATCGCCGTCAATTTCGGACTTTGTAACCATTGCGGCAACAGAGTCGAGAACGATAACGTCGATACCGCCCGACCTTACAAGAGTTTCCATGATTTCAAGTGCCTGTTCTCCGCTGTCCGGCTGTGAAACAAGCATATTGTCAATATCTACTCCAAGTGCTTTTGCATAAACAGGGTCAAGGGCATGCTCAACGTCGATAAATGCGACTTCCCCTCCGAGTTTCTGCGCTTCGGCAACAATCTGGAGTGAAACTGTGGTTTTACCGGAGCTTTCCGGTCCATAGATTTCAACAATTCTTCCGCGTGGAACACCGCCTATTCCGAGTGCCATATCAAGCGTCATCGAGCCTGTCGGAATTGAATCGACGTTATAGGTCTTAGCTGCTCCAAGGCGCATAACAGCGCCCGCACCGTAGTTTTTTTCAATCTGCGCAATTGCGTTTTCAATCGCAATTTTCTTTTCCTCCGCCGTCTGAGGCATTACCTCAGGTTTTTTCTTTGCTTCCGGTTTTTTCTTGTCAAATGCCATTTTTAACCCTCCAATAGATTTATTTTTGCCAAAACAACGCGTATGATTCCGCTTAAATCCTTATAATATTTAACGTCTGAAAATCCGTTTTCCCTGAATATTCCGCTGACCGCTTCTTCCTGATTAATTCCGATTTCAAAAACGATATATCCGTTGTTTTTAAGCTTCTTCTTCCAAAGAGAAGCTATTTTTTTATAAAACTCCAGACCGTCAGATCCGCCTCTTAAAGCCATTTCAGGCTCAAACTGAACTTCTTTCTGGAGATTTTCCATATCATTGTCTGTGAGATAAGGCGGGTTTGAAACGATTATATCCGAAAACGGCATTTCAAAAATAATTTTCTCGTCAAAAATATCCCCGAAAACTGCGTTTGCCTTTGAATTATTTATCGCAATATTATTTTTAAGATACGAAAAAGCCTTGTCCGAATACTCTATC
>DAOPYP010000015.1:0-22755 GCA_035352975.1 Oscillospiraceae bacterium
GTCATTGGTTCAATACTTCCGACCAGAATTTCAGACAAAACAGCGATTACTATTGTTGCAGCTGAAAGAATTGTGATACTTTTCCAAAGCGGCCATGTAGTTTCAATATCCTCGGCGTGTTCAACGCCGTACAAGTCTTTCTGCGATTTAAAGCTGTAAATCATACCAATTACATAAATACACAGTAAAATTACGCTGACAATTATACTGAAACTCGTATAATCTCTTGAAACGGTTGATTCGGGAATTGAATATGTGAATACTGCCGGCAAAGCAAGCCCGACAACAGCAAAAAGAAGCATTGTTGATGTAAAGTTTCCAAGCTTTGCGTCAAATGCAAGCTCTTTATGCTTTAATCCGCCAAATAAAATGCTGCTTCCGAGAACAAGAAGAATGTTTCCCAATACAGAACCTGCTATAGAAGCTTTAACAACATCAAACATTCCAGCTTTTAATGCAAAGAAACAGATAATAAGCTCGGTTGCATTTCCAAAGGTAGCATTAAGAAACCCGCCCCACTTTGGTCCTGTTCTTGCTGCAATTTCTTCTGTTGCCTGACCTAAATATCCGGCAAGAGGAATGATAGCAAGGCTGGCCATTACAAAAGTCAGAAGATCACTCCAATGAAATATTTTTGAAAGAATAGCTACGGGAATACAGATTAAAAGGTATTTAAGGTACTTCAAGTTAACATCTCCAAATTTATAAATATAATAACAGTGTCAAAAAATCAATTACGAATTATTATATTTTATAATTTTTCAAAAGTCAACATAAAAATTATGACATTTTTAAAATAATTCATCTATTTTTATCTTAACAATACCCCACGCATTTCATTCAGAAGCTTTTTTTCACGGCGGGAAACCTGAACCTGTGTCATTTCAAGGCTTTTTGCCGTTTCGCTTTGTGTTTTATTCTGAAAATACCTTAAGTATAAAAGCTTTCTGTCTGTTGAAGAAAGCTCGCACATCACCTGTTTCAGCGAAATAAGGTCGCCGATTTCAATATCAGGTGCATCAACCGGAATGTCAATCTGTCCCGTGCCGTCCTCAAAGGTTTCCGTCAGAGATACAGGCGGAAGACTTACAGAAAGTGCCTCAATCACATTTTCTTCACTTTCGCCGAGGAGCTGACAAAGTTCGGATACCAAAGGCTCACGCCCGTTATATTTAATAAATCTTTCTCTTTCGCGCACTGCCTTTATTGAAAGCTCTTTTATCCCTCTGCTGACTTTAATTGCTCCGCCGTCGCGGAAAAGCCTTTTGATTTCTCCGAGAATGACGGGTACGGCATATGTCGAAAATCTGACACCTCTGTTTTCGTCAAAAGCCCTTGTTGCTTTAATAAGCCCGATACAGCCGGCGGAATAAAGGTCGTCGTATTCTATTCCACGCCCTCTGAAACGGTTGGCACAGAGATGAACAAGCCCAAGGTTCTGTTCAACAAATAATGACTGTTCAATATCCACGGACTTTCCCTCCAATTATTAAATATGTAATCATCGGGAGGAAAATTTCTTGTACATTATTATTGTGGTGCCTTTTGAAACTTTGCTTCTGACAGAAAGCTTGTCCATAAAGCTTTCCATAACCGCAAAGCCAAGCCCTGCACGTTCTTCTTCGGGTGCGGTTGTAAAAAGAGGCTCCATAGCCTTTTCTATGTCCTCAATGCCGCAGCCTTTATCTTTGATTTTTATGTAAAGCCTGTTCTGGTCGAGAATTCTCATGGAAATTTCGATTGTTCCGACGGTGTTTTTATATGCGTGGACTATACAGTTTGTAACAGCTTCCGAAACTGCCGTTTTAACGTCGGAAAGCTCGTCAACAGGCGGGTCAAGCTGTGCCGCAAATGCCGACACCGCAATTCGCGATAATCCTTCATTTACGGAGCGTGAGGGGAAGCTGATTTTAAATTCGTTAAGTACTTTCATATTTATTTATCCTTTCGGTTATTTTATCTGGAGTTCTTTAAATTTTGCTATTCTGTCCAGCCCGGCAAGCCGCATGACTTTTTTTATCGGTACGGACGGATTTTGTACCGTGACAGTACCGCCGATGTCGCGCATAAACTTATACCGTCCCATAACAAGCCCTATCCCAGAGCTGTCCATAAAGCCTACCGCGCTAAAGTCAAGAATCAAGGACTTTGGCTTTGCTTGTCCCGCCGCCATGTCGATTTCTTCACGCATTGCTTTAGCGGAGTGATGGTCGATTTCTCCCGACAGATATGCGGTGAGAATATCTTCACCGTGTTCTATTTTTACTGACATATTTTCACTTCCCTCTATAGTTGTCATATATTAACAGTATACATATTGTACAATAAATTTTATGTCGAAATCTAAAACGGCATAAAAAAACAGCCGCAAGGATTTTTCCTTGCGACTGGGGGATGTTAAATATATTTAATGTACTTAATTATAAAGACATACTTTTAATAATCTTCCTTATCACGCTTGTGAGATAAAGCGAACCGCAGAATACCACGCCCGATTCGGCTGAATTTTTTATTGCATTTTTAACGGCGGTTTCAATATCTTCCCCGACAAATGCTTTACAGCCTAAATCCTCAAAAATCCCCTTAAGTTCACTGGCATTTACCGCCCCAGGATTAAACCCGTCAAGACACACGGCATATTCAATATAAGGCGCAATATTTTTCAGCGACTCTTTAACGTCCTTTTCCTTTAACATTCCGAGAACGGCAACAGGCTTCTTCGGGAAATTTTTCAACATATCCGAAAGTGCCGACATTCCAGACGGATTGTGCGCCCCGTCAATCATTATCAGAGGATTTTCGGAGATAATTTCCGTCCTTGATGGGACAGCGGCTTTTTTTAGTCCGCTCTTGATATTATCATAGCTAATTTCAAAGCCGTTTTGTTTTAAAACATTCAATGCTTCAATTGCAGAAACGGCGTTAAAAATCTGATGTTTCCCGCCCATTGAAAGCTCATACAAAGAATTTTTATACTTAAAGGTGTTCCCGAATATGTCAGATTTTATTATTTCAATATCGGATTTCTGCGGAATAATAAGCTTTGAATTCATTTTATCGGCGGCTTTTCTGACAACTTCAATTGCTTCTTCTTCATTGTCGGCGGACAAAACCGACGGACAGGCATTTTTAATTATCCCTGCTTTCTGAAAAGCTATTTCTTTTATGGTATGCCCCAGAACTGACGTGTGGTCAAATGAAACGGACATAATGACAGACACGAGCGGATTTTTTATTATGTTTGTTGAATCGAGAAGACCGCCGACGCCTGTTTCAAGGCATACAACGTCACATTTTTGATCCTCAAAATACAAGAATGCAAGTGCCGTGGTTATTTCAAACTGTGAGTAATCACTGTTTCCGTAAGCGGCGGGAATTATTTTTTCAATATAATTGCCGATTTCTTTATACGATATGTTTTCGCCATCTATTTTTATCCTATCAGTATAATCTACAATGAATGGGGAGGTGAATTCCCCTGTTTTATATCCCGCCTCAGTCAGAACAGCGGCACAGTATCTTATGCATGAGCCTTTTCCGTTTGTTCCCGCAACGTGAATAAATTTCAGCTTATCCTGAGGATTGCCGAGTTTCTTCATTAAAGCTTCAAAACGTGAAAGGTCGGTAACCGATCTTCCACGCTTTGAAAAGCTGTTTATAAAATTCATAGCTTCACTAAATTCCACAATAAAGCCCTCTGTTTTTTTATTTTGAAAGGTGAGCAATGCTTTCTTCAATCTTTGAAAGCTTTTCCTGTGCCTTTGAAAGCTTTGCCTTTTCAGCTTCTATAAGCTTATCGGGAGCTTTAGCTAAGAAGCCCTGATTGTTAAGCTTTGATGATAGGAATTCGACATCTTTAAGAGCCGCAGTCTTTTCTTTGTCAAGGCGGCTTAATTCCTTTTCCTTGTCAACAAGCTGATCCATCGGAATAAATATTCTAGCCGAATCGGTAACAACGTTAACCGCATCGGGCATATCAAATTTGTCGGATATTTCAATCTCGCTTGCCGATGCTAGTCTTTCAAAGAAAAGCTTTCCGCTCATGAATATATCCTTTTCGGAGGTTTCAATGAAAAGCTTTGCCTTTACGCTTGGCGGAACATTCATTTCAGCGCGGCGATTTCTTATGCCCTTGATAGCCGAGATAATCTTTTCAAAATTGGTTTCCTCGTCAGAGAAAATAAGGTTTTCGTCATATTCAGGGAAACTTTCGAGCATAATCGGGTTCCCGTCATCTGTGAGAGCATGCCAGATTTCTTCTGTAATGAACGGCATAAAAGGATGAAGAAGCTTCAGCATTCCTTTCATTACCCAAACTAGAACCGCCTGAGCAGTTTCAGCTGTTTCGCCGCCTGCCTGAATTCTCGGCTTTGTCAGCTCAATATACCAGTCGCAGTAAACGTCCCAGATAAAATCATAAAGCTTCTGAACGGCAATTCCAAGCTCAAATTTATCGAGATTTTCAATAACTTCTTTTGTAAGGCTGTTGAATTTACTGATTATCCATTTATCCTCAATGTTTAGGCTTTCGGGAAGCTTATCCGCCTTAAAATCATCGGGAAGATTCATCATAATAAATCTTGAGGCATTCCAAATCTTATTGGCAAAATTACGGCTGGATTTAACCTTTTCCTCCATAAAACGCATATCGTTTCCGGGAGCGTTTCCTGTTGCGAGCATGAAACGGAGGGCATCAGCACCATATTCGTCAATTACTTCAAGCGGGTCAATGCCGTTGCCAAGGGATTTCGACATTTTTCTTCCCTGTGAATCCCTTACAAGTCCGTGAATCAGAACGGTGTTGAACGGAGCTTTCCCCATATGTTCAATTCCCGAGAACATCATTCTTACAACCCAGAAAAAGATAATGTCATAGCCGGTAACAAGCGTGCTTGTGGGATAGAAATAATCAAGGTCTTCTGTTTTTTCGGGCCAGCCAAGTGTGGAAAAAGGCCATAATGCCGAAGAAAACCATGTATCGAGAGTGTCCTGATCCTGATGCATTTTTCCGCCGCACTTAGGACATTCATGGACATCTGCCTTTGAAACGACAATTTCCCCGCATTTATCGCAGTAATAAGCGGGAATCTGATGTCCCCACCATACCTGACGGGAAATACACCAGTCCCTGATGTTTTCAAGCCAGTGAAAATAAATCTTGTCAAAACGTTCGGGAACAAATTTTGTTTCGCCGCTTTTAACAGCTTCAATTGCAGGCTTTGCAAGAGGCTCCATTTTAACGAACCATTGTGTTGAAACTTTCGGCTCAACCGTTGTTGAACAGCGGTAACAGGTTCCTACATTATGTGCATGGTCTTCGGTTTTAACAAGGAAACCGCCTTTTTCAAGGTCAGAAACGATTGCTTTTCTTGCATCATATCTGTCCATTCCGGCATACTGAGGATAATCGTCTGTAATGCGCGCATCGTCGGTCATTACGTTTATTACGGGGAGGTTATGTCGTAACCCAACTTCAAAGTCGTTGGGGTCGTGGGCGGGAGTAATTTTTACAACGCCCGTTCCGAAATCCATTTCAACGTATTCATCGGCAATAACGGGAATTTCACGCCCTACGAGAGGGAGAACAACTGTCTTTCCGATAAAGGATTTATATCTTTCATCATTCGGGTTAACCGCAACGGCAGTATCGCCTAAAAGTGTTTCAGGGCGGGTTGTCGCAAGCTGAAGCTCACCGCTTCCGTCCGAAAGGGGATAGCGAAGATGCCAGAAATGTCCTGCCTGATCCTCGTAATTTACTTCCGCATCGGAAATTGAAGTCTTGCAGTGAGGACACCAGTTGATAATCCTCTCACCGCGGTAAATCAAGCCTTTATTATATAGGTTGACAAAAACCTCTTTAACTGCCTTGTTGCAGCCCTCGTCCATGGTAAAGCGTTCTCTCGACCAGTCGCAGGAGGAGCCTAATTTTTTAAGCTGTTCGACAATTCTTCCGCCGTATTTTTTCTTCCATTCCCACGCACGTTTCATAAATGCGTCGCGGCCTATGCTCTTTTGTAATGCCTTCTTGTGCCATTGCTGCAACGATTTTTGCTTCCGTTGCAATAGCGGCATGGTCTGTTCCGGGGAGCCATAAAGCACTGTAGCCCTGCATTCTTCTGTAACGTATAAGAATGTCCTGAAGAGTTTCGTCAAGGGCGTGTCCCATGTGAAGCTGTCCGGTTATATTTGGGGGAGGGATTACAATGGTATACGGCTTTTTCTTTTTATCGACATTCGCTTTAAAGCATTCGTTATCCATCCAATATTTATATATTCTGTCTTCTACGTCTTTAGGCTCATAAAGCTTGTTAAGCTCTTTATTCATTTGTGACACTCCTTTAAAAAGTTAAAAATCAAATTATATTATCTCATAGTGTGATGATTTTGTCAAATGTTATGAGTTCAAATCATCAAGCCATATTCTGCATACCGCATCGCTCGGCATTCTGAAATCTCCCCTTGGCGACAGGGTGACGGTTCCCACCTTTGGGCCATCGGGTAGGCATGAACGCTTGAACTGCTGTGAGAAGAATCTTTTTATAAATATCTCAAGCCATTTTTTTATGACATCTTCGGAATAAATGCCGTCAAAGGCAAGCTTAGCAATTCGCAGTATTTTTTTCGGCGGGAAGCCAAAACGCATAAAGTAATAAAGGAAAAAGTCGTGAAGCTCATAAGGCCCGACAAGTTCTTCGGTTTTCTGCGAAATTTCGCCGTCCTTAGGGGGAAGAAGCTCGGGGCTTACCGGCGTATCAAGAACATCAAGAAGAACGCTTTTAAGCTTTCCGTCAGAACGTCCTGCCTCATAAGCAGTAAGGTGACGCACCAGTGTTTTGGGAATTGAGGCATTGACGGCATACATTGACATATGGTCGCCGTTATATGTCGCCCAACCGAGAGCAAGCTCGGATAAATCACCCGTTCCGACGACAAGCCCACCCAGCTGATTGGCAATATCCATTAATATTTGAGTGCGTTCACGTGCCTGTGAATTCTCATAGGCAACATCGTGGACATCCTCAGACTGTCCGATGTCCTCAAAATGCTGTAAAACGGCTTTTTTTATGTTTATGTCACGGAGAGTCACTCCATATGCCTCTGCCAATTCACACGCATTATTTTTTGTGCGTGAGGTCGTTCCGAAACACGGCATTGTAACGGCGGTTATGCCTTTTTTGTCAAGGTTAAGCATATCAAAGGCATGAACGCAGACGATAAGCGCAAGCGTTGAATCAAGCCCGCCGGAAAGTCCTAAAACGACATTTTTCGAGTTGGTATGTCTTAATCTTGTCGCAAGCCCCGAAGCCTGCATTGTCAGAATATCTTCACATCTTGCCGCAAGGTCTTTTTTATCCGACGGAACAAAAGGTGAGGGAGAAAATTTGCGTGTAAGGTCAATATCCTTTACAGGGAAATCAAATTCGCATATCAGCGGATTCTTTTCCGTAGCATTTTTAAATGTGGTCATTCTTCGTCTTTCCGATGAAAGCCTGTCAAGGTCAAGGTCGGAATAGGTTATTCCTGTTGTGAATTTTTTGCTTTCCGATAAAATTGTTCCGTTTTCGGCGATAAGATTATGTCCCGCAAAAACCATATCCGTCGAGGATTCACCCATTCCCGCATCTGCATAAATATATCCTGAAATAAGCCTTGCTGACTGATTTTTCACGAGAGAGCGGCGGTATTCGGCTTTCCCTATGACTTCATCGCTTGCCGATAAATTACAGATAATAAGTGTACCGTTTTCTGCAAGATAATTTGACGGGGGATTAACAACCCACAAATCCTCGCATATTTCTATTCCAAAGCTGAAATTACTGATGTTTTTACACGAAAACACCATAGAACAGGACAAAGGATAGGAATTTTCACCGACATTTACATCTGTAAAGTCATATCCCTTTCCACTCACGAAATGTCTTGCCTCATAAAATTCCGAATAGTTAGGGATGTACTGCTTAGGCACAGCTCCGAGAATTTCTCCGTGATAAATTACAACACCGCAGTTTAAAAGCACATTGTCTTTTCTCAGCGGTAAGCCGACAATGCTGATTATGTCGAGGGATGAGGTTTCTTCTGCAATATTCAGAAGCGCCTTTTCAGCACTGTCAAGAAGTGCTTTTTGCAAAAATAAATCTCCGCAGGTATATCCTGTAACACAAAGCTCGGGAAAAACAATTAGCGATGCTCCATTTTTTTCGGCTTCTCCTATTAAATTTATAATATTTTTTGAGTTTAAGTCACAGTCAGCAATCTTAATTTCGGGAGTTGCGGCACAAACACGAATAAAACCGTCCGTCATATTGTAATATTCCTTTCATATTATACGAATAGTAATTAAAAATCACATATTTTATTAATTAAAATTATATTAGTATAAAAATAAATTGTCAATCATAAAATATCAGCGCTCAAAATATATGAGTGCCAAAATTCCCGGAAAATTTTTATAAAAGCTATTGACAAAGCAAATCAATAGTGATATTCTATTTTTAGCACTCAAAGACAATGAGTGCTAGCACAAAGAAATCAAATTGCCAGAGAGATAATTATAGGGGGATAGATTGATGCTTGATGAACGGAAGCTGAAAATTCTCGGCGCAGTTGTCGATGAATATATTGTAACTGGTGAGCCGGTTGGCTCAAAAACCATTGCACAGCTCCCCGGAATAGACGTTTCCTCCGCCACAATCAGAAATGATATGGCGCTTCTTGAACAGCTGGGTTATCTTGAACAGCCTCATACTTCCGCGGGGAGAATCCCCACTTTCAACGGCTATCGTCTTTATATTGACAGACTTATGAAGCCCGAAAGCTTATCGGAAGACGAAATGAAAATCCTTGATAAAATGCTTGATACGTCCGCTCCGACAGAGGAAGCGCTTATTCAAAGCGCGACTAAGGCGCTTGCAGAAATAACAAAATGCGTGTCAGTTGCGGCTAATGTTTCTCCGCAGTATTCGGTTATAACAAAGGTTGAGGTTATTCCGACGGGAAAACGGCTTTACGTTCTTCTACTTATAACTTCAACGGGGAGCATAAAAAACAAGGTTTGCCGTATGGAATTTGACCTTACCGATGAACAGCTTGAATTTTTCTCAAAATATATGCAGGAAAATTTACAGGGGCTTCAGCTTGATTCAATTTCAAACGAAATGATGGAAAAGCTGATTCTTGCGATGGGGGCATATACAATGACACTCACTCCGCTTATGCAGGCGGTGCTTGATATGTCAAAGGACCTTCTTCAGAAAGAAATTACTATGAGCGGCGAGGGGAACCTCCTATCATGCAAGGAATTTGATCAGGGTGAAATTATCCGGTTTATCGAACATAAGAATGAAATTACGAAGCTGCTTGATGAAAGCTTCAGCGGAATTCAGGTTATGTTTTCAGAAGAAAACGGAAGCTTTGTAATCGGTAATTCAAGCATGATTGTATCAAAGGTTAAAAAAGGTGACAAGCCGGCAGGCTCGCTCGGAATTATCGGTCCGATGCGCCTTGATTATGCTAAGATTATCCCCTATATAGAGTATTTTACCCAGAAAATTTCCGATATTATTTCGGAAGAAGAGGATTTTCAGGATAAGGACAATTAATTACAACTTATGAAAGGAATTTTTAATGATGAGCGAAAAAGACATTGATATAGAACAGGAAGTTGAGGATACCGTCGAAAGCGAAATGCTGAATGAAGCGGCGGAAAAGGAAACCGAAGAAACGATAATTCAAAAGGATGAAAAGCAGGAGGAAATCGACAGACTTAAAAAGGAGTTCGACGAAGAAAAAGATAAGCATTTGAGGCTTCTTGCCGAATATGACAATTACAGAAAAAGAACATCAAAGGAAAAGCTTGAGGCTTACGGCGATGCGACGATAAGAACGGTATCCGAATTTTTAAGTGTTATTGATAACTTTGAGCGTGCGTTAGGATGTGAATGTTCGGACGAAAACTTTAAAAACGGAATGCAGATGATATTCAATCAGTATAACGATATTCTTAAAAAGCTTAATGTTGTTGAAATTGAAGCGGACGGAGTTCCGTTCGACCCTAATCTTCATAATGCAGTTAATCAGATTGAAGACGAGAATCTTGGCGAAAACACCGTAGCAAGTGTATTCCAAAAAGGCTATAAGCTGAATGACAAGGTTATCCGCCACGCAATGGTTACCGTGGCAAATCCATAAGTTAAATAAGAAAACTAAAATATAAAAATTATTGAATAAAGGATGATTTATTATGAGTAAAATTATTGGTATTGATTTAGGTACAACAAACTCCTGCGTAGCAGTTATGGAAGGCGGAAACGCCGTAGTTATCCCTAACTCCGAGGGAGCAAGAACAACACCGTCAGTCGTTGCATTTTCAAAGACAGGCGAAAGACTTGTAGGTCAGGTTGCAAAGCGCCAGGCTATCACAAACCCTGATAAAACGGTTTCTTCAATCAAGCGCCACATGGGCTCGGATTATAAAGTTTCCATTGACGGAAAAAATTATACTCCTCAGGAAATTTCCGCAATGATTCTGCAGAAGCTTAAGGCTGATGCTGAAAGCTATCTCGGCGAAAAGGTGACAGAAGCGGTTATCACCGTTCCCGCATACTTCACAGATGCACAAAGACAGGCTACAAAGGATGCAGGACAGATTGCCGGTCTTACCGTAAAGAGAATTATCAACGAGCCTACTGCTGCCGCTCTTTCATATGGAATTGACAAGGAAGAGGATCAGAAGGTTATGGTATACGACCTCGGCGGAGGAACCTTTGACGTTTCCGTTATCGAAATGGGCGACGGCGTTACGGAGGTCCTTGCAACAGCCGGAAACAACCGCCTCGGCGGAGATGACTTTGACCAGAGAATTATCGACTGGATGGCAGAGGAATTCAAAAAGTCCGAGGGCATTGACCTTAAAAGCGATAAAATGGCTATGCAAAGACTTAAGGAAGCTGCTGAAAAGGCTAAAATCGAGCTTTCTTCAACTCCCACATCTAACATCAATCTTCCGTTCATCACAGCTGATGCAACAGGACCTAAGCACCTTGACCTGACACTTACACAGGCTAAGTTCAACGAGCTTACTTCTGACCTTGTTCAGGCAACAATGGGACCTGTAAAACAGGCTTTACAGGACAGCGGACTTACTGCCTCCGATCTTCATAAGGTACTTATGGTCGGCGGTTCTTCGAGAATCCCTGCCGTTCAGGAGGCTGTTAAGCAGTTTATCGGCAAAGAACCATTCAAGGGAATCAATCCTGACGAATGTGTTGCACTCGGTGCCGCATATCAGGGAGGAGTTCTCGGCGGCGACGTTAAGGAGGGCTTGCTGCTTCTCGACGTAACACCGCTTTCACTCGGCCTTGAAACAATGGGCGGAGTATGCACAAAGATTATCGAAAGAAACACTACTATTCCTACTAAGAAGTCACAGGTATTCTCAACTGCTGCCGACAATCAGTCTGCGGTTGACATAAATGTACTCCAGGGTGAGCGTGAATTTGCTAAGGACAACAAACAGCTCGGTATGTTCCGCCTTGACGGAATTGCTCCGGCCCCAAGAGGAATCCCCCAGATTGAAGTTACATTTGACATTGACGCAAACGGTATTGTTCATGTTTTTGCTAAGGATTTAGGAACAGGCAAGGAACAGAACATTACAATTTCTTCTTCAACAAATATGTCAAAGGATGACATCGAAAAGGCAGTAAAGACCGCCGAAGCATTTGCTGAGGAAGACAAGAGGAAGAAGGAAGAGGTTGACGTAAAGAACAATGCCGACAGCCTTGTATTCCAGTGTGAAAAGGCATTAGGCGAATTCGGCGACAAGGTTTCCGCCGATGAAAAATCCAATATCGAAGCTAAGCTTAACGTCCTTAAGGAAGCAAGCAAGGGAACTGACACTGCTGATATAAAGGCAAAAACAGAAGACCTTCAGAAAGCATTCTATGAGGTTTCCTCAAAAGTATATCAGGCAGCTTCACAGCAGGCACAGAGCGCACAGAACGCACAGAACGAGAGCGCACCTAAGAACGATGACGTAGTTGACGCTGATTTTAAGGACGCGGAGTAATTTAAAAATCACATACAACAGGGCGGAAATACTTCCGCCCGAAAGTTGTTTTTGAGAGAGGATATATATGGCTGACAAAAGAGATTATTACGAAGTGCTGGGCATTCAGAAAAACGCTTCGGAAGATGAAATGAAAAAAGCCTATCGTCAGATGGCGAAAAAATATCACCCGGATCTTCATCCCAATGATAAAGAGGCTGAGGAAAAATTTAAAGAAGTCAACGAAGCATACGAGGTGCTTTCAGACCCGTCAAAAAAAGAACGCTATGATCAATTTGGTCATGCGGGAGTGGACCCGTCTTACGGCGGGGGCGGATACGGGGGAGGCTTCGGAGGCGGATTCAGCGGCGGATTCAGCGATATGGGCGATATATTTGACAGCCTTTTTGGAGGAGCTTTCGGCGGAACACGTTCGGCGAACCCGAATGCACCCAGACAAGGACAGGATATTAACCGCAATGCAACAATCAGCTTTATGGACGCCTGCAACGGCTGTAAAATAGATGTCAGCATAGACCGTATGGAGAAATGTGACGATTGCGGCGGCTCAGGCTGTGCGGCGGGTTCATCACCCCAGATTTGCCCGGAATGTCAGGGAACCGGACAGGTAAAAGTTACTCAGAGAACGCCTTTCGGAGTAATTTCATCAGCTAAGACCTGCCCTAGGTGCGGAGGAAAAGGAAAGACTATCGCAAATCCATGCTTGAAATGTCACGGCGTAGGGCGTATTCGCATAAACAAGAAAATAAATGTTGACGTTCCCGCTGGAATTGACGACGGACAGACATTACAGGTGAGGGGACAGGGCGATCACGGAGCGAACGGCGGCCCGTCAGGAGATCTTACCGTAACAATTTCAGTACGTCCCGACCCGATTTTCCAGCGCAACGGCTATGATATTCACTGTGAAATCCCGATAACATATACACAGGCGGCACTCGGTGACGAAATAACCGTTCCGACAATTGACGGAAAGGTAAAATACAATATTTCAGAGGGCACTCAAAGCGGAACGATGTTCCGTTTGAGAGGAAAGGGCGTAAAGAAAATCAACCGTTCTGACCGTGGCGACCAATATGTCAAAGTTAATGTCGAAATTCCTGCAAATCTCACCAAAAAGCAAAAAGATGCGTTAAGAGAATTTGAAAGTTCACTTAACGACAGCAATTATCAGAAAAGACGCACTTTTTTTGATAAAATTAAAGAGGCTTTTCAATAATACGCATAAAATTTGTGAATAGGATATTGCTTTTTTGTTTCTGCTATGATAACATGATTACAGAGGTGATTGAATATGGAAATACGCTGTGAAAAATGCGGCAGTACCAATATTGTAAAAGGAAAGCTTGTTGCTTCGGGAGGAGTTTCTTTTGTACCCGACAGTGAAAAAGGAATTGTCAAACAATCTGCAGGAGTAATGTGCTGTGCCTGCAACGACTGCGGATGTATATTCAATCTAAGACTTGAAAAGCAGATAAAAACAAAATAGAAAAATACTTTATCCCCCCTGTCTTATAATAGACAGGGGGGATTTTTGCTGTAAAAACTTATAATAGGTAAAATAATCAAATAATTTGTACAAAATGTTCAAATTTCAGAGGAATTTTTCAGTACAACTTTAAATTTTTATTTCTCAAACTGTTGCAATTATGAAAATAGTGCTGTATAATAATTTTGTGGTTAAAAGTGGCCAAAAGTGGTGAACATATCACTGACTAAAGGCGATTTTGAAGAAAGGTGGGGGATTTGTTTATGTCTGGTAATTCGTTAATGGGCTCATTTGGCCATAATATTGACGTAAAAGGCAGAATGAATTTTCCTACAAAGCTTCGTGAACTGCTGGGAGAGAGCTTTATAATCACGAAAGGTCTTGACAATTGTCTTTTTGTTTATTCCGTTTCCGAATGGGCTGTGCTTGAAGAAAAAATCAAGGCGCTTCCATTATCAAAGGGAAGAAATCTTCAGCGTTTTTTCTTTTCGGGTGCGTCGGAGGTTGAAACGGACAAGCAGGGGAGAATACTTATTCCTCAGCATTTAAGGGAATATGCGGGACTAGAAAAGGACGTTATGGTAATCGGCGCTTCAAACAGGGCTGAAATCTGGGATAAATCCAAATGGGAAGTACAAAACGGAGATGTAACGCAGGAGCTGTTGGAGGAAGCAATGGACGAGCTGGGCTTCTAGCCGTTCTTAAAATAAAAAATTATGGAATTTAATCATATATCGGTTCTTCTTAACGAATGTATCGAGGGACTTGACATAAAGCCTGACGGTATTTATGTTGACGGAACCGCAGGCGGAGCCGGACATTCGGTTAATATTGCTAAGCACCTTACGACGGGTAAGCTTATAGCAATCGATCGTGATCCCGATGCGGTAAAAACGGCGACAGAACGCCTTTCACCGTATAACGCCATTGTGGTAAGAAGCAATTATTCCGAAATAGGAAGCGTTATAAAAGAGCTCGGAATAGAAAGCGTTGACGGAGTGCTGCTTGATCTGGGCGTTTCGTCGCATCAGCTTGATACAGGGAACAGGGGTTTTTCCTATCACGTTGACGCGCCTCTTGATATGAGAATGTCACAGGAGGGAATTTCGGCAAAGGACGTTATAAACGGATATTCCTATGAACAGCTTTCAAAAATTATTTTTGAATACGGCGAGGAGAAGTTTTCACGGAAAATAGCGCAGAATATTGTTTCATTCCGAGAAAAAAAGCCTGTCGAAACAACGCTCGAGCTTGCCGAAATAATAAAGCAATCTGTTCCCGCCGCAGTAAGACGTGAAAAAAACCCATGCAAAAAGACCTTTCAGGCTGTCAGAATGGAAGTCAACGGAGAGCTTGAACACCTTTCAAAGGGGCTTGACGCAGCTTTTTCCTCGCTTAAAATAGGGGGGAGGCTTGCGGTAATTACGTTCCATTCACTTGAGGACAGGCTTGTGAAACAGCGTTTTGCGGGATTCTGCAAGGGCTGTATATGTCCGCCGGATTTTCCTCAGTGCGTATGCGGAAGACTCCCGCAGGGTAAATTGATAAACAAAAAGCCTATTGAAGCAACGGAAGAAGAGTTAAATGAAAACAACAGAAGCAGAAGTGCAAAGCTTAGGATTATAGAAAGGCTGAGGTGTGATTATGTCTAAACAATCAAATCTTGCATACGATTTATCACGGTATGAATATCAGGCACCAAAGCCGAAAAATATTATAAAAGCAAAAAAAGTTGTACAGGTAAGTGCATCATTTCCAAAGACGTTCGCACTTGTTATATGTGCCGGATTTATGATGTGCTGTGTTCTTTACGGTAAGGTTGAAACCGCAAAGCTTCAAAACCAGATTGCACAGCAGGCTGCAAAAGTTGATATGCTAAAAAGCGAAAATGTCAGAATGCAGTCGGAAATAGAAGGGAAAACCTCACTTTCAAACATAGAGGATTATGCGGAAAACGTTCTCGGACTTCAAAAGCTTGATAAATCCCAAATTGAATATGTTGAGCTTGAAACCGAAAATGTTATAGAAATTCCTGAAACCAGCTCAAATATTTTTATTACAATTAAAAACAGGTTCTATGACATTTTGGAATATCTTAGAGGATAATAAAATATTATTAACCGTAGGGGCGATTTTTTAATTGCCCCTAAAGTACTATTCTGACCGCCCGGGGGAAGGGAGATAATTAATGAGCACACCTACAAAAAATATGAAACGAAGGCTTAATGTTGCTGTCACATTATGTCTGGTTGTTTTTACGGTATGGATTTTTATTAATCTTTTTCAAGTTGCAATTACAGACAGTCAGAAATATCAGGCTCTTGCGAACAGAAATCAGTTCGGGAGCATTCCCATTCATGCGAACCGAGGAAGCATTTATGATAAAAACGGACAGATTCTTGCTCAGTCTGCCACGGTGTTCAATATAATTCTTAATCCGAGAATATTTCAGCAGAATTTTGACGATAAGGAAACGGCAAAAGCAAAAGCTGAAATGCTTGCGGATAAGCTTAACGAGCTTTTTGGCACGGACAAAGAAAAATTTATTGAAAAGACCGGTATAAAGGGTAGCGGTGAAGGCTATCAGATAATTGCCAAAAAGGTTGAAAAGCCGTTGGCGGACCAGCTCAGCGCTTTCTGTGAAGAAAATGACATTCCAAGCTCCGTAATATACCCCGAGCAGGACACCAAGCGCTATTATCCTCAGGGAGATCTTGCGGCAAGCGTTATCGGCTTTCTTGACGGCGACGGTGCCGGACAGTACGGCATTGAAGCATATTATGACGATTATCTTGCCGGAGTTGACGGAAGAATTATTTCCGCACAAGATGCTTTAGGACAGGAAATGCCTTATCGCTATGAAAAGACATATGATGCAGAGAACGGCGATTCTCTTTTTCTCACTATTGACGTAACTCTTCAGCATTATCTTGAGAAAGAACTTAAAAATGCAGTTTCTCTTCACGAGCCGAATAACCGCGCCTGCGGGATAATTATGAACGCAAAGACGGGTGCAATACTTGCAATGTCGTCCGTTCCGGGGTTTGACCTTAACGACAAGTCTGCTATTTATGATCAGAAGGCGGTGGCGCTTCTTGCCGCTATGCCTCAGACAACCGAAGCGGAAAAGGATGCATATATAAAGCAGAAATCTGTTTATCTTGAAAAGCAATGGAAAAATAAAGCTATTACAGAGCTTTATTATCCCGGCTCGGTATTTAAGGTAATTACAGGTTCTTCTGCACTTGAAGAAAAGGTTATCGACCTTAATACGAGATTTACCTGTCAGACGATGCTTCTTCCCGGAATGTCAAAGCCGTTCCACTGCTGGTCCACAAGAGGGCATGGCTCGCAGAATTTCGTACAGGCAATGACAAATTCCTGCAACCCGGCATTTATTCAGATAGGTCTTAAACTTGGAGTGGATAAATTCAGCGACTATTACAAAGCCTATGGATTTACTGAGGCCACCGGAATAGACCTTCCGAGTGAGGTTCAGAAGTCGATTTATTATGAGCCTGAGGATATGGGCCAGGTAGAACTTGCGTCAAGCTCATTCGGTCAGACAAATAAGGTTACGCCTATTCAGATGATTACGGCATATGCCGCAGTCGTAAATGGCGGAAAGCTTGTTACCCCTTATGTTGTCAGCAAGGTTGTCGACAACAGCGGGAATGTAATCAAAACGGTTGAACCGAATATAAAGCGTCAGGTAATAAGCGAAGAAACCTCAAAAATCATGAGACAGACTCTTGAAAGCGTTGTAACCACAAACGGCGGAAGCAATGCTTACATACAGGGCTATCACATTGGCGGAAAGTCGGGAACATCACAGAAGCAGGACGAAAATATAAAGCAGAACAGAGAGGACCTTTATGTTTCGTCATATGTCGGCTTTGCTCCCGCAGACGATCCGGAAATAATTATGCTGGTAATGGTTGATGAGCCGTCAAAAGGGGAATACTACGGAAGTATAGTTGCTGTTCCTGTTGTTGCAGCTGTATTTAAAGAGGCCCTCCCTTATCTCGGATATATTCCCGAATATACCGCCGAAGAGCTGGCAAACATGGATATAAAGCTTTCTTCATACGAAGGAATGAGCGTTGAGGAGGCAAAGCAGAAAATACAGTCGGCTGATCTTAATGTTCAGATTGTAGGAAACGGCGCTAATGTTGTCGCTCAGGTCCCGACGAGAGGAAATTCAATTCCGCATAAGGGAACGGTAATTCTTTATACCGAAGAAAATTACGAAGAAGAATTTGCAAAAGTTCCGAATCTTATGAATATGACATTGGAGCAGGTAAATTACGAGCTTGCAAATCGCGGGCTTAACCTAAAGGCAACAGGTGCCGCAAAGCGCGAGGGTGCTACCGTAACATTGCAGAATTGGCAGGAGGGTGCGGTAGTTGCAAAAGGAACGATTGTTGAGGTAATGTTTGCAATACACGACCAGACGGGATGATTATATAATACATATTTTATTCAACAAAGGGGAGGCTCTGCTTTGAAATTATACGATTTATTGGAAGACAGAATAAAAACAACATTGCCTGATACCGAAATCAGCAGTATAACTGACGATTCAAGAAAAGTATGCGATAGATGTCTTTTCGTATGTGTAAAGGGCGGAAGCTTTGACGGACACGATTTTGCCGAAAAAGCAATAGAACTTGGGGCGGCGGCTGTTGTTACGGATCACGACATCGGAATAGTAAATCAAATTATAGTTGACGATACAAGAAAATTTTACGGAGAGCTTTGCGCTTCATGGTTTAATCACCCTGAAAAAAGAATGAAGCTTATTGGCGTTACCGGAACAAACGGCAAAACCACGATGACAACTCTTATTAAAGAGATTCTAACTAAAAGCGGACACAAGGTCGGGCTTATCGGAACTATTCAGAACGAAATCGGTGACGAGGTTATTCATACCGACAACACAACACCTTTTGCGTTTGATTTCATGGAGCTCCTTTCTAAAATGGCTAAAAGCGGCTGTGACTGCGTGGTAATGGAGGTTTCGTCCTTTGCGCTTATTCAGCATAGAATAGGCCCCGCACATTTCAGAGTTGCTGTTTTTACAAATCTCACTCAGGACCATCTTGACTACCACGGAACAATGGAAGAGTATTATAAAGCTAAAAAAATGCTTTTTTCACGCTGTGACGTTGCGGTAATAAATACAGATGACGAATACGGGAAAAGGCTTTACGACGAAATATCCTGCGATAAATATTCCTACAGCGGCATTGAAAAAGCGGATTTTTATACAGAAAATGCTGTACTTAAAGCAAACGGAACAACCTATGATTTTTATGCCGGAAAAGAAAAATTCAGTGTATCAATAGCTATGCCCGGCGAATTTAATGTTTCAAATTCAGCCCAGGCAATGGCGGCGTGCTATAAGCTCGGCATACCTCTTGAAAAGGTTGCAAATCTTATTTCGGAATGCAAAGGCGTTAAGGGAAGATGCGAGGTTATTCCGACTGGGCGTGATTTCACGGTAATATGTGATTATGCACATACGCCAGACGCACTTTTGAACATTCTTCCTAGTGTAAAAAGCTACACTGAGGGGAAACTCATCTGCCTTTTCGGCTGCGGCGGAAACAGGGATAAAACAAAACGCCCGAAAATGGCAAAGGCGGCGGCACAGTTTGCCGATTACTTGATAGTTACTTCGGATAATCCGAGGGACGAAGAGCCTGAACAAATCATAAATGACGTTACAGAGGGGTTAAGGGACTGTAAAGTCCCTTATGAAACAATAACGGACAGAAAAGAGGCAATTTATCATTCGGTTAAGATTGCAGAAAAAGGCGACGTAATTGTTCTTGCGGGGAAAGGTCATGAAGATTATCAGGTGCTCAAAAATAACGTACACATTCATTTTGATGAACGTGAGGTTGTCAGAGAAGCACTTTTAGAATTGAAATAACGGGTGAATTTATGGAAATGTTAAGCTTAGAAGAAATTGCGGAGGCAGTAGGAAGCGCAAGCTCTGTAACGGGGAAGGTTGACCGAATCTGCACCGATACAAGAAAAATAACGGAGAACAGCGTGTTTATTGCCCTTAAAGGGGCAAACTATGACGGACACAGCTTTGTTAAGCCTGCGATTGAGGGCGGGGCATTAGCCGCGATAACCGAATTTCAGATAGGAAACTGTCCTTGCATAAAGGTTAAGGACACGCGTAAGGCTCTTCTTGATATTGCTAAATTTTACAGAAAAAAATTCTCGCCCATTCTTGTGGGCGTTACGGGAAGCGTAGGAAAAACCACAACAAAGGAAATGATTTATCTTGTGCTTTCGTCAAAATACAAAACCTTGAAAAACGAAGGCAATTTCAATAACGAAATTGGCGTTCCGCTAACGCTTTTTAATCTTGACAACAGCTATAAGGCGGCGGTAATCGAAATGGGAATGTCACATTTCGGCGAGATTCACAGGCTCAGCAGAGTTTCAAGGCCGACGGTTTCCGTAATAACAAATATCGGATTTTCTCACATAGAAAACTTAGGTTCTCAGGAGGGAATATGCAAAGCAAAGCTTGAAATTCTTGACGGAATGGAGCAGGAAGCACCGTTAATACTTAATGCCGATGACAAAATTCTGTCAAAAATATGCCTTGACCGTGAGATAGTTACTTATGGGATTGACAACGAGCTGGCTGACGTAAGGGCAATAAACATAGAAAGTACGCTTGATACAAAATTTGATATAGTTTACAAAAAGGAGATTTATCCCGCAAAGCTCGGCTGCATAGGGAAGCATAACATCTTAAACGCGCTCGCCGCTTTCAGCGTGGGAATAACCTGCAATATCGAGCCGGAGCTTATTATTTCCGCCCTTGAAAAATATGAGCCTGTGGGAATGCGTCAGAGGGTTGAAAAAAAGAACGGACAGACGGTTATTATCGACTGCTACAACGCTTCTCCCGATTCAATGCGTGCGGCTCTTTCCGTGCTTTCACAACTTGTTCCCGAGAACGGCGGGAAAAGGGTTGCCGTGCTTGCCGATATGCTTGAGCTAGGCGAAATGTCGCCCGCTCTTCACGAAAGTGTCGGAGAAATGGCGGTGAATGCGGGGATTGATAAGCTTATCTGTTATGGTGATAACGCAAAATTTATTGCAAAACGCGCGGACGAACTGGGACTTCATTCCGGCTTTACTTCCGACAAGGGAATGCTTCTGGAATACCTAAGAATGACCGTGAATTCCGGCGATGTAGTGCTTTTTAAGGGGAGCAGAGGCATGAAGCTGGAGGAAATTATCGGCGAATTTTATGAATGATACCAAAGGAGAAATTAAATGCCGTTTTGGATTAATATTATAGTATCACTGATTGCACTTGTTATTTCTGCGGCTTTTGGCGCAGTACTTATTCCGTTTCTGAAAAAAATACATTTCGGACAGACAATTCTTAACATAGGTCCAAAGTGGCATAAATCAAAAGAGGGCACCCCGATTATGGGCGGGTTCATGTTCATTCTGGGGAGTTTAATTGCGACAGCCATAGGATTTTTTCTTTTCCGCTCTCAGAATTCAACGGTTGAAATTTCCGATAATACAGGACTTTATAAGCTTCTGGCGGGGATGATTTTTGCTCTTTTGTGCTCGCTTATAGGGTTTATAGATGATTATATAAAAGCTGTAAAAAAACAGAATTTGGGACTTAATTCAAAGCAGAAGCTTGTTATGCAGTTTGCTTTTTCGGCGCTTTATCTTTTTGCATTATATGAAATAGGCGATAAATCCACAAGCATTGTCTTTCCATTTTTCGGAGCAGTCAATTTCGGGATTTTCTATTACCCGATAATGATGCTTTTTATGACATTTATTGTGAATGCTGTTAATCTGACAGATGGCGTTGACGGGCTTTGTGGCTCGGTTACGGCAATAGCATCGCTCGCTTTCACTATGATTTCAATCTTTCTTCTTCAATATGAGCAGTCGATATTTTCAATTGCTCTGGCGGGAGGGTGTATTGGATTCCTTTTCTGGAATCTTCACCCCGCAAAGGTTTTTATGGGGGATACAGGCTCAATGTTTTTGGGCGGAGCGGTCGTTTCCTTCGGAATGGCACAAAGACTGCACCTTATTCTTGTTCTTGTCGGAATAATATATATTGTTGAGGCTTTGTCGGTTGTTCTTCAGGTAATAAGCTTTAAAACCACAGGCAAAAGAATTTTTAAAATGTCGCCAATTCATCACCACTATGAAATGTGCGGCTGGAAAGAATATAAAATAGTAATCGTATTTACGTTTATAACGTTGATTGCAGGGATTATCGCTTGTGTCATTACCGCATTTTCCGGCGGAATAATAGGAATGAAATAATTAAAAGTATATAAGGAGGGAGTGACATAATGCCAGAAAACATCAGAACAGCAGGGGGTTCGCCAATGCCCAAAAAGCGAAAAGTCTTTGGACAGAAGAAAAACAGCGGAGCACAGGACGAATACAAAACATCTAAAGGATATAAAGAAAAAATTGTTCCCGGCAATATGGATCTTTCCTTTTTAATTATTGTTCTTATTCTTCTTGTAATAGGAATTGTAATGATGTTTTCAGCAAGCTATGCGTGGGCAATTTATGAAAGCAACGACCCCTTGAAATACATCAGAAAACAGATGATGTTAGCGGGTGTCGGAATAATCGGAATGCTTATTGTTTCAAAGATTGATTATCACATTCTGAAAAAAACCTGGATAGCATACGGACTGTTTGGTATAGCACTTGTTTTCCTTATTCTTGTTCCTTTTATAGGGCCGCCGAAAAGCGGTACAAATATCAGACGATGGATTTACATCGGCTCATTTAACTTCCAACCGTCGGAAATTATGAAAGCGGGAATAATCATTCTTTTTGCATATATAATTGCGGCAAACAGCAAAAAGATGAGCAAGTTCCAATACGGAATGCTTCCGTTTCTTGCTGTTCTAGGAGTAGTTGCGGGGCTTATGATGCTCGAACCGCATTTGTCTGGTACAATTATTATCTGCGCTATCGGGCTTATAATGGTTTATGTCGGCGGCGCAAATATAAAGCATATTATTGCATTGGTTATAACGGGGGCTGGCGGTCTTGCGGCGCTTCTTGTGTATTTTGCGGGAACAAACAATATGAGCTATCTTACCGACCGTGTAAAGGCGTGGCTCGATCCGTTTTCAAGCATAGACACATGGCAGACACAGCA
>DAOPYP010000016.1:0-21952 GCA_035352975.1 Oscillospiraceae bacterium
GGAAGCTTAACATTTCATTTTTTTACTTTAAGATGATTATTTAATTTTCTCAAAAATCTCATCCGAAACACCGTTTGAAAATGTATCAGGGTCAATATCGTCAGCAGGTCTAATTCTCGGTACGCTTATTGTATGAGGTCCTACGCCTTGAACCGCTTCAAGATGCTCGGCGTGCATAAGAATTCCGACAAAATCATAGCGGTACATATTAAGCCCATATAGAACGCCTAATCCAACGTCATCAATTCCGCCCTCCATAGCCCTGTCCATAGCCTCAGTATGATATGCGTAATCGTGCTTTGGTCCTGTCGGGTGAAGCTCCTCATAGGATTTTTTATTATAGGTTTCCTGAAACAAAATGTAGGTGCCTATTCCCGCATCTTTAAGCTTTCTGTAATTTTCAACGGTTGTCGCTGCAATATTTACATTTACACGGCGGATTTCACCATTCTTATGTTTTATGCTGTAAATTGTCTTTATGCTTTCAAGAACATATTCGATAGGATTATTGACAGGGTCCTCACCGGTTTCAAGTGCAAGGCGCTTATGCCCCATATCCTGTAACGCAGTTACTTCATTTACAATTTCTTCCTGAGTCAGCTTTTTACGACAGATATGCTTGTTTTTCGCATGATAAGGACAGTATACACAGCCATTCACGCAGTAATTTGAAAGATAAAGCGGAGCAAACATTACAATTCTATTGCCGTAAATTTTCTGCTTTATCTCTTCTGCCAAGCGGAACATTTTTTCATTCTCTTCAGGAATATCGCATTCCAGAAGAACTGCTGCCTCACGGTGAGTAAGTCCCTTTGCATCCTTTGCTCGTTCAATAAGGCTTTCAATAAGCTGTCTGTTGCTTTTATTTTTTTTCGCATATTCTAAAGTTTCAAGTATTTCGCTATCGTCGATAAACTCTTCGGCTTTCATTGAATTAACATTATACATTGTATTTCTCCCCTATCCCTTTGAAATTGCCGCCTTAACGGAAATTCCGCTGATTTTTCCTAATCTTCCAGTAAGTGCGCTTATTTTGTCGGTATCTGCATCAACAATTACTGAAATTACCGAACAGCCTCTTTCTTTATATGGAAGTCCCATTCTTCCCACAATTATTTCTCCATACTGATGAAGAACGTTGTTAACCTCTTCGGCTCGGTTATTATCATCTAAAATAATGCCAACTACCGCAATTCTCTTATCCAATTTAGCTCATCTCCCTTTTCTAAACGCAAAAAAGCGCCCTTTTTACGCAAAAGGACGCAATACAGTTATAATTATAGTATTACTGCTGCTTATCCAATTGCTCAGAAAATTCCTTACAACCCGATGCATGAAAATTATAAGACAATCGATAAAAGAATAAATCCTCTTATCCATTTAATTAAATTATATCACTTTTTTATAATATGTCAACAAAAAAGCCTTAACTTTCGTTAAGGCTTGATTTTGTGTTGACTTTTAATAAAATATATTTGCTAAGCTGAAATTAATCGCTTACATATGGGAGAAGCGCAATATGTCTTGCACGCTTGATAGCAATTGTAAGTTCACGCTGATGATAAGCACATGTACCTGTCACACGGCGGGGAAGAATTTTTGAACGCTCTGTCATGCACTTACGGAGTCTTGCAATATCTTTATAATCAATTTTTTCTACACGGTCAACGCAGAACATACAAACCTTTTTACGAGGTCTTTTTGAACCACGGAAGCCACCTTTGCCTTCTCTGTCTCTGTCTCTATCTCTTTCCATTATTTAATCCTCCTTACACAATTTTTTGAGTGATCTGATATTAAAATATCAGAAAGGAAGGTCATCATCACCTAAAATTTCCTCAAAATCGCTTAAATTACCTATAGCCATTGAAGTATTAGAATTATCCGGAGCTTTTGGAGCCTCTTGTCTTGGAGGCTGAAAATTAGAATTACCGTTTGAAGCATATCCGCCGTCACCGTTATTCTTTTTTGATTCTCCGAAATAAACCTGATCAGCAAAAACTTCTGTTGTGTAATGCTTTATATCAGGATATTTTTTATCAACATAAGAGCCTGTACGCAGATTCCCCTCGACAACAATCATGCTGCCCTTTGAGAAATATTTACTTACAAATTCCGCAGTCTGTCTCCATGCTACAACGGTAATAAAATCGGCCTGACGCTCTTGTCCCTGCCCGACAAAATTTCTGTCACAGGCAACAGTAAAACGGCATGTTGAAAGATTATTGGCAGTCTGTCTTATTTCAGGCTCCGCAGTTAATCTTCCCATAAGGATAACTTTATTAAGCATTGATAAACTCTCCTTTTAATAAGTTACTTAACTGTAATCAAAGAACGAAGTATACCGTCCGTGATTTTAAGAACACGGTCGAGCTCAGCGGGGAATTCAGGCTTTGATGTATAATCAAAAAGCACATAATACCCTTCTGTTTCGTCTTCAATAGCATAAGCCAACTTACGCTTGCCCCACTCGTTGATTGTTTCGAGAGTACCGTTTTCTTCAATCATAGCCTTGAATTTTTCAACAAGAGTCTTAATTGCTTCTTCACCGATTTTAGTATTGATAATAATAACGGTTTCATAAGCCGCATTGATTTTTGCCATTGCTTTACACCTCCTTTTGGATTACGCCCATACTTAATTATATGAGCAAGGATAACATTAATAGTTTATCAGAAATGATTTGTCATGTCAATAGTTAATTAAATTTTTTAACCGTTTCTATTAAAAAATCTTTAAATTCGTCACCAAAATCATTTCTTAGAAGTCCCTGTTCAACCCATGCCTTTAATATTCCGAGCTTATTTCCCATATCATATCTGCTCCCGACAAAATCGACACCTATCATACCCTCGTTTAAAGCAAGCATTTTCATGGCGTCGGTAAGCTGAAGCTCTCCCCCCGCGCCGACAGGAGTATTTTCAAGAATATCAAAAATTTTAGAGGGAAGAACACAGCGTCCCAAAATTGCATAGTTTGAAAAAATCTGTTCAGGCTTCGGCTTTTCAATCATGTCGCTAACCTCAAAAAGCCTGTCCCTTATTGGTTTTATTTTCATCGACGAATATTTCTGAACAAACTCAAAGGAAACCTCTTTTATTCCGATAACGCCCTTTCCGAATTCGTCATACGCTTCACAAAGCTGACCTATTGCGGGGTTTTCGCCTATTACTACGTCATCCCCGTACATAACGGCAAATGGGTCATCACCGACAAAGGTTTTCGCAAGCATTACTGCATGGCCTAAGCCCTTAGGCTCCTGCTGTCTGACATAAGTAATGTTTGCAAGGTCTGAAAGCTCGGTAATCGAATTATAAAGTTCAATTTTATCGTGGGCTAAAAGATTTTTTTCAAGCTCAGGAGCGCGGTCAAAGTGATCCTCAACTATTGATTTCCCTCTTGAAATTATAATCAATATATCCGTTATTCCGCTTTTTGCCGCTTCTTCGACAATATACTGAATAGCGGGCTTGTCTATTATCGGAAGCATTTCCTTGGGCATAGCCTTAGTTGCGGGAAGAACCCTTGTCCCAAGTCCAGCGGCAGGAATTACAGCTTTTGTTATTTTCATAAAAATCCTCCGTTATCCGAATATTAACATTGTCAAAAGCGCTATTGTCATTAAAAATATTATTATTCCAACTATAACCGTGTTTGCGATTGATACACTTCCCATTGCTTTGATTTTTTCTCTGCTTACATTGTCACCGGATTTACTCTTAATTTTCTTTATAGCATTAACCGCATGACGATAATACAGTCGGTTTGAAAATGCACCTGTAAAAAATATTAGCATCCAGCTTAAAAAGCCTGTAAAATTGTAAAGGAACTGGAACGCTCCGCTTTCGACATTAAAGCTGTTCGCAAAACTGATAAGAAAAGAATTCCCCATAAAATCCGTATGAAACATCATTATAAATGTAGGAATTGAAATGAATATCTGAAGCAGTAGACTCAGAAAAGAAAGCTGCTTCATTTTTCTGTATGCAAAATAAAACGTCGGAATAAACATTGCCGATAAATTCAGCGAGATTTTATGCCCCATATCTTTCATTCTTTTAAAAATGGGGAGATAATAATAAACATTTTCTCCGATAAAATCAGCAAGCTCCCGAGCCGATACTCCGTCAAAATCTTCTTCAGGATTTAGCCCACAGAGCGGATCGCTGAAATTAATTTTAAACGCCTCAAGTCCAAATGTATTCCCGTAATTTTCATATTCAAAGTTCTTATTCTGTGTAGCATTTTTCATGTCCTCGGGAGTATTGTTTGAAAGCGGCATTCCGCATTTTCTGCAAAAAAGAGAAAGCGGCGGATTTTCTGTTTCACAGACCGGACAACGCACTGATATTCCGGCTGATTTTGCTTTTTCCGTTTCAGTGCTAAATGTTTCATGTTTTTCGTGAAGCTCATAATTTATACATTTGCCCTCTTCAAAATAACATTCTCTGTGATAAGGAGTTCCGCATTCGGGACATACAATTATATCGTCATTTTCTGTAAATATCTTTTTGCATTTAAAGCATTTCACGCCAATATATCCGGTCATTTTGTCCTCCAAGCAATATAATATCGTATTATTATATCACAATTTTTACTTATTTAAAAGAAATATTTTGTCTTTTTTTAATAATCCTTTAAAATTAATCAGCATATGATTTTAACCGTGCTTTTCCCCGACTTATCTTTTGTTACAACAATTTGTTTTTCGATTTTTTCTTTTAAGTCAGATACGTGCGAAATTATCCCCACAAGTCTGTTGCCCTCGGTAAGGTCATTAAGAATTTTTATTGAATTATCTCTTACATCTTCACTTAACGAGCCGAAGCCCTCGTCAACAAACATGGTATCGAGCTTGATTCCGCCTGATGATGACTGAATTTCATCGGATAATCCAAGTGCAAGTGAAAGTGAAGCCATAAATGCTTCTCCTCCCGAAAGAGTTTTTACACTCCTCTCCGAGCCGTTGTAGTGGTCAATTACATTAAGTTCAAGCCCGCTTTGGCTTTGGCGGTTTTCAGCTTCATTACGTCTTATAAGCTCATATCTCCCGCCCGACATTACCATAAATCTAAGATTTGCCCTCTGAATAATTCTGTTAAGATAAGTTATCTGAATGTATGTTTCCAGCTTGATTTTTTCTTTTCCGCTTATATTTCCGTTAGCCGTATCCGACAATGACATAATTAATTTCAGCTTATTTTCAGCATCAATTACAGCAGCTTTTTTCTTCAATATTTCCTTCATACAGCTTTCATTTGTATTTATTCTAATATTATGAAGGTCATATTGCTCCTGTAATGCTGACTTTGTGTCTGAAATTTCTTTAATCCTTGTAATTATCTCATCTTTGCTGATTTCCTCTGAGCCCTCAAGCTGGTTTTCAAGTGCTTTTATCTTAGATTTATGCTCAGATAATGCTTTCTCGCAGCTTTCATAGCGTTCTTTGGATAAACTCAATTCTTTTTCTAGCATATCCTTTCGGTTTTTAAGAGCAGAAATTTCACTGTTCATAAGTTCTTTATTTTTGAATTTAAGAACGGCTATTAACTTGTTTTTATTTTCATTGAGAGAAGCAATTTCCGTCTGAAACCTAATGATATTCTGCGATAGCTCATTCAAGGACTGTTCTTTATTTATTATCTCCTGACTTAGTGAAGCAATATTTGTTTTAATAGCATTTTTCCTTTTAATATTTTCATCGGCAAAACGTATTTTTTCATCACATTTTTCAGTTTCTCTTTTATTTTTTTCCATCTGAATACTAAGTTTATCCAGAATTTCTTCAAATTCGATTACTCCGAAAATCAAGTTTGCCTGCTCGGACAAAGACGATTTAAGCGAATCCGTTTTCCCTTTGATTTCTCCCGCTTTCGCACTTAGCTCTGCCGCAGTCTGACGGTCTTTTTCATTTAGCTCTTTCAGCTTTTTTAGTTCAGCCTCTGTCAGAGCATTTTCTCTCATTTTCGCAGGCAAAGGATGTGAAACAGAACCACAGACAGGACACCTTTCCCCGTCCGAAAGCCTTTGTGCGAGTATGCCCGCCTGTTCATCAAGAAAAGCTTTTTCTGCTTCATTATAAACTGCCGATGTTTTTTTGCTTTTTATCAATGCCGTTTTGTATTCTTCCTGAACTTTTTCAAGCAAGATTTTTTCGGCATTGTATTTTTTAAAAATATCCGAAACAAATTCAACTTTTTCTCGGATATTAGTAAGCATTTTTCTTTCTGAAACAAGCTTTTCTTTTTCGATTTCTGAATCTTCAAGCGAGTTTAATTTTTCTTCGCATAAGCTTAATTCCTGTTTTTTCTTTATTAAATTTTCTGAAAATAATGCTTTGTTACTTATATTCTCTGAAATTTCTTTATCAAGAGAAGCTATTTTTGATGTCATTTTATCAAGTTCGTCATACTGAAAGAGCTTTTGTTCATCTTCGCTTATTTTTATCGCAAGCTCTTGAATTTCGCCCGATTTTGATAATGCGGTTTCGCACTTTTTCTTTAATTCATCAAATTCCGGTTCTTTTTCTTTTATATAATTTTGCGAAGCTAAAATATCACGTTTCAATTTCTTTTGGAGCTGTACCTTACCCAAAATTTTATTGTTTTTTTCAAGCTCTGTATCTGTTTTTTTCAGGCTTTCAGAAATATTATTAATCTGACTTGTATCATCATCTATAAGGCGTTTTAATACTTCAATTACTTCATCAATAAAGTATCCGTTTTGAACATCTTTAATTTTTTCGCAAAGCGGATTTTCATCGGAATATACTATTTGTCCGATATACTGTTTGATAGATGTATAAATCAAGTCATACTCGGATTTTATTTCAGAAGCCTCAGATTTCAACTTTTCCTGAAAAAATTTGTATGTTTCGGTTCCGAATAATTTTCTGAAAATTTTTGCTCGTTCTTCCGTTGAGGAAACCAATAGTTTCAAAAAATCGCCCTGAGCAAGCATGGCGATTTTTGTGAACTGATTTTTGTCAATGCCTATTATCTTTTCTGTTTCTTTAGTGACATTGCCAAAGCCGGTTATAGTTCTTCCGTCGGGGAGTATAAGACACGCCTCGGCTTTTTCATAAACAAGCTTATCCCCTCTTTTTGACGGGCGCTGATATTCGGGATTCCTTTTTATGTTATACTTTTTTCCGTTATATAAAAAATCCATTTCAACATATGTCGGATTTTCAGGAGGTGCATTTTTGCTTCTCAGCATACCGACTTCTCTTAATTCTCCGCTCGGCTGTCCGTACAGTGCAAAGGTTATTGCATCAAAAATAGTTGTTTTCCCTGCGCCTGTATCGCCTGAAATTAAATAAAGTCCGCTTTCGCCAAGCTTTGACATATCAATTTCGGTTTTATCAGAATATGGTCCGAACGCAGAAATAATAAGCTTTAGCGGTTTCATTTTTCTGCCTCCCATATTTTTTCAATAAGCTGTTTAGAATATACTTTCTGTTCTTCACTCATCTCGCTGTTATTCTGAATATAATATAGCTCCTCAAAAAGCTCGATCGGTGATTTTTTAGCCGTATCCAGCGATTCAAAAACCGTATTATCGGTTCTTGTTCTTTTATTGTCATAATCAAGCTTCATAATATTCGGATATATTGTTCTCAGCTTCCCGACAGCTTCGGGAACGTCCTCTTCATCCGTAAGAATAATATGCATATAATCATCGGTATTTGTGTACTTATAATTGTCCCTTAAAGTTATTTCCGAATATGTCCCCTTGATTTCACGCATATCGCGGGAAGGCGTCAGAGGTATTTCATCTATCTTAATATTTCCCTTTTCTTTGATTTCAAAAACAGTTATCGATTTTTTGTGATTAACTTCGGAAAAAGAATATTTGAGCGGCGTTCCAGCGTATCTTATCTTGTCCTGACAAACTGACTGGGCTTTATGAATATGTCCCAATGCGGCATAATCAAAATCTTCAAAAACCAAGGCATCTATATTATCCAGCCCGCCGACAGAAATTTCTTCCGACTCCGACCTTTCCGCTCCTGTTATAAACTGATGTGCGACGATAATATTCCTTTCCGATTTATCCATAATAATACTTTTAACAACTGTTTTAAACGCATTATTATATGTATCCGTGTTTTCCTCCTCAAAATATCTGCGGACATTATAAGGCTTTAAAAACGGAATAAGCCAGATATTTATTTTCCCGTAATCGTCATAGACTGACACGGGCTTTATTTCTCCATCATAAACGGGTGCCATATAAATATCCTTGGATTTCAAAATATTTGATGCATATGCAATTTTCTCCGCCGAATCATGATTCCCGCTTATTGCAAAAACCTTAAGGCGTCTTTCCGCCAAGCGAGTGAGGAAAGTGTCAAAAAGCTGAATTGCCTCATCCGACGGAACGGCCTTGTCATAAATATCCCCCGCAATTATTACAGCATCAATCTTCTGTCCGTCAGCCGCCTCAATCATTCTGTCAAGAATATATTTCTGGTCTTCAAGCATTGAAAATTCATTTACTCGTTTCCCTATGTGAAGGTCGGACAAATGGAGAAATTTCATTATTTTACCTCGTTATTTTTAAATTATCTGAGCATAAGCTTAAATTTTAATATTCGGAATTTAAGCTTTCCTTTAACTGAAATAATGTCATTTTCAACAAGCTTTTTGTATTTATTGATATATTCGGTTTCTTTTTTTAAAGCTAGTTTCCCGCCGTATTTGACATTCATATAATACCCTGCCGCTCTCTCAAAGCATACATTATCAGAAACATAAATATTATTTATACGCTTTGAAAATTTATAAAGCGTTTCACCGTCTGATAGCTTGATTTCGAGTATTTCAAGAAAGCTCATAACTGTTTTAAAATCATGCATAAGCTTTTGAGTTTCGCCGGAATCGTTATATTTTTTTCTTGCGCCGTTAACTTTAGCCGCAAAAACGATAATAACTCCCGCAACAGAAAGTGCTGTTAAAGAAAGTATACCTATTAATGCAAAAACATAGCTGTTTTTCTTATTTTCTTCATTCTGCTGTTTTCTGACAGCCTGTTCGGCAAGCTTGTCGTTATCCTGATTCTGATAAACTGCCGGTTCATATTCAGTCCATTTTTTATACCTTTGTGATGAAAATGACGCAGTAGGTTCAAATGGAATCCAGCCTACGCCCTCAATATACGCCTCTGTCCATGCGTGCGCATTATTGTTTTTAACTTCGTATAAATTATATCCGATTCTTTGATTACTGCATGAAAAGCCCTGAACATATCTTGTTGGAATTCCCACACAACGTCCCATAATTGCCATTGATGTCGCAAAATATGTACAGTAGCCCTCCTTTGACTCGAAAAGAAAATAATCTACAAGTTCCTTCCTTTCAGGAAGTTCACCCGGCATTTTGGTGTATTTATAAGATGTATTCAGATATTTTTCAATAGCTTTCAGCTTTTCATATTTTCCGTCATAGTCCTTTGTTATATCTTTCGCAAGATTTTTTACGCGTTCCGAAATATTGTCGGGAATAGATGTATAGTCAGACTTAATTTCCTTTGCGCGCTTTGACAAAAGATATTCGGGGTTATCTCCCAAAATAGGCTCGACATGCTTTATTGAAAGGTCGTTGAGCGGTGCACCGTCCTTATACTTATAATTTTCCTGTGATGTTATAAATTTTGAAAACTTCTCGCTTTCAACGTTCATTTCAAAAAAGTTAACATTATATTCGGTGGGATAGCCTTTAGTTCTGAAAAACAGAATACCTGTTTTATTTGCATTATAATAAAAAGAATTCTGATTTGAAGTAATTTCACTTGTTTTAGACGGATAAAAAAGTGCCTTTGTATTTATTCCGTCATATTTGATTGTTGCGCTCCTTGCACGGTATAACGAATAAATATCTTCAAGGTTCTGTGAACGGCATATAGCATATATAAATTCGTTTGAGTCTATAACATATTCGTCTTCGTCCCAGTTATATGAAGCTTTTCTTTTCCATGAATTATTATCATAGGTATCCATAACCGAGCCGTTAAGATATAGAGAGCCTGCCGCAGGGTTAAGAGTCTGTATCAACATTGCTCTTTTTTCAGAATCCCCCAGACTTCCGCCGACATTTCCGTTATCGGAATATCCTGTCATGCCGATTGAATAATCGGCATTGATGTTCCCTATATTTATTTTTATTTCTGAAACAATAGACGTCATGGCGGTATTTATGCTTTTAGCGGCATTTTTGACAAATGTCCACTGAATAGGCTTATCGCTTGACGGCAAAATTGCCGTTCCAAGTGAAAATATAATAATTACGGGAATTAAAAATGTTCCCGATCTTCGCGTCAGGTCCTTATCTTTTGGCTTATAATAAACGGTCAATATCATCTCAATTATTCCCGAAAGGATGTATGCCGTCATACAGAATATTGCAGCTTTCGGAGCATTGTATTCCAAAAATCCCATTGTTATCATTGCCGAAAAGACTATCAGCGTAAACACAAAATGTGTTATATTTTTCCTCTGGAACAAATATATCAACGGCGATATGATAAGAGATACTAAAATTATAGACAGAAAAGCATATCCGAAAGAATAGTTTTCATCAGTTTTGTCGTAACTTTTTAGCCATAGAAGCATATCCAAGAAAAGCTCTGTAACCGAAAATTTTGTCAGAATTACAACGACGGTACAGATTAAAGCCGTCCCGAAAATGATTATATAGAGAAGCAATTTCTTTCTCTGATCATGTACAAAGCATACTAATAAAACGGACAGTACAGATAAAGCAAAAAGAACAAACTGATTTATTTTAAAAGAGCCGATATTATTGACTGTCAGCACACAAAAAAAGCTTAATAGAAAGGTTTCAAAAAATATGTAACCGTATTTCAGTAAAAAATCTTTATATTTCATAGCTCCGCCTAACCTCTGCTCAATACGTCAGAAATTTCATCAGTTAAAAGAATTTTAATAAGCTTTACCTTAGAATCAAGCTTTATATGCGAATCGTCAGCTTCGTCACCTATATATAGTACCGTAATGTCGTTCCCGGTTTCTGTTACGGCGGCACACGCAAGGCCGAATTCTTCTGTTATCTCGTGAACAACCGCAAGGCAGAAGTCCCTGCTGTCAAGATTTCTGAGGCTTTCGGATACAAGCTCAGATGCCGGAGTTTTTGAAAAAAACTTTATATCCGTGCATGAATTATAAAATACATCAAAATCGGATTTATCCCTTATTAAAATATTATTTATTTTTCCATCATCAAAATAAAGTCGGACAGGAGTTCCTATTTTAACATAATATTTTACAACGGCAAGCGTACTTTCAATAACCTTGTCTTCGATAATAAGCTGATTGAGTGGCTCTCCCTCAGCTTTTTTCAGGTCTATAACAAAAACAGCTTCGCTTTTATGAGTATCGTAATATTTTCTTGAAAAAAGCTCCTGCTTTTTAGCGGACGCTTTCCAATGAATCATTTTTCTGCTGTCGCCCTGCATATATTTTCTCATATCAATATCTGGGAATTCCTGTTTAAATGAAAAAGAATACTCTGAATTTTTCATATCCTCATCTACAGGCATAAAAACAGGCTTGTCAATTTCAACTATTCTCGGAAGAACACGCATATTAATTGAAGAGAGTGCAGGATAGCTTATTTCAAAAAGATGAAGAAAATCTTTCACAACCACCGTCTTTATACCCGCTTTATATTCGCCTCTGTAATGACAGCATAGTGTTGTGTTTACGTCAATCGAATCGTCCGGCAAAAGGCAGTAATCCTTATCAAAATCCAGATTATCGACGGTTGATTCCTCTGTTATAAACGAAACTCTAACGTTCGTATATGTGATATAATCTTCATTCGAAAGATTAAACTTATACGGTATTTTTTCACCTTTCATAACAGTCTTAGAATCCACCGTCTGATATATTTTAAATTTCTCATAAACATAAAAAGTATAAATTAAAGCTATTACAGGAAGAAGAAGCATAAAATAAAATACCCCGCGCGCCGCTCCCCCATAAAAGCTTGCAAAAACGCCTGACATTATAATAAGTATAAGCATTATTATTCTGTTTCGTTTCATAAATGCCTCTTTCTTTTATCTTATATTATTATAAAACAGGAACCTTAACCTTGTTAATTATCTTTTCTATTACTTCTTTTGCGGTAGCCTTGTTCAGCCTTGCTTCTGTTGAAAGAGCAAGTCTGTGAGAAAGAACATAAGGCGCCGTAAGCTGAACATCGTCAGGCATTACATAATCTCTGTTTCTGACATATGCCGCCGCCTGAGAAGCGCGGATAAGAGCAAGCGTCGCTCTGGGGCTGGCACCGAGAACAAGAAGCTCGTTATTTCTTGTAAGAGAAATCATATCCACTATATATTTGTTTAACTCAGCTGAAACGTTTACGGTTTTAACTTCCTCCTGCATTTGCACAACTTCCTCTTTAGAAACAACAGGGAAAAGCTTTTCCTTTGTTATCCCTTTTAAGAAATTATCCGCCATCATTCTTTCTTCCGATGCTGAAGGATATCCTATTGAAAGCTTCATCATAAATCTGTCAAGCTGTGCTTCGGGGAGATTATATGTACCCAAAAAATCAACGGGATTCTGGGTTGCTATTACCATAAAGGGCTGTTCAAGCTGATAGGTAACGGAGTCAACAGTCACCTGTCTTTCTTCCATTGCTTCAAGAAGACTTGCCTGAGTTTTAGGTGAAGTACGGTTTATTTCATCCGCAAGAACGATATTGCTCATAACCGCACCCTTTAAAAACTCAAAAGCGCCCGTTTTCATATTATAAACAGACGAGCCTGTGACATCACCGGGTAGAGTATCGGGAGTGAACTGTATTCTTGAAAAACCACAGCCTATGCTTTTTGATAGAGCATTTGCAAGCGTCGTCTTCCCTACCCCAGGAACGTCCTCAAGCAAAAGATGACCTTGAGCCAGAAGAACTGTGACAGCAAGCTCGACAACATCGGACTTACCCGTCAGAACAGTATTGATATTATTTGTTATTTTAAAAACGTTCTTAGAATATTTCATTTAAGTTACACTCCTATTTTTCAATCAGTTATAACCATTATATCAAAAAATATTGTTTTTTCAATAAAAATAACAAATTTTTATTTTCTTTTTCCCTATTTTATGTTATTATTTATATAGATTATCTGATGCTGAAATTTTTTTATTATACCTATTGACATATTATATTTCGTATAATATAATATAGAAAACAATGGTGTTTAGGTTATAATAATATTTTTGGCAAAGGAGTGATTACATGGCTTTCCCTGTAAGTTCAGGATTACTTGATGCTCTGGTCCTTGCGGTTGTGGCAAAAGAAGACACCTACGGCTATAAAATAACTCAGGAAATCCGAGAAGCTATTGAAATGTCGGAATCTACGTTATATCCTGTACTGAGAAGACTTCAGAAAGATGAATGTCTTGAAACCTATGATATGGAGTATATGGGGCGGAACAGAAGGTACTACAAGGTTACTTCAAAAGGAAGCAGCCAGCTTAATCTTTACAAGCAAGAATGGCTTGATTACAAAAGAAAAATCGATAAGGTAATCGGGGGGAGTACGATTATATGACCAAATTTGAATTTATTGCAGAACTTAGAGCCCGTCTTGTTGCGCTGACAAATGAAGAAAGAGAAGCAGCAGTTAAATATTACGACGAGTTTTTTGATGATGCCGGATCTGAAAACGAACAGGAAGTAATAAAAACTCTTATAAGTCCTCAGAAGGTTGCAGAACAGATTATTGAGGATTATAATAAAACAGAAAAATCAAGTACTGAATATATTCCTTCCGATCCGTCAAAGCCGATTAACAATAGTCAGCAAACTCAAAATTCGACGCGGTATACGGCTAATACAGGAACAATTGAAACAAAAAAACAAATGAGCGGAGGGGTAAAAGCTCTTCTGATAATACTTGTTATAATCTTCTTTCCCGCGATTATTGGACTTCTAGGCGCGCTTTTCGGAATTTTAATCGGAATAGGAGCCACCATTTTCGGATTATGGATTGCATTTGCTTCCGTTGTTCTCTCACTGATAGTTGCCGGAATTGCCTGCGTAATCGGCGGTATCGGAATAACATTCGGCGACCCGATTATCGGTCTTGGATGTATCGGTGTCGGATTAATTCTCGGCGGTATCGGAATATTCTTATTAATACCTTTCCTTTGGATAACAACCAAAGCTATTCCCGCAATATTCAGATTTATTGTTAATCTAATTTCAATGCCATTTCACAGAAATACCGCAAATGCTTAAAGACACATATATAATTAACTGAAAAGAGGGTTTTTATGAACAAAGGTTACAACGTAATTCTTAAAATCGCAGGGATTTGTATTCTTGCGGGAATAGTAATAACGATTATTTTTGCTTCAACAGCTGGAGAGAGAATTTATCATGACGGAAACTGGGATATTTCATATTCAAGCGACAAATATGAATATGAAAATATTGACAAGACATTTGATAATATCGATGATATTAAAAACATGGATATTTCAATTCCTTACGGTGATGTGAAAATTGTTGAAGGAGATAAATTCACTTTATCTGTAAAAGATGCAATTAAGAATAGCTTTACGCAGACTGAGGTTGAAGGCAATACACTTAGAATCAAGCAAAGCAACCCTGAGTTCTCCGGATTTTTTGGAAATTCATTGTTTTTCCATGGGATAAACGGAGCTAAGCTCCCTAAAATAACAATAACAATCCCTGAAAAATTTGTAACAGACAGTTTCAAATTTGAATCAGGAATAGGAACGTCGGATATTTCCAATATTATTGCCGATGATTTTAAAATTAGCCTTGGAACCGGAGATACGTCTTTTTCTAATATAAAAGTATCAGGAACATCTGAAATATCATCGGGAGTAGGACACCTGCAAATAAATGATTTATCTGCACAAAAGCTTACACTCAGTTCTGGAGTAGGGGAAATTACGGGAAGCAACCTTTCTTCACAGGATACAAGCATTTCAACCGGTACAGGTTCTATTAAGCTTACGGACTGTGACTTTAACGATCTCGACCTTGATAACGGCGTAGGCGAATTTGAGCTTAACGGAAAAATCACGGGAGATACTGATATTGACGGCGGTGTCGGTCAAATAAAAATAAATATTGACGGAAAGGCTGACGATTATTTCTTCAAGAGCGAAACAGGCGTTGGCGGTATCCGTTTAAATGGTAAAAAAATGGGCGAAGAAACCGGAAGTAACAATGCCTCAAATAAAATCGACATCAGTGGCGGCGTCGGTGAAATAGATATTTATACAAACGATTGAGAGGAGAATATTTTATGAAAAAATTATATCGTTCAAACACAAACCGTATGCTATTCGGAGTTGCAGGAGGAGTAGCAGAATATTTTAATATGGATCCTACAATTGTACGTATCCTATGGGTGCTTGTTGCACTTTTTGGAGGAACAGGAGTTCTTCTATACCTGATTGCCGCAATAATAATGCCTCAGGAAGGTAATGTTTAATTCTTATAAATATCACAAAAGACCGAAATATAATTTTCGGTCTTTTGTTTATTTGTGATTTGACATATTAATTTAATAATGATAAAATAATATCACATAAAAATTGGAGGAAAGAAAATGAAAATTGAAACCAAATGCCTGCATGAAGGCTACACTCCTAAAAACGGCGAACCCAGAGTAGTTCCTATAGTACAAAGCACAACATATTGTTTTGATTCAACAGAGCATATTGCTCAGTTATTTGATATGCCGACAGAATTTATGTATTCAAGGTTTGCAAACCCTACCTGTGACGCTGTAGAAAAGAAAATTGCCGCTTTAGAGGGCGGAGTCGGAGCTATGCTTACCTCAAGCGGTCAGGCGGCATCTCTACTCTCAATTCTTAATGTATGCTCAGCCGGCGACAGCTTTGTTTCCGCTTCAACTATTTACGGCGGAACGGTAAATCTTTTCGGAGTAACGCTTAAAAAGCTCGGAATTGAATGTATTTGGGTTGATGCCGAAGCTTCAAAAGAAGAAATACAGAAAGCATTCAAGCCAAACACAAAAGCTGTTTTCGGTGAAACTATCGCCAATCCCGCGCTTACTGTATTTGATATAGAAAAATTTGCGGAAATCGCTCATATAAATAATGTTCCCCTTATTATTGACAATACATTTGCAACGCCAATTCTCTGCCGTCCTTTTGAGTTCGGTGCGGATATTGTTGTTCATTCGACGACGAAATACATGGACGGGCATGCCGTTCAGGGCGGAGGCGTAATTGTCGACAGCGGCAATTTTGAC
This sequence comes from Oscillospiraceae bacterium, assembly GCA_035352975.1. GTDB lineage: Bacteria > Bacillota > Clostridia > Oscillospirales > Ruminococcaceae > DAOPYP01. The sequence goes on from DAOPYP010000016.1 coordinate 16,293, forward strand.
TGGACAAGCGGAAATTTCCCCGACTTCACCGAACCTGACGATAGCTATCATGGTGTCATTTATACCAGAGAATTCGGGAAAATGGCTTATATTATCAAAGCAAGAATGCAGCTAATGAGAGATTTCGGCTGTTATTCGGCGGCAAATTCGGCATTCCTCCTCAATCTCGGTCTTGAAACTCTTCCCGTCAGAATGAAACAGTACTGTGAAAATGCAGCAAAAGTTGCAAAGCACCTTAAAGCTTCAGATAAGGTTGCTTCTGTCAGCTATCCGGGACTTGAAACTGATAAATACCATGAAATTTCAAAAAAATATCTTCCGCTCGGATGCAGTGGAGTAATTTCCTTTTCAATCAAAGGCGGACGTACAAATGCGATTAAATTTATGGACGGCTTGAAGCTTGCTTCAAATGTTGTCCATGTTGCCGACATACGTACCTGCGTGCTTCACCCCGCTTCCGCAACTCACAGACAGCTTACTGATGAACAACTGATAGCTGCAGGCATAGACGGCGGAATGATAAGATTTTCCGTAGGACTTGAAAATATCGATGATATTATCGCAGATATTGACCAGGCATTTGAGAGAATATAAAACAAGTTATAAAAATCCCCTCTGATATTAAAACTCAGAGGGGAATAATTTTTAAACAATTTGGGGAATATCGTTTGACAATAGAATATTGATTGTACCAAACGGGAAACAGATAGGCATACAGAACATTTCACTTGAAGTTTTGATTATTTTATTGTTTTGAACCGTCTGAGGAGCAAGCTCTAGTTCAGCCTGCTGTTCGTTTGAAATATTTACAGTAAACAGCCCATTATGAAGATTCAAGAATTCGGCAACAGAAGCCTGTGAATATTCGTCAATATCGGTAAATTTCTCTCCCGCAAAACGTGATGAAAATTCTATGAACGCTTCCTCATTTCCGTCTATTGCGGTAAAAATATTGTATTTCCCTTTAATAGTCTGAGTGGCAATCCACCCTGCTTCAAATTCGTTTGTCGTAACAGGTTCAAGCGGCGAAAAATCATCACCAATAAAACGTATGATATTCTTAAACATCAGTGAAACATATTCGGTAAAAACTTTTGCATATTTGAAATTATTAAAATGATAGAAAGTCTTAATAACCTGTTCAATTTTACCATTCTGAACGTCAGAAAAATCCTTGTCATTTATGGAATAAAGCTTTTTATAATCGTTAAGAGCTTTTTCAAACTGTCCGTTTGTCATATACCCTTTATCAACCAAAGCCTGTCCCAATAACAAATGCCCAGTTTTTTGTGTATTAAGAAGTGTTTCAATCTGATCGTGAGTAACAAATCTCATTTCAACGGCAATATCGCCGAATCTTTTGTCCATTCTCTGCTGCGCACTATGTACGGTGTTAACCTGATCAGCAGTCATAAAACCTGCATTTATAGCAAGCACGCCAAGCTTTAGTTTAGTGTCCTTTTGAAGCTCAAGTGCTTCGGAAAGCTGCCAGTTTGCAACAAGATTCTGATTTAACAAAAAATTCCCAAAAAACTGTGTAAACATTGTTAATTGCCCTCCTTAGCGACTTTAGTCACAATCTTTGTGACACTATCAAAATCAATAGGTTTCTGAAGGAAATCATACGCACCTGTTTCGATTGCAACCTTAAGATGATTCTGCGTTCCTACTGAAGAAGCCATAACAACCTTAGCTTTTTTGTTATAAGCCAAAATATCTTTTAATGCATCAACGCCAGTCTTTTCCGGCATAACAATATCCATAAAGACCAAGTCAGGATTATTTTCTTTATACATATTCACAGCCTCAATACCATTCACAGCTTCAAAAACATTAAAGCATCCAAGCGAATTTATATGCTGTTTCATCTTTTTTCTGACAAGAATTGAATCATCGCAAAGCAATATTTTCATTTTGCTGACTTCCATAATCCCTATCCCCATTTCTATAAAATATTATAATTTATTTTTGCGTTATGAATATATTATAATATATGTTTTAATTATTTTCAAGAAAATTTGAATTATAAAAATAATATTTTATATTTTTAATATAAACCCATTGTGTTTTTATCTATAATAAACAAAATGTTAAATAATTTAACAATATTTTTATAATGTATTTTCAATATTAAGGATATTTTGGCTTAAACGTTTATTGTATTCAATTAAAATATATGCTACAATAATCACATTACGAATTTTATAAGGAGAAAAATTATGACTAATTGGATTAACGAATCTGTTTTTTATCATATTTACCCTCTGGGATTTTGCGGAGCACCAATGCTTAATACGGGAACTACGCCGGTAAACAGAATTAAAAAAGTCATTGACTGGATACCGCACTTAAAAGAAATGAATATAAATGCCGTTTATTTCGGGCCTGTGTTTGAATCCACCGTACACGGCTATGACACATCGGATTATCGTAAAATTGACAAACGGCTTGGCACAAACGAGGACTTTAAGCAGGTTTGCGACGAATTACATAAAAACAACATAAGAGTGATTCTTGACGGTGTTTTTAATCATACAGGGAGAGATTTCTGGGCGTTCAAGGACCTTCAGCAAAACGAAAAGGACTCGGAATATGCCGGCTGGTTCAGCGGAGTTAATTTTCAGGGAACAAGTCCGTATAACGACCAATTTTCATATGAAGGATGGAACGGACATTACAATCTTGTTAAGCTTAATCTTAAAAATCCCATGCTTGTGAATTATCTTCTCGAAACGGTAAAATTATGGATTGATGAATTTAAAATCGACGGGTTAAGGCTTGATGCGGCGGATTGTGTTGATTTTGACTTCTGGCGTCAGCTTCATAATTACACAAAGAATATCAAGAACGACTTCTGGCTTATGGGTGAAATAATTCACGGGGATTACAGACGTTGGGCTAACTCAGAAATGCTCGACAGCGTAACAAATTACGAATGTCATAAGGGCATATATTCTTCTCATAACGACAAAAATTATTTTGAAATTGCACATTCACTTAACCGCCAATTCGGCACAGAAAAGCTTTATAAAAATCTTACCCTTTATTCCTTTGTTGACAACCACGACGTCAACCGTATCGGTTCACTTCTTAAAAATCAGTATCATATCTATAACGTTTATACGCTTATGTACTGTATGCCGGGCGTTCCGTCGATATATTACGGGAGCGAATGGGGAATTAAGGGTGAAAAGGCTAACGGTTCCGACAATGATTTAAGACCCTGTCTTAATCTTGACAGTATTCCTGATAAAAACGACAAATTGTTTGAGCATATATGTAAGCTCGGCAAAATAAGGACTTCCCTTTCAGCTTTAGAATACGGCGAATATGAACAGATTATCGTAAAAAATCAGCAGCTTGTATTCAAACGCTTCACTTCAGACCAAACCGTTTATATAGCTTTAAACCTTTCCGACTCACAGGAAACATTGTCTTTCAGAATAAATACTGCTTGCGCTGTCGATATGCTTGAAAATAAGGAGTATTCAGCGGATAACGGAAATTTATCGATAATCGTTCCGCCTTGTTCTTCAATGATATTAACAGAAAAGAACAGTGTTTCCGAAAAACCAGAAATCAAAGAACAAAAAAGCGGAGTCACTATAGGCGGAAAATATCGTCACTTTAAAGGCAACACATATACCGTTATATCTGTCGGCCAGCATAGCGAAACGCTTGAAGAGATGGTTGTTTATCAGGGAGATGATAAGCACGTTTGGATAAGACCACTTATAATGTTTACTGACGAAGTAAACGACCACGGAAATATCAAAAGAAGATTTGAACCGATAAATTAGTGTTCAGTTTTTAAAAATATCCGCCGTTAAGGCATGTACCGTATAGACGTTTCTATCGGTAAATAACCTTAAACCGGCGGATATTTTATTTCGAAAGATATTCAACTGTTTCTTTAAGGGATTTTTTAAATTCCTCATCTGATGAATTTTTAAAAATAATCAGATCTTCAATTAATTCAGGTTTATTAAAATTGCAGGTTTTTATATATTCGTCCCAGTTTTCGAGTTTCCACTTATCACGGGAGGAATTTCTTGTTATCATTCTTTCATGGCATACTTCGATATCGGTTTCAACCCATACGACACAAAGTACGGCATTTTTATCAATTAGCTTCTGTTTTAATGAATCAATATAATCTTTATCCCTTATTTCTTTTGAAAAAGGAGCATTTATAAGTACAATATTATCATAATCAAGTGCTTCAAGCGCAAGCTGTACAATTACTTCATATTCATAATCACGAATATTCTGATTAAAAAAATCAGAGCTTCGGTTATACTCCTGACCTGCAACTTTAAAAATCTGTTTTGAAAGTCCGATAAGCGTATCCTTATCAAGATAAACGACATGCTCAATTGCTTTTGCAAGCTCCTTGGAGATAAAGGTTTTCCCGCAGGCCGGCGGTGAAGTTACAAGAATAAGCTTTTTCATATATCCTCCGTAAAAATCATTCTCTTATATAAACGCCCTGCTCCTCCATATAATCCAGTACAAAGTCAGCGCCGTACATATCATCTGGAGTATTTTTATTGTCAGCTTCTTTTGAATCCAAATCATTATCGGCTTCTTTAATTATGCTTTTATCCATATAAATACCTCCAATAATTTTAATCACTCTTTATAAAAAACTATGCCTTAAGCGCTTTTTGACCGATATCTTTTCTGAAATGATGTCCGTCAAATGAAATTTTTGACACCGCATTATATGCTTTTTCAAGAGCCGCTTCAAGCGTTTCCCCCGTTGATGTTACGCCAAGAACACGCCCGCCGGCAGTATAAAACTTTCTATCCTTATATTTTGTTCCTGCATGATAAACAAATGCACCGTCAGTCTGTCCCTTTTCATCCATTCCGTTCATTTCAATCCCGACAGAATATTTCTGAGGATAACCGCCTGATGCCATTACAACACATGCGGCGGAACCTTTTTTCCATTTTATTTCTTTTTCATCAAGCTTTCCGTTATAGACAGCCTCCATAATATCAACAAGGTCGGTATCAAGAAGCGGAAGAACAACCTGTGTTTCGGGATCCCCGAAACGGCAGTTATATTCTATTACCTTTGGGCCTTTTGGCGTAAGCATAAGCCCGAAATAAAGACAGCCCTTAAAAGCTCTGTTTTCAGCAGCCATTGCATTCACTGTCGGAATAAAAATTTTCTCCATACATTCTTTTGCAACAGCTTCAGTATAATACGGATTTGGAGCAATCGTACCCATACCGCCTGTGTTAAGTCCCTCGTCGTTATCAAGGGCGCGCTTGTGATCCATTGAAGAAACCATAGGAATAACGGTTTTTCCGTCACAGAATGACAAAACGGAAACCTCAGGACCTGTCAGAAATTCCTCAACAACAAGTTTTGAGCCGCTTTCGCCGAATACCCTGTCCTCCATAATCGAATGGACAGCGTCAACCGCTTCCTGTTCGTTCTGTGCGATTATAACACCCTTTCCGAGTGCAAGACCGTCAGCTTTTATTACGGTCGGATAGCTGTTCTGTGCCTTAATATATTCAACTGCTTTTTTTGAATCCGTGAATACCTCATATCCTGCGGTGGGAATATTATATTTTTTCATTAAATCTTTTGAAAAAACTTTGCTTCCCTCAATAATTGCCGCCGCCTTGTCAGGACCGAAGGT
>DAOPYP010000017.1:0-20995 GCA_035352975.1 Oscillospiraceae bacterium
GATAATCCTTAGCAACCTTAGCTGTCCATTCGCCGAAACCGAAGCTTGTTGAATAAATTACGTTACAGCCCTGGTCGATAAGATTGCGTATAGCTGTTTCACAGTCTGAATTTTCGGGAACACTTTCGGAATACATGGTCTTAATGCCCATTTCTTCAAGTGCAAGTCTTCCCTTGTCCTGAGCCTGTGTATAACCTTCGTCATTGATTGTACCGATGTAAACGAAGCCTACCTTGAGGTCTTCCTTTTTAATAGGCTTTAATGCTTCGCTCTTTGAAGTCGAGCTGCTGTCTTTTGCCGATGAGCTTGTGCTGTTAGGTCCGCATGCTGTACATAAAAGCATTACAGATGCCATAAGTACCGCAAAAATGGATTTCTTCATAAATCTTTCTCCTTATAATGTTAATATATATAACGGCATGTAACCGCTATTTTCAGTTTGAAAAAATAACGCCTGTATTTTCGTCCATGCTTTCAATAATCGCGAGAGATTCAACACGTATTCCTTGTGCCCTTAAATTTTTTCCGCCCTCCTGAAAGCCCTTTTCAATAACAATTCCCGCTCCTGCGAGCGACGCACCGGAATCTCTGACAATATCAGCAAGCCCCGAAAGCGCACAGCCGTTGGCAAGAAAGTCATCTATAATAAGAATATTGTCATCACGGCTAATGAACTTTTTTGAAACGATTACGTCATATGTCATTCCGTGCGTATAGGATTTGACTTGCGAAAGAAAAACATCACCGTCTATGTTCTTACTCTGCGATTTTTTTGCAAAAACAACCGGGACGTTAAAATATTGTGCGGTGATACAGGTTATTCCTATACCGCTAGCTTCTATTGTAAGAATTTTTGTTATTCTTACATCAGAAAAAAGTCTTTTAAATTCTTTGCCGATTTCATTTAATAAAGTTATATCTATCTGGTGATTTAAAAAGCTGTCAACCTTTAATACATTCCCCGCCTTGACATTTCCGTCCTTTAAAATTCTTTCCTTAAGAAGCTCCATAAATGCACCTCAATAATAAAAATAGTTGATAAATAATCGTAAAAACAAATACAAAAAATATTATAATATAAAATACAGCATTTTTCAACATAAATAATAATTAATTTTTCGTTTAAATTAACTCGGATTTTATGAATTTTAATTATTTGCTGAAACACACCTTATATATGTTGACAAAATTCAGAAAGACTGTACAATTAAAATATAAACAGAAATATTGATTAAAAATATTTTAAATAACTATTGACAAATCAAATTAGCTAGTATATACTTTTATAAGTAAAAGAAAGCAGAGCTGTTCAGTTCTCACCTTAGCGCATATGCGACTTGGGTTAATACTTATAAAGATAAACAGGATATTCTTGTGTGTCGGCGAAAGTATGAGCGTGAACGGACGGGTTCACGCTTTTTGTTTTTATAACCGTTTTATAGCGGTTAAACAATTAAGTCTTGGAGGTGCTCGCTATCAGCAACAAAGAACTGGAAATTAACGAAGAAATTCGCGACAATGAAATCCGCGTGATTGACGTTGACGGAGGTCAGCTTGGCATTATTTCATCTAAGGAAGCACAGAGGCTTGCTAATGAGAAGAATCTTGATTTAGTTAAGATTGCTCCCCAGGCAACACCACCTGTCTGCCGAATTATGGATTACGGCAAGTTTTGTTTTGAACAGACCAAACGTGAAAAAGAAGCTAAGAAAAACCAGAAGATAGTTGAAATCAAGGAAGTCAGAATGTTCTCAACTATTGATACTCACGATTTTAACACTAAGGTTGCCCAGGCAATTAAATTCCTTAACGGCGGCGACAAATTAAAGGTTTCTGTTCGGTTCCGCAAGCGCGCAATTGCTCACCCTCATTTGGGAGAAGAATTGTTGGAAAGATTTAAAGTTGCATGTGCTGAAGCAGGAGTAGTTGAAAAGCCTGCTAAGATGGAAGGGCGTAGCTTAGTTATGTTCGTTTCACCTAAAGCATCAAAATAATAGGGAGGAAAAATTAATTATGCCAAAGTTAAAAACTCATTCAGGCGCAAAAAAACGCTTTAAGATTACTAAAAACGGTAAGGTTAAGTATCAGCACGCAAATAAAAGACACAGACTTAATTCAAAAGGTAAAAATGGCAGTAAGCGTAAAAGACAGCTTCGTGCAAGTGGCCTTGTTGATTCTACCAACGTAGCAGCAATCAAGGAAATGCTTCCTTACAATTAATCTTTAAATTTAATTAAAACATATACGGAGGTAGAAATATATGGCTCGTATTAAGGGCGCGATGATGACTCGCAAGAGAAGAAATAAAACTCTGAAGCTTGCTAAAGGATACTGGGGAAGTAAAAGCAAGCACTTTAAAATGGCAAAACAAGCAGTAATGAAATCAGGCAACTATGCTTATATTGGACGTAAGCACAGAAAGCGCGATTTCAGACAGCTCTGGATAACAAGAATTTCAGCCGCTGCAAAGATTAACGGCATGAACTATTCAACACTTATGAACGGCATCAAGAAAGCTGGAATTACATTAAACCGTAAAATGCTTTCAGAAATTGCAATCAATGACGCTGTAGGCTTTACCGCAATTACTGAAAAAGCTAAGGCTGCACTTTAATCTGTAATGAACACGCTCCTTCATTGGAATGAGCGTGTTTTGTTATATTTTGCAGAAAGTTTTATTTTATATTGTAAAGGTGATTTTGTGGATTATATATCAAGTAAGGACAACCCCAATATAAAACTTTATCAAAAATTATCCCGTGACAAGAAATACAGAAACGAATATAATATGTTTGTCCTTGAGGGAATGCGTCTTTGCCTTGACGCGGTAAAAGAAAATGCAGAGCTTCACTGTATATTTATAACCGAAAATGCGGCTGAAAAATACGGCGAAGCATTGAATTTGCTTTGTGAAAATGCGAAAAAAACCTTATATATAACCAATGAGCTGGGCGAAAAGCTTTCTGATACGGGCTCAACTCAAGGGGTTTTTGCAATATGCAATATACTTGACAAAACGGAATTATCCAGTAAAATAGACAATAAAGGGAAATATATAATCCTTGACAGCCTTCAGGACCCGGGAAATATAGGCACAATTATAAGAACCGCTGATGCCGTCGGAATTTCTGGTGTTATCTTGTGCGGCTGCTGTGATGTTTACAGTCCCAAGGTAATCCGTTCGACAATGGGCTCGATTTTCAGAATTCCTGTTTTTGACGGCAATGAAATATCGTCGGTGCTTGATATTTTTGAAGAAAAGGCAATGCCTGCTTTTGCGGCGGTAATAGATGAAAATGCAGAAGATCTCATATCATGTGACTTTTCAAATGGCTGTGCCGTTGTTATCGGGAATGAAGGCAAGGGTCTTTCGTCCGAAACAATCGATTTATGCGAAAATAAACTTACAATAAGAATGAAGGGTAATGTAAATTCCCTAAACGCCGCAATGGCGGCAGGAATTATTATGTGGGAAATGCTTAGATAACAATAGACAGGAGTGGCTTTTGTATGGACAGTTCAGTATATTGGATATGGCTAGTTCAGTGCTTCGGGGCAGGAAACAGCAGGATATGGGAAGCTCTTTCACACTTTGGCGGCGATCCTGAAACGGCATATAATGAAATCAAAGCGAAAAAAGCTGATTTTCTTACGGAATGGGAGAGAAAGTCCGCTGAAACCACTCACTTAAAACAATCGGAAGAAATGATAAGCTATTGCGAATTAAAGGATATTGACATAGTTTGCTTTGACGACGAACGTTACCCTAACCGCCTTAAAGGGATATTTAACCCTCCCGCCTTGCTTTTTTGCATGGGCGATATAAGCTTTATTGAGAATGAAATTTCAATAGCCGTGGTGGGAACAAGACACCCGTCACCTTACAGCATTAAATTCGCTCAGAAAATATGCGGCGAGCTTTCAAAAGTAGGCGTTGTTATCGTGAGCGGATTCGCACTCGGTATTGACTCTATGGCTCATCAGGCGGCGCTTAAAAATCATGTCCCGACGGTTGCGGTTCTAGGCTGTGGGATAGATGTTCCTTATCCTAAGGAAAATACACAGGTTAAAAAAGTAATTGCAAAAAACGGTGCGGTTATATCTGAATTTTTCCCCGGGACACCGCCAAGCGGTAAGAATTTCCCTGTCCGCAACAGAATTATTTCGGGACTTTGTCTTGGAACGCTCGTCATTGAAGCAGGACTTAAAAGCGGCGCACTGATTACCGCCGAATGCGCTTTACAGCAGGGACGTGACGTTTTCTGCGTTCCTCCCGCTGATTTGTTTGACGAAAGATATTCGGGTGTAATAAGGCTTATCCGTGACGGCGCAATTCCTACTTTCAGCCACATAGATATTCTTTATGAATATTATCAGAATTTTTCACATAAACTCAATGCCGCAAACGTTTATGAAAGCTATGCCGTTTCACAGGAAATTAAAAATGCCGATGAAATAAAATCTCATAATGAATATAATAACAGCAAAGCTAATAATATAATTGAAGAAAAAGATACTGCTAAATATGATACTTCGGAGTTGGATGAACAGCAGGCTGAAATAGTGAAGCTTCTTGAAAAAAACGGCAGTCTTTTGGCTGATGAGCTTTCAGCAATGCTTGAAGCCGATGTTTCTGAGGTTTTGTCACAGCTGACCGAGCTTGAGCTTCTCGGCATAGTAACCGCACAAGCAGGGAAGAGATATTCCCTTTAAAATATATACACAAAAAGGAATGGTTTTTTTTAATGTCAAATTTAGTTATAGTTGAGTCCCCTGCCAAAGCGAAAACAATTAAAAAATATCTCGGCGAAAATTTTGAAGTAATAGCGTCTATGGGGCATATCCGCGATCTCCCAAAATCCAAGATAGGCGTTGATATTGAAAATAATTTTCAGCCTTTATATACAGACATCAAGGGTAAGGAAACTCTTATAAAAGAACTTACAAAGCAGGCTAAAAAAAGCGAAAAAGTATATCTCGCTACCGACCCTGACCGTGAGGGAGAGGCTATTTCATGGCATCTTGCACAGCTTTTAAAGCTTGACGTCAATGATATAAACAGAATCGCATTCAATGAAATTACGAAAAGTGGAATTCAGTCGGGAATGGCAAATCCCCGAAAGATAAATATTGACCTTGTGAATGCACAGCAGGCGAGGCGTATTCTTGACAGAATAGTGGGCTACAAATTAAGTCCGTTCCTTTGGAAAAAGGTGCGCCGCGGTCTTTCCGCAGGACGTGTTCAGTCTGTTGCGGTACGTGTTATTGTCGACAGGGAAAATGAAATAAAAGATTTCGTTTCACAGGAATACTGGTCTATCGACGCAAGCCTTACGGCACCGTCAAGCAGGAAGACGTTTGCGGCTAAATTTGTCGGAATAAATGGAAAGAAGACAGAGCTTCCAACTAAGGAAAAAACAGACGAAATACTTAAAAAGCTTGAAAATGCCGAATATATTGTTACCGGAATAAAGAAGAGCGTTCATAAAAAATCGCCCGCCGCACCTTTCACCACATCGACCATGCAGCAGGAGGCTTCTAGAAAATTAGGCTTTCAGGCAAGGCGCACAATGAAAGCGGCACAGGAGCTTTATGAAGGCGTTGACGTTAAAAATCTCGGAGCAGTCGGACTTATAACATATATGAGAACCGATTCGCTCAGAATTTCAAATGAAGCAAGGGTGGCGGCATATGGCTTTATTGAAAAAAAATACGGAAAAGATTATGTTCCCGATTCGCCGAGAATGTTTAAATCCAAGTCAAATGCACAGGATGCTCACGAAGCAATACGCCCGACTATGCCGGAGCTTACTCCCGATGAAATAAAATCAAGTCTTTCGTCCGACCAGTATAAGCTTTATAAGCTCGTTTGGGAAAGATTTATAGCAAGCCAGATGGCGAATGCACTTATGAACACCGTTTCGGTTGATATTCTTGCAAATGAATGCAATTTCAAAGCATCGGGATACAGCGTGAAATTTGACGGCTATACTGCGCTATATGAGGAGTCAAAGGACGAACAGTCCGAAGAAAACAGCGTTCTCCCTGAAATTTCAAACGGTGATATACTCAAAATGAAAAAGCTTGATGGAAATCAGCATTTCACACAGCCCCCCGCGAGATTTACCGAAGCATCGCTTATTAAAACTCTTGAAGAAAACGGAATAGGACGTCCGAGTACCTATGCACCGACAATCACGACAATAATCGCCCGTCTTTACGTTGAACGCGACGGAAAGCAGCTTAAACCCACAAGCCTCGGAGATGTCACAACCGAGCTTATGAAAGAGCATTTCAAGAAAATCGTTGATGTTAAATTTACAGCCGGAATGGAAAACAGCCTTGACGAGGTTGAAGTTGGAAAAAAAGACTGGGTTGATACACTTAAGGATTTTTACGGCGATTTTGAACAGACCTTGTCAACTGCGGAAACTGCAATGGAGGGGAAAAGGGTTAAAATCCCCGACGAAGAGACAGACGTTGTCTGTGACCTGTGCGGCAAAAAAATGGTTATTAAAATCGGACGTTTCGGGAAATTTCTTGCCTGCTCAGGCTTCCCGGAGTGTAAAAATACAAAGAAAATTGTTCAGGAAACGGGCGGACTTTGCCCTGCCTGCGGCAAAAAGGTACTTCAGAAAAAGTCGAAAAAGGGCAAGAAATATTTCGGATGTGAAGATAATCCGACCTGCAGCTTTATGACATGGAATACGCCGATTGCTGAAAAATGTCCGAGATGCGGCTCAACCTTGTTTAAAAAAGGCGGAAAAGCCGGCAAAATCCTTTGCGAAAAATCGGGCTGCGGATATGAAAGAGGACTAAAAGATGACTAAAGTCACGGTTATAGGCGCGGGGCTTGCCGGATGTGAGGCGGCTTGGCAGCTTGCAAACGAAGGTTTTGAAGTTGATTTATATGAAATGAAGCCTCAGAAATTTTCTCCCGCGCATAAATACAAAGGCTTTGCGGAGCTTGTCTGTTCAAATTCGCTTAAAGCCTCAAGGCTTGATTCGGCGGCAGGACTTTTAAAGGAAGAAATGCGGATTTTAGGCTCGCTTATTGTTCCGTGTGCTGAAAAAACGTCGGTTGCGGCTGGTGGTGCGCTTGCTGTTGACAGAACAGCCTTTTCCGACCTTGTTACCCAAAAAATTAAATCCTGTGATAAAATAAAGATAATCAGCGAGGAAGTAAACGAAATTCCCGACGGAAACGTTATTATTGCAACAGGTCCTTTGACATCGGGTGGACTAGCGGAAAGTATAACAAAAAAATGCGGGGAATATCTCAGCTTTTTTGATGCTGCCGCGCCTATCGTTTCATTTGAAAGCCTTGATAAGGAGCTTGTTTTCTTCGCTTCACGATATGGAAAAGGCGATGACGACTATATAAACTGCCCAATGAACAAAGACGAATATCTTAGCTTTTATAACGCTCTGTTAAATGCGGAAAGTGCCGAATTAAAGGAATTTGACAAGCAGTCATTTAAGGTATACGAGGGCTGTATGCCGATTGAGGTCTTGGCAAAGCGCGGCGAGGATACGATGCGCTTCGGCCCGTTAAAGCCTGTCGGTCTTACCGACCCGAGAACGGGAAAGCGCCCTTATGCCGTTGTTCAGCTTAGAAAGGAAAACAGCGAGGGGACAATGTATAATCTTGTAGGATTTCAGACAAATCTGAAATTCGGAGAGCAAAAGCGCGTTTTTTCAATGATTACAGGACTTGAAAATGCCGAATTTATTCGCTACGGAGTTATGCACAGAAACAGCTTTATCAACAGTCCCAAGCTTCTGAACGCTGATTTTTCAATGCGTAAATATCCGGAAATTTTCTTTGCGGGACAGATTACGGGCGTTGAGGGATATATAGAATCGGCGGCGAGCGGCATTATGGCAGGAAAAAATATGGCAAGACGTATTAAAGGACAGGAGACGCTTATTCTTCCCGAAACAATGATGATTGGGGCACTTTCACGTTATATAAGCGATGAATATGTTACTAATTTTCAGCCGATGGGCTGTAATATGGGGATTTTACCCGAACTCCCCGAAAGAATTAGGGATAAAAAAATAAAGTATCAGGCCTTGGCGGATCGTTCCGTTGAGTCTTTAAAAGGAATGATAAAGAATGAAAATAATTGTTGACGCATTCGGCGGGGATAACGCACCACTCGAGGTAATAAAGGGAAGCGCAATGGCAGTTGAAAATCTCGGCGTTGAAATTTTGCTTACGGGCGACGAGAGCGTTATTAAAAAAACTGCCGAAGAAAACAAGATAAGTCTACATAATATTTCAATAATCGACACGAAAACTGTAATTGACATTCACGACGAGCCGACAATGGTTATCAAGGAAAAGGCTGACTGTTCAATGGCTGTCGGTTTAAAGGAGCTTGCCGCAGGAAACGGCGATGCATTCGTTTCAGCGGGAAGCACAGGCGCACTTGTCGTAGGTGCAACCTTTATAGTAAAGCGCCTTAAAGGCATAAAGCGTGCCGCACTTGCGCCGATTCTTCCGTCCGAAAAAGGAAACTTCATGCTTATGGATGCGGGGGCAAATGTAGACTGCCGTCCCGAAATGCTTGTTCAGTTTGCAATTATGGGCTCATGCTATATGGAGAAAATTCTCGGAATTAAAGAGCCGAGAGTCGGTCTTGTAAACGTCGGAGCAGAGGATACAAAGGGACGTGAAATTGAGCTTACGGCATATAAGCTATTGCAAGACGCACCCGTCAATTTTGCAGGAAACGCCGAAGCACGAGATATTCCGGGAGGGAATTTTGACGTAGTTGTATCGGACGGATTCACAGGAAATGTCGTTTTAAAGCTGATTGAGGGAATGGGATCGTTCTTTTCACATACATTAAAGGACATCCTTTTAAATGGCATAATCTCAAAAATTGCGGCGCTTTTAGTTATGAAAAAGCTTAAGGGCTTCAGAAAAAAGATGGACTATACCGAACAGGGCGGTGCGGCGCTGATGGGAATTTCAAAGCCTGTAATTAAGGCACACGGAAGCTCAAATGCCAAGGCATTTTATAATGCTATACGTCAGGCAAAGAATTTTTCTGAAAAGAAGGTCATCGATGAAATCTCAAAATCTCTGGACATACTGAAAGAGAGAACGCAGATTTCTGAAAATTAAAAAGGAAAAAAATATGGAACAGTTTGAACAGATAATTCATTATGAATTTAAAAACAAAAAACTTTTGCAGGAGGCACTTTCGCACTCCTCTTATGCAAATGAGAACAAAAAGAATCTAAACAGCAACGAAAGGCTTGAATTTTTAGGCGATTCGGTATTGTCGATTGTTGTTTCTCAGCATATTTTTGAGCATTTCAAGCATCTCCCCGAGGGAGAATTGACTAAAATCCGCGCTTCTTTAGTATGCGAAAAGGCTCTTTTTGTATTTGCACAGCAGATAGATCTTGGCGAGTATATTTTATTGGGAAAAGGCGAAGAGCATACAGGCGGAAGAGAACGTCCGTCAATTCTTGCCGACGCATTTGAAGCGGTTATTGCCGCAATTTTTCTTGACGGAGGACTTGAGGCGGCAAGAAAACATATTTTGTCATTTATCCCAAAGGATATTGACATAAAAAAATCCATAGCTTTTAATGATTATAAAACCATGCTTCAGGAAATCATTCAGCAGAATCCCGAAGAAAAAATTGAATATGTGACGAAAGGACAAAGCGGTCCCGACCACGATAAGGCATTTGTTGTGCAGGTCTGCCTGAATTCTAACGTAATAGGTAACGGAATGGGCAGAAGCAAAAAAGCGGCAGAGCAAATGGCGGCAAAGGAAGCGCTTGAACTTATGGGTTATGCCACATAATAATATTTCAATTTTCATTCCGCATTTAGGCTGTCCGCATATGTGCAGCTTCTGTAACCAGAAAAGTATTTCGGGAGCATTAAATCCCACGACGGCGGAGGAAACGGTGAAAATATGCAGACAGGCATATGAACAGATTGACAATAAATCCGAAACTGAAATAGCTTTTTTCGGTGGAAGCTTTACTGCAATTCCTCAAAAATACATGACCGAACTTCTGGAATGTGTTCAGCAGTTTATCGGTGAAAACGGTTTTAAGGGTATCAGAATTTCAACCCGTCCCGATTGTATAGACGAAAACACTCTTGATATTTTAAAAAAATTACATGTCACTTCAATTGAACTGGGAGCGCAAAGTATGTCTGACGAGGTTCTTTTTCATAACGAAAGGGGACATTCTGCCGATGATGTAAGGAATGCTTCGGCTCTGATAAAGGAATACGGCTTTGAGCTTGGGCTTCAGATGATGATAGGACTTTATAAAAGCACGCCCGAGCTTGACCGTTATACCGCCGATGAAATAATTAAGCTTTCGCCTAAAGCGGTTAGAATTTATCCCGTTGTAATTCTTGAAGGTACAGAGCTTTCAAGAAAATTTATCAGCGGCGAATATGTCCCTATGAATTTTGACGATGCCGTTATGCTGTCCGCTGAAATCCTAATAAAATTTAATCAACACGAAATAAACGTAATAAAGCTTGGACTTCACGCTTCTGAAACAGTGGGCGCACAGATGATAGGGGGATTTTATCATCCTGCATTTAGGGAACTTTGCGAGGGAGCATTGTTCAGAAAAAAGATTGATGAGAAAATAAAAAAGACGGGAAGCTATACTGTTTACGTTCCCGAAAAGTCATTGAGCAAAGCAGTCGGTCAGAAGAAATCAAACCTTGTTTATTTCAAAAACAAGGGCATAAATTTAAAAATAAAACCATCTGAAAAACTAAGAGATTTTGATATAAACGTGGCAGAGGAAGTGTAAAATGTACTTAAAATCGTTGGAATTGCAAGGCTTTAAATCCTTCCCCGATAAAATAAAGCTTGATTTTAATAAAGGACTTACCGCTGTTGTAGGTCCTAACGGAAGCGGAAAAAGCAACATAGGCGACGCTGTCCGCTGGGTATTGGGAGAACAGTCTTCAAAAACTCTCCGCGGTTCAAAGATGGAGGATGTTATTTTCGCGGGAACACAAATGAGAAAGCCTGTCGGGTTTGCTCAGGTTACGCTTAATATAGACAATTCAAAGCACGTTTTAGGTATTCCCGCCGACGTGATTAACGTCACAAGAAAACTTTACAGAAGCGGTGAAAGTGAATATCTCATAAACGGAAGTCAGGTAAGACTAAAGGACATCTGCGAGCTGTTTATGGATACGGGGCTTGGGCGTGACGGTTATTCGATTATCGGACAGGGGCGCATTGCTGAGATTGTCAGCGCAAAGAGCAACGAACGCCGTGAAATATTTGAAGAAGCGGCTGGAATTTCTAAATTTCGCTATAAAAAAGCGGAGGCGGAGCGAAATCTCACAAATGCTCAGGATAACATTTTAAGGCTTAACGATATTATCGGTGAGCTTGAAAGCAGAGTTGAGCCGCTGAGAATTCAGTCGGAAAAAGCAAATCAGTTTATTGAGCTTTCCGAAAAGAAAAAATCACTTGAAATTTCCTTTTGGATTAAAAAGCTTGACGAATTAAAGCTGTCCATCAGCGGACTTGAAGAAAAAATTCTTATAAATAATTCTGAATACGAAAACATTGACAGCGATATTTTAAGGCTCGAGGACGACATTCAGAAAAGCTATAAGAGTATGCAGGAAAGTAACGTTAAAATCGAAGCTTTTCAGGCAAATATTCTTGAAGCTGAAAAACAAAACGGTCAGGTTAATTCTGAAATTGCCGTTCTTTTAAATGATATTTCACACGAAAATGCCGCAATTGAGGAGTTAATAAAGCAAAAGGAAAATGCAAAGCTTTCATATGAAGGCATAAACGAAAAAATTCAAAATGAAAAAGATTGCTCTGCACGCATTTCCGATGAGATATTAAACGTTGAAAAGGCTCTTTCAGATTTGAAAACCGAGCTTGAGGGACTTCTTAATGAAACGGAAAGTATCGGAAAGGAATACGAAGAATCAAATTCGGAGCTTAACAGGCTTTATATAAAGCAGTCGGAATACAGATTTTCAATTTCCTCCGCCGAAACTTCAATAAAAGAAGCAGAAGCACAATTAGCTGTCGGCATTGAAAACGAAAATGAACTAAAAATCTCAATCGAGAAGCTTACTAATGAATTAAGGGATATAAACGGCGGGCTTAAAGGTATTGAAGAGAACATTCAGAACCATAACAATAAAATTCTTGGATATACAAGACTTTTTTCAAATAAAAGTGAAAAACTTGATGAGTTAAAAAAAGCATACGACCAATCGGTTATGACACTTAATGAAAAGCAGCAGAGAAAAAATCTCCTTTCAGAGCTTGAAAAAAATATGGAGGGATTTTCTCACAGCGTAAAAGAAATCATAAAGGCTGGCAACAATTCAAGAATAAGCGGAATTTTTGGGAGTGTAGCACAGCTTATCAGCATTGAGGATAAATACAGCACAGCCGTTGAAACCGCGCTCGGCGCGGCTTTACAGAATATTATAGTCCGCGATGAAGAAACCGCAAAGCGCTGTATCCGTCATCTTAAAGACAATAATGCCGGACGAGCAACATTTCTCCCCGTTACTTCCGTAAAAGGATATCCCCTAAATGAAAACGGGCTTTCCTCACAGGATGGCTTTGTGTCTGTTGCAAGCGAAATTGTTTCATGCAACCCCGAATTTTCGGGAATTATACAGTATCTTTTAGGAAGAATAGTTATTGCCGAAGATATTGATTCAGCTTCTGTAATTTCAAAAAAATACGGATATAAATTTAAAATCGTTACTCTAGACGGACAGGTTATTAATGCAGGCGGATCGTTTACGGGAGGCTCCGTTTCACGTTCAAGCGGCGTACTTACAAGAAAAAATGAAATTTCAGAGCTTGAAAATCTGATTAAAAAGCTTTCGGATAAGCTATCTTCCGATAAGATCTTAATATCAAAGCTTCAGGCGGAAACCGACAAGTTAAGCTTTGATATCGAGGGCGAAAAGGAACAGCTTTCAATAGTCAGCGAAGATAAAATCCGTTTTACTTCCGAACAAAAGCGTATTGAAGCAATGACAGATCAGTTTAAAAAGCAGCTTGAAGTTACTGTTAATCGCATTTCTGAGCTTAAAAACAAAAAATCGGAAAGCGAAAAATCACTCGAAAGTTTTACTTCGCTTTTAGAAAAATGCAGCGTTGAAATATCGGAAAAAGAAAAGCTCATGTCTGAAAGCGGACAGAAAAAAGATGATATGCACCAAAAGCGTGAAAAGCTTTCTTCTGATATTTCTTCAATGAAAATAAAAGAAACCGAGCTTCAAAAGGACAGGGAAGCATCGGAAGCGAGGATTTCACAGCTTAAGGAAAATTCTTTAAATCTCGCTGATAGTGAAAAGCTTTTTGACGAACAGATTGCACTTAAAAAAGACGTTATTGAAGAAAAAAATCTTTCTGTTTTAAGCAAAAGAGCCGAAATTCAAAAGCTTTCAGAAAAAACGGAAGAGTATAAAAAATCAATTGAGCAGGAGCAGAAAAACCACAGGCAATATGAACAGTCGGCAAATGAAAAACGCTCCGAGCTCAAAGCCAAAAATGATGACAGAGAGCGTTATTCCCGCGAAATCACAAAGCTTGAGGAAAGAAAGCTTTCGGTTGAAAAAGACTATGATGCAATTATTTCTGATATGTGGGAGCAGTACAGCCTTACACGTTCCGATGCACAGAAGCTTTATGTTGAGATTGAGGATATGTCGTCGGCACAAAAGCAGCTCAACGAGCTTAAATCCAAAATACGAAATCTCGGCACGGTAAATGTTGCAGCAATTGAAGAATATAAGGAAGTTTTTCAGAGATATAATTTTCTGTCTGAGCAGTTAAAGGACGTTGAAACATCGAAAAAAGAACTGGAAAAGCTTATTTTTGAGCTTACGGAAGAAATGAGAAAGCGATTTTCCGAAAGTTTTGAACAGATAAATGAAAATTTCAAAAGTGTTTTTTCTGAGCTTTTCGGTGGAGGAAAAGCCGAGCTTACGCTTACCAATCCACAGGACGTTTTAGAATCGGGCATTGAGATTAATGTTGCCCCGCCCGGAAAGGTTATAAAAAACCTTTCTCTTTTGTCGGGTGGGGAGCAGTCGTTTGTTGCGATAGCAATTTATTTTGCAATTTTAAAAATCAAGCCTGCTCCGTTTTGTATTCTCGATGAAATTGAAGCGGCGCTTGATGATGTCAATGTTGTGAAATATGCTCAGTATTTGCGCAGATTTACGGACACGACTCAGTTTATTCTTGTCACTCACAGGCGCGGCACAATGGAAGAAGCCGATACGCTTTACGGCGTTACAATGCAGGAAAAAGGAATTTCAAAGCTCCTTAAAATGGACCAAAGCGAAATACATAACATACCACAAACAAATTAAAACAGCCTCTCACGGCGGACAGGGGAGAACAAATGGCTTTTTTTGAAAAAATAAAAGAAGGGCTTAAAAAAACAAAGGAATCCATGATGAAGCAGGTTGAGCTTGTCATAAATTCCTTTACAAAAATTGATGAGAATTTTTTTGAAGAGCTTGAAGAAACGCTTATTATGAGCGATATCGGAGTAAACACTTCGTCGAAAATTTGTGGCGAGCTTAGAAAAAAAGTAAAAGAAAAGGGCTTGACTGATACTAAGGAAATAAAACAAACACTCAAAGAAATAATAACCGACATGTTAGGTGAGGATAAAGGACTTGATTTTTCGTCCTCTCCGTCGGTAATACTTGTTATCGGTGTGAATGGTGCAGGCAAGACAACCACGATAGGAAAGCTTTGCGCAAAGCTTAAATCTCAAGGGAAGAACGTTATTGTCGCCGCCGCCGATACATTCCGCGCCGCCGCAATTGACCAGCTTGAGGTATGGACAAAGCGTGCGGGAGTTGATATTGTAAAACACAGCGAGGGTTCCGACCCTGCCGCCGTCGTTTTTGATGCGATAACAGCTGCAAAAGCAAGACATGCTGATGTTCTGATATGCGACACGGCAGGACGTCTTCACAACAAGAAAAATCTTATGGATGAACTTTCTAAAATCTCAAGAATAGTTCATACTCAGGCGGAGGGTTGTCCCCTTGAGGTTCTGCTTGTCCTTGATGCAACAACGGGGCAGAATGCGGTAAATCAGGCAAAGCTTTTTAAAGAAACCGCTGATATAACGGGAATAGTTCTTACAAAGCTTGACGGAACGGCAAAGGGCGGAATAGTTATTTCAATTGCCGATGACCTTAAAATTCCCGTAAAGCTTATCGGAGTAGGAGAAAAAACAGAAGATTTACAGGATTTCTGCGCCAAGGATTTTGTAAACGCACTTTTTGATTAACGGAGAAAAGCTATGGAGATAATTCTTGCATCAAACAATAAAAATAAACTCAGCGAAATGGAAAAAATTCTGTCACCGTTTGGACATACACTTATTTCTCAAAAAGAGGCGGGAATAAGCCTTGATGTTGAAGAAACCGGCGTGACATTTGAAGAAAATGCTTTTCTTAAAGCAAAGGCAATTTACGATATGACAAAAAAGCCTGTAATTGCAGATGACAGCGGGCTGGAGGTTGAGGCACTTAACAATGCCCCCGGAGTGTTTTCTCACAGATATGCGGGAGAGAACGCAACGGACGCCGAAAGGTGCAGAAAAATTCTTGACGAGATGGAAAAAGTTCCGCTCGATAAAAGAACGGCACGTTTTGTATGTGTTATCTGTTATATTGACGAAAAAGGAACCGTCAGTTATTCAAGGGGAGAGTGTCATGGAATTATAGGCTACGAGCCCAAAGGGCAAAATGGGTTCGGATATGACCCGATTTTTATGGTGGGAGAAAAATCCTTTGCCGAAATATCTCCCGAAGAAAAAAATAAAATAAGTCATCGTTCGGCGGCACTAAATAAATTTATGGATTTAATAAAATAATAAAAATGAGGTAGTATAATGATAACAACAAAACAAAGAGCAGAGCTGCGCGCTATGGCAAATTCTATAGATACAATTTTTCAAATAGGAAAAGGCGGAATAGGTGATGCTCTTATAAAACAGGTTGAAGACGCTTTAAAGGCGAGAGAGCTTATTAAAATGCGTGTTCTTGACAATTCGATCTTTTCCGCAAAGGAAGCCGCACAGGAAATTTCCGAAAAAACTGATTCAGATGTCGTTCAGGTAATAGGCACGAAATTTGTTCTTTATAAAAAGAATGAAAAAGAACCTGTTATAAAGCTTTCAAAGTGAGCAGTACGGCGATTTTCGGCGGGACATTCAATCCCGTCCATAACGGGCATATAAAACTGGCAACGGACGTCGGAAAAAATTTCGACATTGACAGGATTATTGTTATGCCTTCAAAAATTCCTCCGCATAAAAAGGCTGAGGACCTTGCTTCTGACAATGACAGGCTTAATATGTGCCGTCTGGCGTTTGAGGGTTTAAAAGGTTTTGAAGTAAGTGATTATGAAATAAAAAACAGCAGTATAAGCTATACCTACTACACTCTGAAATATTTTAAAGAAACATATCCGCTTGAAAAGCTTTATTTTATTATGGGCGGAGATATGCTCCTTTCATTCACGAAATGGCACAGATTTGAAGAGATACTTTCAATGGCTTCAATTATTGCGGCTTCAAGAGAAAAAGACCAGTATGCGGAGCTTTTAAGAGAATCCGAAAAGCTTAAAAGATATAATTCGGAAATATATATAATAAAGTCCGAGCCGTTTGTGATATCTTCAAGTGAAATTAGAGAATATGTCAAAAATAATAAAGAAATTTCTTGCTATTTGCCTAATAAAGTAGTACAATACATTAGTGAAAATAAAATTTATGAAAAAATGGTGGAAAAATAATGCACTCTGTTTCAGAAATTCAGTTACTGCTGAAAGAGCGGCTTTCCAAAAAAAGATTTATTCACAGCTTTAATGTTGCCGACGAAAGCAAAAAGCTTGCGCAGAAATGGAATTCGGATCCTGAAAAAGCTTATCTTGCCGGTCTTATTCACGATATATGCAAGGACTGTCCTCAGATTGAACAAAATCAGATGGTTAAAAAAAGCAAAATGAATATATCAGATGTTGAATATCAGATACCGTCTTTATGGCATGCAATAGCGGGAGCATGGTATGCCGAAAATTTTCTTGATATAAAGGATACAGATATTCTCAGTGCGGTAAGGTATCATACTTGCGGAAGAGCGGGAATGTCGCAACTTGAAGAAATTGTTTACATTGCCGACCTTATTTCTGTCGACAGAACCTATAAAGACGCAGAGAGAATGAGAAAGCTTGCGTATTCCGATTTAAATAAAACAATGTTAGAAGCATTGAAATATTCTATTACCGATGTTGTAAATAAAGGCTCCAAATTACCTCCCCAAACAATTGAAGCATATAATCAGTATACATCAGTAAAAGACAAATAGTATAATTTGGAGGCATATATGTCAAAATCATCAGTCAAAAAGAGAAAAAAACGCCCGTTTAAGGAACGCATGATAATAGGCTGCTCCATAGCAGTATGTATCGTTTCTGTTCTTGTAGTAGTATTTTTAATTGTCTATCAGTCACATATGTTTTCGGGAAATAATGGGAAACTTAATAATGATAATCTTTTAAGCAGTGATACAGATGAGCTTGATAAAGATACGGCTAAGAAATTCAATTCACTTGAATCCGAGAATTTTCTGGTATGCGGTCTTGACGAATCTGAACAGCTTACAGACGTTATAATGCTTGTCTGCTTCAATTATCAGGATAATACCATAAATGTTCTTCAAATACCGAGAGATACTTATATTGAATCGGGAACAGGCTCAACCAAAAAAATCAACAGCGCATACAGCGGCGGAGATCAGTCTGTTTCTTCAATAAACAGGCTTGTTAAGGTTATCAATGAACAATATCAGATTAAAATAGACCATTATGCAACTATAAATCTTGAATCCTTCAGAAATGTCATTGACGCAATCGGCGGCGTTCCGATAGACGTTCCTTACGATATCGGAAATGCACAGCTCGGAATAATTTATAAAGGACAGCAGACCTTAAACGGCGAGCAGGCCGAATGGCTCGTAAGGCACAGACATTCATATTACGACCAGGATATCGGGAGAATAAAAATTCAGCGTTTGTTCCTTGCTTCTGCGGTTCAGCAGGTTAAAAAAATGGGCATGTCTGAGGTTATGAAGCTTATTCCTGCAATTTTTGGTAACTTCACTACCGACCTTTCAATTAAAGAAGTACAGAATTACGCTAAAAAGGCATTATCAATTGATTTCAGCAATATAAAATTTTATCTTATTCCGGGTGAGGGAACAACTACGTCGAACGGACAGTCGGTATGGACAATGCACAAATATGAAACTGCCGACCTTCTTAACGCATATTTCAGACCGTTTTCTTCTCCTGTTTCTGCGGAAGAGCTTAAAATAACAGAGCTTGCACATACCGGTGAATACTATGAGAATACCGAAGATGATATTCAGGATTTAATAAGCGGAACGGTACCCGGCAAGAAAAAAGATGACAGCACTCTTCCCGCATATACTCATGTTGTGACGGCAAAACCGAAGGTAACTACTGCAAAGTTGACGACAACTACTGCCGCATCAACTGCTGAAACCACAACAGTAACTACTTATCAGACTGATGAATATGGCTTTATCGTTACTGAGGAAGAAACAAAAATTCCTGATGTTATTGTTATTCCGGAAACAACAGAAACATCCGACACACTGACCAATCCATAAAATATTGAAAGTGAGGCTATTGAATGACACAGAAAGAAATTATTTCGACGGCAATAACTGCGCTTGATTCAAAAAAGGCTGAAAATATTCAGCTTATAGGGATTAAGGATTTAACAATCATTGCGGATTATTTTATAATAGCAAACGGAACAAGCACAACTCAGACAAAGGCTCTTGCCGATGAGGTCGAGTTCAAGCTTTCTGAGAAAGGTTTAAAGCCGACAAGAACCGAGGGCTATTCAGGTGCAAACTGGGTTATTCTCGATTACTCTGATATTGTTATTCATATATTTTATAAAGAAACCCGTGAGTATTATTCGCTTGAAAGACTATGGTCTGACGGCGAACAAATTGATATAACTGAGTATATAAAGTAAAAGCTACAGATGTTAGGAATGATTAAAAAATGAAATATGATTTCGGTTCAATCGAAAAAAAATGGCAGGATTTCTGGGATAAGGATCAGACCTTTAAGGCAGTGAATGATTATTCAAAGCCAAAATTCTATGCTCTTGTTGAGTTTCCATATCCATCGGGAAAAGGACTTCACGTAGGGCATCCACGTCCCTATACTGCACTTGATATTGTTGCCAGAAAGCGCAGAATGGAGGGCTTCAATGTCCTTTATCCTATGGGATGGGATGCTTTTGGACTTCCAACCGAGAATTATGCAATAAAGAACAATATTCATCCCGAAATTGTTACGCATGACAATGTTGCGCGTTTTAAGCAGCAGCTCAAGGCTCTTGGATTTTCCTTTGACTGGAGCAGGGAAATAAACACAACAGACCCGAATTATTTTAAATGGACTCAGTGGATTTTCATTCAGCTCTTTAAAAAGGGACTTGCATATAAAAAAGAAATGGCGGTAAACTGGTGTACTTCATGTAAGGTCGTTCTTGCTAACGAAGAGGTTGTCGGCGGCGTATGTGAACGCTGCGGCGGTGAGGTTGTAAGAAAAGTCAAGTCACAGTGGATGCTAAAAATTACCGAATACGCAGACCGTCTTATCAATGATTTGGCTGATGTTGACTACATAGATCGTGTAAAAACATCACAGATAAACTGGATAGGTCGTTCAACGGGTGCTGAGGTTGATTTTGAAACAACCGCAGGGGATAAGCTCACGGTTTATACGACACGCCCTGATACGCTTTTCGGTGCAACCTATATGGTTATTGCGCCCGAGCATCCTATGCTTCAGAAATGGGCAGACAAACTTAAAAACATTGATGAAATAAAGACTTATCAGGAAAAGGCGGCAAGAAAATCCGACTTTGAACGTGCCGAAATGGCAAAGGACAAGACAGGCGTGAAGCTTGACGGAGTAATGGCGGTTAATCCTGTAAACGGACGTGAAATTCCGATTTTCATTTCCGACTATGTTCTTATGACATACGGAACAGGCGCAATTATGGCTGTTCCTGCTCATGATACCCGTGACTATGAATTCGCAAAGGTTTTTGTTCTTCCTATAATCGAAGTCGTAAAGGGCGGAGATATTGAAAATGAAGCGTTTACTGACTGCGCCACAGGAATTATGACAAACAGCGGTTTTCTTGACGGACTTTCCGTTGAGGAGGCAAAGGTTAAAATTAAGGAATGGCTTAAAGAAACCGGAAAAGGAAAAGAAAAAGTCAACTTCAAGCTCCGTGACTGGGTATTTTCACGTCAGAGATATTGGGGCGAACCTATTCCTATCGTATACTGCGACAAGTGCGGATATGTTCCTCTTCCCGAAAGTGAACTCCCGTTAAAGCTCCCCG
Source organism: Oscillospiraceae bacterium (assembly GCA_035352975.1). Taxonomy (GTDB): domain Bacteria; phylum Bacillota; class Clostridia; order Oscillospirales; family Ruminococcaceae; genus DAOPYP01. The sequence goes on from DAOPYP010000017.1 coordinate 20,497, forward strand.
AGGTAGAAAGCTATATGCCTACCGACAACGGAGAGAGTCCGCTTTCCACACTTGACAGCTTTATTAATACAACCTGTCCTCACTGCGGCGGTCCCGCAAAGCGTGAAACCGATACAATGCCTCAGTGGGCAGGGTCGTCGTGGTATTTCATGCGTTATTGTGATACCGATAATATGAATGCTTTAGCCGCTAAGGAGGCTCTTGATTACTGGCTCCCCGTTGACTGGTATAACGGCGGTATGGAGCATACAACACTTCATCTTTTGTATTCGCGCTTCTGGCATAAGTTTCTTTATGATATCGGCGTTGTTTCACAGAAAGAGCCTTATTCAAAGAGAACATCCCACGGTATGGTGCTCGGTGAAAACGGCGAAAAGATGTCAAAATCCCGCGGAAACGTTGTTAACCCTGATGATGTAATATCAGAATGCGGAGCAGACACAATGCGCCTTTATGAAATGTTCATTGGTGATTTTGAAAAGTCGGCACCGTGGAGCAG
>DAOPYP010000018.1:0-20961 GCA_035352975.1 Oscillospiraceae bacterium
GTCGGGAGTGGCCTCTGTAAGAATTTCTTCCGTTAATGGAGCATCTTCCTTTTTCATCGTCAGCGCAACGATGATAAGACATACCGACAACGCGGCGACTATGTAAATCATATTGTTTCCCTCTGTTAAATATTATTGTCTGATTTTATTATATACAAAACTTTATTACATTTCAACAATATAAATATTACATTTTAGTATAAAAATGACAGCAGCTTTAAAATCCCTGTAACCTTTGCTATTGCTTTGGCTTTAAAAATGTGATATAATAAACAATGTCTACTGAATAATTCGCTTTGCGAATTATTTATGCAGAAATCTGCATAAATTTAATTAAAAAGGCTTTATAGAGCCTTTTTAATTAAATTCAGACATTTCTTTATGTCACAATGAACAGATTTTCAAAGAAAATCTTAAGACAAAGTGCAAGACAAAAGACAAAAGAGGTCAATTTTAAAAAATCCTTGCACTTTGTCTTTTCAAAAATGCTGTTTTGTCGCTTTGCGACAGCATTTTTGAATTGTTCATTGGACATTAAACCAATATTATTTTGTGAAGGGAGAACACTATGGCTGAACTTATTTATAACGAAAAGGGAAGACTTCTTTTTACTGAGGAGATGAAAAAGGAATACACAATCCTTATCCCTATGATGCTCCCCATTCACTTTGCACTTCTTGAAAAAATATTTATCCAGCACGGCTATAATATGAAGCTTTTAAAAACAAACCACAGGAGAATTGTCGATGAGGGACTTCGTAACGTCCATAACGACACCTGTTACCCCGCTCTTCTGGTTATAGGGCAGTTCCTTGACGCTTTAAAGTCGGGCGAATATGACATAAACAAGACTGCACTTATGATTACACAGACGGGCGGCGGCTGCCGTGCGTCAAACTATATAAATCTTTTGAGGAAAGCTCTTAAAAACAACGGCTTTGAACAGGTTCCCGTCGTTTCGCTCAATATGTCGAATATGGAGAAGAACCCGGGCTTTAAGCTCAGCGTAAAGCTTCTTTATCAGCTTGTTTCCGCAATATGCTACGGCGACGTGCTTATGTGGGCGGCTAATCAGGTAAGACCTTATGAAATAAACAAGGGCGATGCCGATGCGCTTGTCGACAAATGGGTGAACGAATTAATCAAATCGGAAATCGGCATAAAGGGCTTTAAGGAAAAGACCGCGCGCATGATAAAGGAATTTGAGGCAATCCCCGTTAAGCACGAGGAGAAAATCCGCGTAGGTATCGTCGGGGAAATTTATATAAAGTATGCGCCGTTGGGGAATAACTGCCTTGAGGAATTTTTACAGTCTGAGGGGGCGGAGGTTGTCGTTCCCGGACTTTTGGATTTTATCATATTCATGTGCGACCATCACATTGTCGATACAAAAATTTATCATGTGAGATATAAAAAATATATCGGCTCGGCGGCACTCAAGGTTTTCCTTGTTTCAATGCAGGACAAGCTCATTTCAAACTTTGAAAACAGCCGATTCAGAGCACCTCAGCATTTTGAAAAAACGAAGTCCTTTGCGGCGGAATATGTTTCAACCGCAAACAAAATGGGCGAGGGCTGGCTTTTGACGGCGGAAATGCTGGAGCTTATTCATTCGGGCGTTGAAAATATCGTATGCGGACATCCTCTTGGAAGTCTTCCCAACCATATCGTAGGAAAGGGCATGATAAGAAGCATACGTCAGAAGCACCCCGATGCGAATATAGTTGCTGTTGATTATGACCCGGGGGCAACAAAAGTCAATCAGGAAAACCGCATAAAGCTTATGCTTTCAACCGCAAAGGAAAATCTAAAAAATAAATAACGCACTGACGGAGCGCATTTTAATAGCTTTTGTTAATTTTTTCACATTATTCTTCCTCGGCGCCCGCCTATTGATATAAATGACAGGGAGAGTGTTTTAAATTGACGGTGATAAGAGAAAAGGTACTTGAATTTTTAGAGAATAACAGGGGCGAGAGCATTTCGGGGAGCATGATAGCCGAAACTTTAGGCGTTTCAAGAAATGCGGTCTGGAAAACTATAAAAAAGCTTCAGTCGGATGGATATATCATTAACGCATCGACAAACAGAGGCTATTGCCTTTGTGCGGAAAATGACCTTATTTCCGAACAGAGCATAAAAATGCACCTTAAAACGAAATATATCGGTTCAAACATTGATGTATTCAGAACGATAGATTCGACGAATACGTTTGCTAAAAAGCTTGCGCAGCTTAATGCGGAAAACGGAACTACCGTTATTTCCGAGGAACAGACGGCGGGCAAGGGACGTCTTGGGCGGAGCTTTTATTCGCCTGAGCGTTCGGGACTTTATGTTTCGATTATTTTAAGACCAACGCTTTCGCTTGAAAGTTCAACGCTTATTACATCCTGCATTTCCGTCGCCGTCGCAAAGGCAATAGAAAAGGTTTCGGGGCTTAACGCAAAAATTAAATGGGTGAACGATATTTTCATAAACGGCAAAAAGGTATGCGGAATTCTTACCGAAGCGGGGATTGACGTTGAAAGCGGCTCGCTTGATTATGCCGTTGTCGGAATAGGCATTAACGTTTCCACAAAAAAATTCCCCGAAATATTAAAGGACAAGGCGACATCCCTTGAGCTTGAAGCAAAAAAGACAATTTCAAGGAGCGTTCTTTGCGCTGAGATACTAAATTCTATCGAAAAAGAGCTTGACGGAATTGAGTCAAAGGATTTTCTTTCGGAATATGTCAGCCGTTCAAATATTCTCGGGCAGGAAATCACCGTAATAAGCGGCGAAACAAGCTATCCCGCAACAGCCGTCGGCATTGACAAGGACGCCCGCCTTATCGTAAAAACAAAGGACGGCGCTGAAAAAACGCTTAATTCGGGTGAAATCAGCATAAGAGCAAAGGAATACTGACTATTAGGAGTATTGAAAATAAAAGATGCATATGCTATACTTTAATTGATTTTTTATAAGGGGAGGATTTATTCTTGAATATTAATACGGAATCGCTTGGTATATTAATGAAATATGCGGGGCTTATGCTGCTGATATTGCTGCTTGTTTTTGTAATTGCAGTTCTAACACCCAAGCTTTCAAAAATAGTTGAAAAATTTCTCCCTAAAAAGCCGGTTCCCGAAAGGGTGGGAGAAGAAACAAAACCCGATGTTCAAGGGATTTATGATCCCCAGACAGATGAAAATAATGAAAAAAACACTGATAACGGAGATGCAGATAAAAATGGCTGATAATAAAAAAATGGTTGAGGCAATAACCTCAATGGACGAAGATTTTGCAAAGTGGTATACCGACATAGTTAAAAAAGCCGAGCTTATTGAATATACAAGCGTTAAGGGCTGTATGGTTATCCGTCCCTACGGCTATGCAATATGGGAAAATATCCAGCATATTTTAGACGGAATGTTCAAGGCAACAGGACACGAAAATGTGTGTATGCCTATGTTTATCCCCGAAAGCCTTTTACAGAAGGAAAAGGACCACGTTGCGGGGTTTGCGCCTGAGGTTGCGTGGGTAACATACGGCGGGAACGAAAAGCTTGAGGACAGGCTTTGTGTACGTCCGACGTCGGAAACGCTTTTTTGTGAGCATTATTCAAATATCGTACATTCCTACCGTGACCTCCCTAAGCTTTATAACCAGTGGGTAAGCGTTGTAAGATGGGAAAAGACGACAAGACCGTTCCTCCGTTCAAGAGAATTTTTATGGCAGGAGGGGCATACAATCCACGCAACAGCCGAGGAAGCTATTATAGAAACAGAGCGTATGCTCAGCGTTTATGCACATTTCTGCGAGGATTATCTTGCTATGCCTGTTATCAAGGGCAGAAAGACCGAAAGCGATAAATTTGCGGGAGCAGTTTCAACATACGCTATTGAAGCACTTATGCACGACGGAAAGGCTCTTCAGGCGGGAACATCGCATTATTTCGGCGACGGCTTTGCAAAGGCGTTCGACATTATGTTCACCGATAAAGAAAATAAGAAGATTTATCCTCATCAGACAAGCTGGGGAGTTACCACACGCCTTATCGGCGCGGTTATCATGACACACGGCGACGACAGCGGACTTGTTCTTCCACCGGCAGTAGCACCGATTCAGGCGGTTATTATTCCTGTCGCACAGCACAAGGAAGGCGTTCTCGAAAAGGCTAACGAGCTTAAAGACCGTCTTTCTAAGGAATTCAGAGTTAAGCTTGACGACTCCGAAAATTCAACAGGCTGGAAGTTCTCCGAGTATGAAATGAAGGGCGTTCCTGTCCGCATTGAAATCGGACCTAAGGACATCGAAAACGGACAGTGCGTTATCGTCACAAGACACAACCGCGAAAAAACTGTCGTAAAGCTTGACGAGCTTGAAACGGCTGTTTCACAAAAGCTTAAAGAGGTTCACGACGGACTTTATAAAAAGGCTCTCGAAAACAGAGAAAGACGGACATATTCCTGTACGACCATTGACGAGATTACAAAAGCTCTTGAAGAAAAAGGCGACGGCTTTGTAAAGGCAATGTGGTGCGGCGACGAGGAATGTGAGGATTCCGTCAAGGAAAAGACCGGCGCAGGCTCACGCTGTATCCCTATGGAGCAGGAGCAGCTTTCCGACAAATGCGTATGCTGCGGGAAGCCCGCAAAATATATGGTTTATTGGGGAAAAGCATATTAAATCATTTAAAAAGAAGATGACAGCATGAACAAGAAGAAGCTTGCGGCTATATTTACCGTGATGTTTGCTGCTTCACTTTTGCTTTGTATCGGATTCAGAGTTATTTCGGATACTATGAAGATTAATTATCAGGAAGTTCAGGTTATGGTTCTTTCGGCCAGCCAGTCGGTGGGCAGAAAAACGCGGCACACAGACGTTAAGGTTTATTACAACGGAGAGGAATATAAGCTGAACGGTGTATCAGAAATCTGGCAATACTCAATATATCAATCGACAGGCGAGCATATAACGGCTTATATGTCAAACGGAAAGCTTTATGAAGATGTCAGCGACATAAGAGGCGATTCTGCGGCGGCTATAGTATACTTTATATTTATGGGCGTTTCGATAGTATTGCTTGTTCCGATGCTCACTTTCTGGATTGAACACAAAAAAGAAAAGAAAAATCAGCCCAAAGAAGAGCTTTGATTTTCAGAACAGTGCCGTTTTTCGGCACTGTTATTTCTTTAATGATATATCTATGTCAAACTGCACAAAAAGCGATGCAAAAATTCTTATAATTTCTACACACATTTTTTTCTCAAACTATTGTAAATATATATATAGTGTGATAAAATAATTCTTGCGTGACTGCAACAGATATGCGATGAAGCGAAAGGTTGCGGACGGTATGTCCGGTAATTTTCGCAGAGTATGTCCGATTTTAAACCGGGCGACTGTAATAATGAACACTGTATGTGCTTTTTGCTTTTCTTGCGGATACCTTTTCGGTATTACGGCGACAAGCATAGCCTTTGTGTGCGTGAATTTAGTCAAACTCGGAAAACTTATGGTTTTTTCGGGTTTTATTTATTAGATTATCACGATACACACGGTAGCGTGTAAAGAATTTCAGCGTCGTCCCCATTCAAATTATTTTAGGAGGCGATAAAAGTGGCAGTCAATGAAAAAATCAGAATCAAGATCAAGGGCTATGAACACGCAGTAGTCGATGCGGCAGCAGTTAAGATTGTTGAAGCAGCTAAGCGTTCAGGCGCAAAGGTAAGCGGTCCTATTCCGCTCCCTACTGACAAAGAAATCATTACAATCCTCCGTGCCGTTCATAAGTATAAGGACAGCCGTGAGCAGTTTGAAATGAGAACTCACAAAAGACTCATCGACGTAATCAGACCCACAGCTAAGACGACTGAAGCACTTCAGAGTCTTGAACTCCCTGCAGGCGTAGACATCGTAATGGAAATTAAATAATTTTCCAAAAGACGCCGCGCGCAGGTCAAGTTGGTCAAACCAACCAATAACCTATTAGGAGGAAAGAAAATGCAAAAAGGAATCATCGGTAAGAAAATCGGTATGACACAGATTTTCGATGAAGCAGGAAAAGTTATTCCTGTAACAGTCGTTGAAGCTGGCCCTTGCGTAGTAGTACAGAAAAAAACCGTTGAAAATGACGGCTATTCTTCAGTACAGCTCGGATTCGGCGAAATCAACGGCAGAAACGTAACCAAGCCTATGAAGGGACACTTTGCAAAGGCTGACGCCGCTGTAAAGAGAATCTTAAAGGAATTCAGACTCGAAGATATCGAATCTGTAAACGTAGGCGACATTTTAAAGGCTGATACTTTTGCTATAGGCGACATCATTGATGTAAGCGGAACAAGCAAGGGTAAAGGTTTCCAGGGAACAATCAAGCGCAACAACAACTCAAGACTTAAAGAAACCCATGGTACAGGCCCTGTTCACAGACACGCAGGCTCAATGGGCGCTTGTTCATCACCATCCCGTATATTCAAGGGAAAAGTTCTTCCGGGACATATGGGTGCTGAAAAGGTAACAGTACAGAATCTTGAAGTTGTCAAGGTTGACGCAGAAAATAATCTTATTGCAATCAAAGGCGCAGTTCCGGGTCCTAAGGGCGGAATAGTTGTTATTACAGATTGCATTAAGAAGGCTTAGGGAAGGAGGAAGCAGTTATGCCTAAGGTTTCAGTATTTGATATGACAGGCTCACAGGTTTCCGAGACTGAGCTTTCAGAAACGGTATTCGGAATAAAGCCAAATGAAGCTGTTATGCACGCTATGGTAATTAATTACCTTGCAAATCAGCGTCAGGGCACACAGTCCACGCTCACACGTACAGAAGTACGCGGCGGCGGAAGAAAGCCATGGAAGCAGAAGGGTACAGGACATGCAAGACAGGGCTCTATCCGTGCTCCTCAGTGGAGACACGGCGGCGTTGCACTCGGTCCTAAGCCGCGCGACTACAGCTATTCTCTCAACAGAAAAGTAAAAAGACTTGCTATGAAGTCTGCTTTGTCTTCAAAGGTTCTTTCAAACGATGTTGTTGTAGTAAACAATATTTTAGTTGATGAATTCAAGACAAAGACAATCATTAATATGCTCAAGGCTCTCAATGTTGACGGAAAGGCACTTATCGTAATGCCTTCTGTTAATCAGAAGCTTATCAAGAGCGCAGCAAACATTCCCGGAGTAAAGACAACTCTTGTCAATACTCTCAATGTATATGACATCTTAAACTATGACAAGTTCATCGTTGTTACAGATGCCGTTGCAAAGATTGAGGAGGTTTATGCATGATGAAAGCTGCACAGGATATCATTATCAAGCCTGTTGTTACCGAAAAGAGTATGGACGGTCTTCAGTCAGGCAAATATACCTTTAAAGTAGCAAGATCAGCAAATAAGATTGAAATTGCACACGCTTGCGAAGAACTTTTCGGCGTTAAGGTTAAAAAAGTCAACACAATCAGCGTAAGAGGACGTGCTAAGCGCGTAGGAACTAACGCAGGTTATAAGTCTGACTGGAAAAAGGCTATCGTTACTTTGGCTGAAGGCTCAAAGACAATTGAATTCTTTGACGGTATGATGTAATTCATAACTAAAGTAACTCCCTGCTGATTATCGCAGGAAAGTATGGGGAAGAAATTCTTCCTCGCAAAACCTAATGAGGAGTGAAACAAATGGCTATAAAATCCTTTAAACCGACGACCGCGTCAAGACGTCATATGACTGTCACTGACTATTCGGGTCTGTCAAAGGTTGCTCCTGAAAAAAGCCTGCTCGAATCCCTGAAGAACACTTCAGGAAGAAACAGCTACGGCAGAATAACAGTCCGTCACAGAGGCGGAGGAGCAAGAAGAAAATACCGTATAATCGACTTCAAGCGTGACAAGGCAGGAAATGCTACAGTCATGACACTTGAATACGATCCAAACCGTTCGGCTCATATTGCACTTGTTCAGTATGAAGACGGCGAAAAGCGCTATATCATTGCACCTAACGGATTAAAAACAGGCGACGTTATCAGTTCCGGCGCAGGCGCAGACATCAAGCCCGGAAATGCACTTCCGCTTACAAATATCCCGGTAGGTACATTCATTCATAACGTTGAGCTTTATCCCGGAAAGGGCGCACAGCTTGTTCGTTCCGCCGGAAACATGGCACAGCTTATGGCTAAGGAAGGCGTTTACGCACTCGTAAGACTTCCTTCAGGCGAATTAAGAAAAGTACCTGTTGAATGTAAAGCAACAATCGGTCAGGTAGGAAATATCGACCACGAAAACGTTCATCTCGGAAAAGCAGGAAGAAAACGCCATATGGGATGGAGACCTACAGTCCGTGGTTCTGTTATGAACCCATGCGACCATCCTCACGGAGGCGGTGAAGGTAAAGCACCTGTCGGACGTCCGGGACCTGTTACACCTTGGGGCAAGCCGGCTATGGGTTACAAGACCCGTAAGAAACATCATCGCTCCGATAAATTTATCGTAAAGCGTAGAAACGGTAAGTAATACTGAAAGGAGGCAGATGAAAAATGAGTAGAAGCATCAAAAAGGGCCCCTATATTCAGGAGGTTCTTTTAAAGAGAGTACTACAAATGAACGAAGCAGGCGAGAAGAAGGTTTTAAAAACTTGGAGCCGTTCCTCAACAATATTCCCTGATTTCGTTGGTCATACATTCGCTGTTCACGACGGTCGCAAGCACGTTCCTGTATATGTTACTGAAGATATGGTAGGTCACAAGCTGGGCGAATTTGCTCCCACAAGAACCTATAAGGGACACGCAGGCTCAAAAACAACGAATAACGGCAAGAAATAGCGGAAGGAGGAATTCAGAATGGAAGCAAGAGCTTATTTAAGAAGAGCTCGAATAGCACCGAGAAAGGTTCAGATTGTTCTTGATTTAATCAGAAACAAGCCTGTTGACGTAGCTATGGCAACACTAAAAGCAACACCGAAGGCTGCCAGCGAATTACTGGAAAAGCTTCTGAAGTCCGCTATCGCAAACGCAGAAAACAATCACAACATGGACAAAAACAGTCTTTATGTGGCTGAATGTTTCGTTTGCCCGGGACCTATCATGAAGAGAATTATGCCAAGAGCGCAAGGCAGAGCATTTCACATTCTTAAGAGAACATCGCATGTAACAATTGTTCTCAAGGAAATGGAATAAGTCGAAAGAGGAGGTAAACTATGGGCCAGAAAGTAAATCCACACGGTCTCCGTGTCGGCGTAATTAAAGATTGGGATTCCCGTTGGTTTGCAAACAAAGCAACTTTCGGCGACACTTTGGTTGAAGATTACAACGTTCGTAACTACATTAAGAAGAGCTTGTATGCAGCCGGAGTTCCAAGAATTGAAATCGAAAGATTTGCAGACAAAGTAAGAATCCACATTCACTGTGCAAAGCCTGGTATCGTAATCGGTCGTGGCGGCGCAGAAATTGAAAAGCTCCGTCAGAGCGTAGCTAAGATGATGAAAAAGGACATTGACCTTAACATCGTTGAAGTTAAACAGCCTGATTTGAGCGCACAGCTTGTTTCTGAAAGCATAGCACAGCAGCTCGAAAACCGTGTTTCATTCCGTCGCGCAATGAAGCAGTCAATCGGAAGAGCTATGAAGCTTAATGCAAGAGGAATCAAAATCAGATGTGCAGGACGTCTTGGCGGCGCTGAAATCGCTCGTGCAGAAAGCTATCACGAGGGAACAATTCCGCTTCAGACAATAAGAGCAGACATTGATTACGGAACAGCAGAAGCAGCAACAACCTACGGCAGAATTGGCGTTAAGGTTTGGATATACAGAGGCGAAGTTCTCAAGACTGCTGAAAATTCCAACAGACCAAGGAGAAACCGCAGCGAAGGAGGTAACAAGTAATGCTTCTTCCAAAGAGAGTAAAGTACAGAAGAGTACACAGAGGCCGCATGAAGGGCAGAGCAACAAGAGGCAATGTCGTTTCAAACGGTGAATTCGGTCTTCAGGCAATGGAGCCATCTTGGATTACCTCAAACCAGATTGAATCAGCCCGTATCGCAATGACACGTTATATCAAGCGTGGCGGTCAGGTATGGATAAAGATATTCCCGGATAAGCCAGTCAGCCAAAAGCCTTTGGGAACCCGTATGGGATCCGGTAAAGGTGCTCCGGAATACTGGGTTGCAGTTGTAAAGCCGGGAAGAGTAATGTTTGAAATCAGCGGCGTTTCTGAAGAAACTGCCCGTGAAGCTATGCGTCTTGCTATGCACAAGCTTCCTATCAAGTGCAAGTTCGTGACTAAGGAACAAGGAGGCGAGCAATAATGAAAACAACCGAAATTCGCGACATGACAAGTGCCGAACTTTCTCTTAAGCTGGATGACCTTAAAAAAGAGCTGTTTGCTTTACGTTTTCAGCTTGCTGCCAATCAGCTTGAAAATCCGACACGCATAAAGGCTGTTAAAAAGGATATTGCCCGTATCAAGACTATAATCCGCGAGCAAGAGCTCAAGTCAAGCGCGCAATAAACGAAGGGAGGATTAAGCCGTGGCTGAGAGAAACCTTAGAAAAACAAGATTAGGCAAGGTTGTCAGCAACAAGATGGACAAAACTATCGTAGTTGCAATTGAAGACAACGTAAGACATCCGCTTTATAAAAAGATCATCAAGAGAACAGTTAAGCTGAAGGCACACGATGAAAACAACGTATGCAACATCGGCGACCGTGTTGAAGTGATGGAAACCCGTCCGATCTCTAAAGACAAGAGATGGCGTCTGGTTGAAGTGGTAGAAAAGGCTAAGTAATATTCCGGAGCGGAAAGTGAATATCATTTTCCGACTTCATATTTCTGATTTCTGAAAGGAGGAACGTACTGTGATTCAGATGCAAACATATCTTAAGGTTGCTGATAACACAGGTGCAAAGGAATTAATGTGCATCAGGGTTTTAGGCGGAACACGCAGAAAATATGCAAATATCGGCGATGTTGTTGTTGCTTCGGTTAAAAAAGCAACACCAGGCGGCGTGGTTAAAAAAGGTGATGTTGTAAAAGCAGTTATCGTTCGTTCAGCAAAGGGTCTTCGTCGTGAAGACGGAACATATATCCGTTTCGACGAGAACGCTGCTGTAATTGTTAAAGAAGATAAAAACCCTAAGGGAACACGTATTTTTGGCCCTGTGGCAAGAGAACTCCGCGACAAGGAATACCTTAAGATTTTAAGCCTTGCTCCGGAAGTATTATAATTGGAGGTGTCGTATAAAATGAATAAATTACATGTTAAAACAGGCGACACCGTCGTTCTTCTTACAGGAAAATACGGTGACAAGTTCACAGACAAGAACGTAAGAAAAACCGCAAAGGTGCTTGAAGTGAGCCCTAAAGAAGGCAAAGTAATTGTTGAAGGCATTAACTTGGTTACAAAGCATGTTAAGCCAACACGTATGGGACAGCAGGGCGGAATCGTAAAAGCAGAAGCTCCGATTTACGCTTGTAAGGTAATGGCTGTATGCCCTAAGTGCGGAAAGCCAACAAAGCCTGCTCACAAAATTGCCCAAGACGGAACAAAAACAAGAGTCTGCAAAAAATGCGGCGAAGCATTCTAAGAAGGAGGAGAAACGATATGGCTAGATTAAAAGAATACTATGTTAGCAGCGTAGCTCCTGCTATGATGAAGAAGTTCGGCTACAAAAGCGTAATGCAGATTCCTAAGCTCGACAAGGTTGTTATCAATGTCGGCGCAGGCGAAGCAAAAGAAAATGCAAAGGTTATCGACGCTATCATGACTGATATTGCAACAATCACAGGCCAGAAGCCTATTATCTGCAGAGCGAAGAAATCCGTTGCTAACTTTAAGCTCCGTGAAGGAATGCCAATCGGCGTTAAGGTTACTTTAAGAAGTGACAAGATGTACGAGTTCGTTGACAGACTGTTCAACGTTGCATTCCCCCGAGTTCGTGATTTCAGAGGAATTAACGGAAACTCATTTGACGGACACGGCAACTATTCAACCGGTATCAAGGAACAGCTTATTTTCCCTGAAATCGAGTATGATAAAATCGATAAAATCCGCGGAATGGATATTAACTTTATCACAACCGCAAACACAGACGAAGAAGCAAAAGAGCTGCTGACACTTCTCGGCGCTCCATTCGTAAAGTAATAAGGGAGGAAATTTCAGATGGCTAAATTGTCCATGAAACTAAAGCAGCAGGCAGAGCCTAAGTTTTCCACCCGCGCATATAACAGATGCAAAATTTGTGGAAGACCACACGCTTATATGAGAAAGTTCGGCATCTGCCGTATCTGCTTCAGAGAGCTGGCTCACGACGGTCAGATCCCAGGAGTTAAGAAGGCAAGCTGGTAAACTTAAGTAAAAGGAGGTTCGGCGGCATGCAAATTACAGATACAATTGCTGATATACTCACCAGAATCCGTAATGCGAATTCTGCAAAGCACGCAACAGTTGACGTTCCATCTTCAAACATGAAGAAATCTATTACACAGATTCTCGTTGACGAGGGTTATGTAAAGGGCTATCAGGTTATCGAGGACGGAAAGCAGGGTATCATCAGAATTACACTTAAATACGGTGAAAACAAATCACAGGTTATTACAGGACTGCGCAGAGTTTCTAAGCCGGGCTTGAGAATTTATTCAAGCTGCGAAGATATGCCAAAGGTTATGAAGGGGCTCGGAATTGCTGTTGTTTCCACATCAAAGGGAATTATGACAGACAAAAAAGCTCGTGAACTTAACGTAGGCGGCGAAGTTCTCGCATTTATTTGGTAAGGAGGACACGAAATGTCAAGAATAGGAAGAATGCCTGTCAGTGTTCCCTCCGGAGTAGACGTTAAAATCGACGGCTCTACTGTTACCGTAAAGGGTCCTAAGGGCACATTAACAAAAACATTCGTAAAGATAATGGGGATTGCGTTAGAAAACAACGAAATCATCGTTACCCGTCCGAATGAAGAAAAAGAATCAAAATCCCTCCACGGCCTTACAAGAACACTTATTAACAATATGGTTGAAGGTGTTACTAAGGGATATTCAAAGTCACTCGACATTGAAGGTGTAGGTTACCGTGCTGCAAAGCAGGGCAAAAATTTGGTTATGAACCTCGGTTATTCGCATCAGGTTATCATTCCTGAAATCGATGGAATCACAATCGATGTTCCCGCACAGAACAAGATCATTATCAATGGTATTGATAAAGAAATCGTAGGCCAGTTTGCTGCTGAAGTTCGCGAAAAGCGTCCTCCCGAGCCTTATAAGGGCAAGGGTATCCGCTACACAGGCGAACATATCATCCGTAAGGAAGGTAAAGCCGGCAAGGGCAAGAAATAATAAAGGAGTGAATTCGAGATGGTTAAAAAGCCTGATAGTAACAAATCAAGAGCAAAAAGACATTCCAGAGTCCGCGGAAAGATTTCCGGTACTCCTGAGTGTCCACGCCTTAACGTATTCCGCTCCGCAAAGCACATTTATGCTCAGGTCATAGATGACGTAAACGGCGTAACTCTTGCTTCTGCTTCAAGTCTTGTTAAGGACTTTGACGCAGACGGCGGCAATATTGAAGGTGCTCGCAAGGTAGGTCAGCTTGTTGGAAAAGCTGCTGCTGATAAAGGAATAACCACGGTTGTATTTGACCGCGGCGGTTATCTTTATCACGGCCGTGTTAAAGAATTAGCTGAAGGCGCCAGAGAGAGCGGACTCAAGTTTTAATGAGGAGGTAATTATTTTTGGCTATGATAGATGCTTCAAAGCTTGAATTAGCAGAAAAGGTCGTTTGCATTAACCGTGTATCAAAAACAGTTAAGGGCGGCCGTATCTTCAAATTCGCAGCTCTCGTGGTTGTCGGCGACGGAAACGGTACAGTCGGCTTCGGAATAGGAAAATCAGGAGAAGTTCCTGACGCTATCCGTAAGGGAATTGAAGATGCAAAGAAAAATCTTGTTAAGATATCACTTAAAGGCACAACTATTCCTCACGAAATCGTGGGCGAATTCGGTGCTGGCAGAGTTCTTATGAAGCCTGCTGCTCCCGGTACCGGCGTTATCGCAGGCGGACCTGTCCGTGCTGTAATCGAAGTTACTGGAATTAAGGACATCAGAACAAAGTCATTGCGTTCAAATAACGCATGCAACGTAGTTAGAGCTACAATCAGCGGTCTTTCGGCATGTGCTTCCGCTAAGGAAGTTGCTGAAAAGCGCGGAAAGACTGTAAAGGAAATTTTAGGTTAAGGGAGGATAAAGCTCATGGCATTAAAAATCAAACTTATCAAGAGCCTTAACGGCAGACTTGAAAATCAGATTGCTGTCGCTCATTCTCTTGGATTAACCAAAATAGGTCAGGTTGTTACACAGCCTGATAATGAGCAGACTAAGGGCAAGATCGCAAAGATATCCCACCTCGTCGAGGTAGTAAACGCGTAAGCAAGGAGGTGCGAACACAGATGAAAATTCACGAATTATCCCCCGCATTCGGTGCAACAACCGAAGGAAAGCGCAAGGGACGCGGACACGGTTCCGGAAACGGAAAGACTGCCGGTAAAGGTCATAAGGGACAGAAAGCACGTTCGGGCTGTTCGTTGAGAGCAGGCTTTGAAGGCGGACAGATGCCGCTTGCAAGACGTATCCCTAAGAGAGGCTTTACCAATGTTTTTGAAACAAAGTATACAGCAGTCAACGTTTCTTCACTTGAAGTTTTCAAAGAGGGCACAGTGGTTGACGCAGAGCTTTTGGCTGCGGCAGGCATTGCTAAAAAGTCTAACGATGGAATCAAGATTTTAGGAAACGGCGAACTTACAAAGAACCTTACCGTAAAAGCTGCTGCATTTTCTCAGTCCGCAAAGGACAAAATTGAGAAGGCAGGCGGGAAGGCTGAGGTGATGTAGTGTGTTTGAAACCTTCAGAAATGCTTGGAAAGTTCAAGATTTAAGGAAGAAACTTTTATTCACATTATTTATCATCTTAATTTTTAGAATAGGCTCCGTAATTCCTGTTCCGTTCCTTGATGCTGAAGTTGTCAAGGCTTGGATGCAGAGTCAGGGCACAGGCAATATTCTCAACTATATGGACATTCTCTCAGGCGGTGCGCTGTCACAGGCTACAATATTCTCAATGTCTATTACGCCTTATATCAACGCACAGATTATCATTCAGCTTTTGACCTATGCACTTCCTCCTCTTGAAAGACTTCAGAAAGAGGGAGAAACGGGAAGAAAGAGAATTCAGAAAATCACGGATTTCACAGGACTTGGCATTGCTTTGTTCCAGGCAATAATGTACTACATTACGCTAAAATCAGCCGGTGCAGTTAACTACACAACAGGCTTTGACGGATACTTTGCAATGGCAGTAATCGTTGCGTCGTTTACGGCGGGTGCTTCTCTTATCGTTTGGCTTGGAAACAGAATTAACGAAAAGGGTATCGGAAACGGTATTTCAATAATTCTTTTCGCAGGTATCATCGCAAGAGGACCTAGCGCTTTGTTGAAGCTTTTTGCTCTTACAAAGGAAAACATGACAAACGTATTTATTGTTCCGCTGGTTATCATTATTTTCATTCTTATGATAGGCTTTATCGTTCTTATGAACGAGTCAGAGAGAAGAATTCCTGTTCAGTATGCAAAAAGAGTTGTTGGAAGAAAACAGTACGGCGGACAGAACACCCATATTCCGATAAAAATTGCAATGAGCGGCGTTATGCCAATCATCTTCGCAATGTCGTTTATGGCTATTCCGTCAACTTTCGGAATGTTCATTAAACCGAAGCCGGAGAGTACAGAGTGGCTGGATAAATTCTATGTCGGCTTCCTTTCATTCTTCAACTATAACAGCGTATGGTATGCAATCATTTATTTCTTATTGATTATAGGATTTAACTATTTCTATGTATCAATGCAGTATAACCCTGTTGAAATCGCGAATAATCTTCGTCAGAGCAACGGAGGAATCCCAGGAATCCGTCCCGGAAAACCGACGTCGGATTTCATTCATAAGGTTCTTTCAAAAATTACTCTTGTCGGAGCAGCATTTCTCGGCGTCATTGCAATATTCCCGATTTTGTTCAACGCAATATTCCCTAACCTGAATATAGCAATGGGCGGAACGTCAATCCTTATCATAGTCAGCGTTGCTCTTGAAACGTCACGTACGCTGGAATCCCAGATGATGATGCGTCATCACAGAGGCTTCCTCGAATAAAGATTATAACAAGGAGGAGTATTAAATGAATCTGATTTTACTGGGTGCTCCCGGAGCCGGAAAAGGAACACAGGCTGAAATAATCTGTGACACTCTTAAAGTTCCTGCAATATCAACGGGCAATATGCTCCGCGAAGCAGTGAAGAACGGCACCGAATACGGACTTAAAGCAAAAGCCGCAATGGACTCGGGCGCTTTGGTTTCCGATGAAATTGTAATAGGCATTTTAAAGGACAGAATTAATCAGGACGATTGTAAAAACGGTTTTATTCTCGACGGTTTCCCGAGAACGGTTCCTCAGGCTGAGGCTCTCGAGGGAATGGGAATAGCAATCGACAAGGTTCTTGAAATTTATGTTCCCGACGAAAAAATTCAGCAAAGACTTTCGGGAAGAAGAGTTTGCGAAGGCTGCGGAAATTCCTATCACATAGACTTTAAGCCGACTAAGGCTGAGGGAATATGCGATAAGTGCGGCGCAAAAACCGTACAGAGAAAAGACGACGAGCCCGCAACAATTCTTGAACGTCTTAAAATTTATCATTCTCAGACCGCTCCGTTAAAGGATTTTTACGCACAGCGCGGAAAGCTTGTGACTGTCAACGGTCAGGAAGAAGTTTCTGAAACATCAAAGCTTACTCTTAAAGCATTAGAGGCGTAAAAAATGATTAACGTTAAATCCACTGTCGAAGTATCAAAGATGCAGCTCGCAGGTAAAATTGCGGGAGGTGCTTTGCAGCTCGCAGGGGAAAAAATCGAAGCAGGTATGACAACAAAAGAGCTTGATAAAATCATTCATGACTACATTGTGAAAAATGGTGCAGTACCTTCCTTTCTGGGATATGGCGGATTTCCCGCTAGTGCCTGTATCTCCGTTAACGATGAGGTTATCCACGGAATCCCGGGGAAGAGAAAGATTTTAGAAGGCGATATTGTGAGCGTTGACGTGGGAGCGTTATTTGACGGCTACCACGGAGATACATGCGCAACATTCCCCGTCGGGGAAATATCACAGGAAGCGAAGGGGCTTCTCGAAGCAACCGAACAGAGTCTTTATGAGGGCATTAAGGCAGCAAGAGCCGGAAACCGTCTGGGCGATGTTTCAAACGCAATAGAAGAGTTCATTCTTTCCAAAGGATATGCCATTGTTAAACAGTATGTCGGTCACGGCGTGGGGAAAAATCTTCACGAGGATCCAGAAGTTCCCAATTATGGGAAAGCAGGACACGGACCGCGGCTTGTTCCGGGGATGACAATCGCAATCGAGCCTATGGTTAACATCAAAGGCGAGGGCGTGAGAGTTCTCGACAACAAATGGACAGTTGTGACAACAAGCGGCTCACTTTCCGCTCATTTTGAGCACACAATCGCAATAACGTCGGGTGACCCTATTATCCTCACAAAAAGGAAATAAGGAGGGCGTTTTGTGGAGATTTCCAAAGGAACGATCGTCATTTCAAATGCGGGGCACGATAAGGATAATTTCTTTGTCGTAACGGATATTAAGGATAACTTTGCTTATATCTCGGACGGAAAGCACAAAAAGCTGATAAATCCTAAGAAAAAAAGCTTAAAGCACTTAAAACCGACTCATACTGTAATTGATTTGACCGATTTAACCGATAAAAAGCTTAGAAGCGTTCTGAACAGCAAACTTTCGGAACAAGCCGTAACCAATTAATGGGGAGGTAAATCAATTTGTCTAAAGAAGACGTAATAGAGCTTGAAGGCACCGTTTTGGAAGCACTTCCTAACGCAATGTTTCAGGTTGAGCTTGCAAACGGGCACAAGATACTTGCCCACGTATCGGGTAAGCTGAGAATGAACTATATCCGTATAGTTCCCGGCGATAAGGTAACAGTTGAAATGTCACCTTATGACCTGACAAAGGGCAGAATTACTTGGAGAGCAAAATAATATTTCTGAAATGGCGCTAGCCTCTCGGCAAATGCCGCGGCAGCAGAATCTCTTCGGGTAAAACAAAAACCATACGATAAACAATTTCAGGCTAGAGTGTCTGGACGGGAAAACCCCGCAAAGGAATAGGAGGTATTTCAATGAAAGTAAGACCTTCGGTTAAGCCTATCTGTGAAAAATGCAAGGTTATCAAGCGCAAGGGAAAAGTAATGATCATCTGCGAAAACCCTAAGCATAAACAGCGTCAAGGCTAACTTAAGCAAACCTATATAATGGAGGTGCAGCTAAAAAATGGCAAGAATTTCTGGTATTGACCTTCCTAAGGATAAAAGAGTCGAAATCGGCTTGACTTATATTTACGGAATCGGTCGTAAAACTGCTGAAATCATACTTAAAGAAACAGGTATAAATCCTGACACACGCTGTAAGGACCTTTCTGAAGATGATTTTGCAAAAATTCGTGAATACATTGAAAAAAATCAGACTGTTGAAGGCGATTTGAGAAGAACAGTAGCCCTCAACATCAAGAGATTGGTTGAAATCGGTTGTTACCGCGGAACTCGTCATAAGAAGGGTCTTCCTGTCCGCGGACAGAGAACCAAGACTAATGCGAGAACACGTAAGGGTCCTGTAAAGACAATCGCTAACAAGAAGAAGTAAGGAGGGAATGAACAATGGCTCAGGTCAAGGGTGGTAAAAAGACTGTCGTTAGACGCCGCCGCGAAAGAAAAAACATTGAAAGCGGTGCTGTTCATATCCAGTCTACTTTTAACAACACAATCGTAACAATCACAGACACACAGGGCAATGCTCTTTCATGGGCAAGTGCCGGCGGACTCGGCTTCAGAGGCTCAAAGAAATCCACTCCGTTCGCTGCTCAGACAGCAGCAGAAACAGCAGCTAAGGCTGCTATGGAGCACGGACTTAAGTCTGTTGAAGTATACGTTAAGGGCCCTGGTGCAGGACGTGAAGCAGCAATCAGAGCATTGCAGACCGTAGGACTTGAAGTTAGGCTTATCAAAGACGTAACTCCTATTCCTCATAACGGATGCCGTCCTCCGAAGAGAAGACGTGTCTAATTAAATACTTGGGAGGTGTAATTAATGGCAAGATATACAGGTGCAGTCTGCAGAATGTGCAGACGTGAAGGCCAGAAACTTTTCCTTAAGGGTGAAAAGTGCTATGGCGATAAATGCGCAATGGTTTCAAGAAAAGAAGGCGCACCGGGACAGCACGGTCAGAGCCGTAAAAAGGTTTCTGAATACGGTCTTCAGCTCCGTGCAAAGCAGAAGACAAGACGCTATTACGGCGTTTTAGAGGGACAGTTCTATCACTATTTTGAGCTTGCTTCCAAAAAGCAGGGTATTGCCGGCGAAAATCTTTTGAGAATTCTTGAATCACGTCTTGATAACGTAGTTTACAGACTTGGTTTCGCTAGCTCAAGAGCACAGGCAAGACAGCTCGTTGTTCACGGTCATTTTACCGTAAACGGCACAAGAGTTGACATTCCTTCATATCTCATCAAGGAAGGCGACACTGTTGCAGTATGCGACAAGAGTAAGTCACTTGACAGTATGAAAGCTTTAATTGAACTGAACGGTTCACGCCCGATTCCTATGTGGCTCGAATTCAATAAGGACGCTTTGAATGCAAAGGTTGCTCGTTTGGCTAACCGCGACGAAATTGATCTTGACGTTGAAGAGCATCTTATCGTCGAATTGTATTCAAAATAATAGGCTGAATATTTTCTCAGCCTTTATGGATGACAGTCCGAACGCGAAAGCGTTTCTTAACATGCTGATTAATTTCAGCGAACGCGAATATAGGAGGGTTTTGAATGCTTGAAAAAATTGAAAAGCCAGAAATAGAAACAGCCGAACTAAAGAGCAACGGGACATACGGTAAGTTTATCGTTTCTCCTCTTGAACGCGGCTATGGTACAACATTGGGCAACAGCTTAAGACGAGTACTGCTCTCCTCGCTTCCTGGTGTTGCCGTTACATCTGTAAAGATTGACGGAGTACACCACGAATTATCCACAATCCCCGGTGTAAAGGAAGACGTAACAGAAATTATCCTTAACATCAAAGGTTTAACAGCAAAGCTTTACGGTGAGGGACCAAAGACAATATATATCGAAGCAGAGGGCGAGTGCGAAGTTACTGCCGGCGATATTAAAACGGATTCTGAGGTTGATATTCTTGACCCCGGAATGCATATCGCAACCCTCGGCAAAGATGCAAAGCTTTATATGAAAATTATGCTCGATAAAGGAAGAGGATATGTTTCTTCTGAAAAGAACAAACAGCTTCTTGACCTTGGGATAGACGTAATCGCCGTAGACAGCATATATACTCCCGTACTGAAGGTAAACTACAAGGTAGAGGATACTCGAATCGGACAGGTAACCGATTTTGATAAGCTCGCTTTAGAGGTTTGGACCGATGGGACAATTTCCGCTAAGGAAGCTATATCATTAGCAGCCAAATTCCTAAATGACCACCTTAATCTGTTCATCGATCTGTCAGAAGAAGCTCAGACGGCTGAAATCATGATAGACAAGGACGACAAGGGTAAAGAAAAAATCCTTGAGATGACCATTGAGGAACTTGATCTGTCTGTACGTTCCTTTAACTGTTTAAAACGTGCAGGGATAAATACCGTTGATGACTTGATAAACAAGTCTGAGGAAGAAATGATGAAAGTCAGAAACCTCGGAAAGAAATCATTTGATGAGGTAAAAGAAAAGCTTAAGACACTTGGATTTAACCTTAATTCTGAAGAGGAATAAAAAACGCAATAAAGAGTGAAGAAAATTTTTCGACACAGTTGCAATGGTAAGGAGTGAATTTCAATGCCAGGTACAAGAAAATTAGGCAGAACCACTGATCATAGAAAAG
>DAOPYP010000019.1:0-20632 GCA_035352975.1 Oscillospiraceae bacterium
AAAGCGGTTTATAAGCTGACAAGAAAGCTTATAAAGAGCGACAGCTCGTTTGTAACGCTTATTTACGGCTCTGACGTAACTGACGAAAAAGCTGAGGAAACGCTCAATATTCTTCAGTCAAAATTCGGTGAAAAGGTTGAAATCACTTTGATAAACGGCGGTCAGCCTGTTTATTACTATATCATATCAGTTGAATAATTTCTGACATCAATAAGGATACGGCATAAAGCGGTATCCTTATTTTTTATGTATAAAAAAGCATTTTAAATTAAATAATTAAAAGTAAAGAAATAAATTGGAGGTTTATATGAAAATTCTTAATTTTGGTTCGCTAAATATTGATTACGTTTATTCGGTTGAGCATTTTGTCAGACCGGGCGAAACGACATCATCAACATCGCTTTCTGTTTTCTGCGGAGGGAAAGGTCTTAACCAGTCGATTGCGCTTTCAAGAGCGGGAGCAAAGGTTTATCATGCGGGCGGAATAGGCAAAAGTGACGGCGCAATGCTGAAAGACATATTGAAAATGAACAACGTCAATACGGATTTTGTAAAAGAATACGAAGAAAAAACAGGGCACGCAATAATTCAGGTTAATCAAAGCGGTCAGAACTGCATTCTCCTTTTCGGCGGAGCAAATCTTTTAAATACAAAAGAATATATTGATTATGTTTTTGAAAATTTTGAAAAAGGCGATTATCTCGTGCTACAGAACGAAATAAATGAACTTGATTATATAATCAGAAAAGCGCACGAAAAGGGGCTTATTATCGTATTAAATCCGTCGCCGATGAATGATGTTATATTGAAGCTTTCCCTTGAAATGGTGGATTATTTTATGCTTAACGAGGTTGAGGCCGCCGACATCTGCCCTAATACCGAAAAAGAAAAGCTTTTAAACGCATTGAGCAAAAAATACCCAAATTCAAAAATCGTCCTCACCTTAGGGAAAAACGGCGTTCAGTATAAAGACAAGGACATTGTCTTAAATCACGGAATTTATAAGGTTAAGGTGGTTGATACGACAGCCGCAGGAGATACCTTTACAGGATTTTTTATCGCAGAAATTTCAGCAGGAAAAAGTCCAGCGGATGCACTTGAAATTGCTTCAAAAGCGTCTTCGATAGCTGTTTCAAGAAAAGGTGCGGAGCCGTCAATTCCTTTGATGAATGAGGTTTTAAACATAAAGCTTGAATCGGAATAAGACTGTTATCATGCCGTTTTATTGAATAATAGTTGATATTATGCTATAATTTTAACAGAAAATTCAGCTTTTACGGAGACATATGATGAAAAAACTTCTCATTTATTTAAAGGATTATATAAAAGAATGTGTTCTAGCGCCGCTTTTTAAAATGCTTGAGGCATCGTTTGAACTGCTGGTGCCGCTTGTTATTGCTTCAATTATCGACAAGGGAATCGGAAATTCGGATAAATCCCACATAATAAAAATGGTGGCCGTTCTTGTCGGTCTGGCTGTAATCGGTCTTGTCTGTTCCCTTACGGCGCAGTTTTTTTCGGCAAAGGCGGCTGTGGGCTTTGCATCAAAGCTTCGGCATTCTCTGTTTGAGCATTTGTTGGGCTTGTCCTTTTTCGAAACGGATATACTCGGTACGTCAACGATGATAACAAGAATGACAAGTGACATAAACCAGGCACAAACGGGCGTTAATATGTTTTTGAGGCTGTTTCTGCGTTCGCCCTTTGTAGTTTTTGGCGCAATGATTATGGCTTTCATGATAGATTTTAATTCGGCGCTTATTTTTGCGGCGGCAATAGCTATACTTTTAATTATCATATTCAGAATTATGCTTTCGAGCATAAAACGTCAGAAAATCGTTCAGGGGAATCTTGACGGAGTGCTCCAGACCACAAGGGAAAATCTTTCGGGAGTACGCGTTATCCGCGCGTTTTGTAAAGAAAATGAAGAAATAGAAAAATTCAATAAGCGAAACACGCTTCTTTTATCCGCACAGAAAAAAGCTGTACAGATTTCTTCGCTTATGAATCCGCTGACATATATAATAATAAATATTTCGGCCGCCACTTTAATCTGGACGGGTGCTTTAAGGGCAAATATAGGCGAATTGTCACAGGGACAGGTCGTTGCGCTTTATAATTATATGGCGCAGATTCTTGTTGAGCTTATTAAGCTTGCCGACCTTATTATTACGATAAATAAATCCTTGGCATCGGCAAAGAGAATTTCCGACGTATTTGAAATTAAATCAAGTATGGAGGAAAAAGACGAACTTACCGAAAATTCTTCCGATGATGATTATTCCGTTGTTTTTAAAAACGTTTCTTTTATTTATAAAAATGCAGGCGGTGAGGCTTTGTCGGACATAAGCTTTTCCGTAAAAAAAGGCGAAACCGTCGGAATTATCGGCGGTACAGGTTCGGGGAAAACTACACTTGTCAATATGATACCGCGGTTTTATGATGCGACGTCGGGCGAGATAATTGTTGACGGAATTAACGTTAAGGATTATCCCACAAATGCACTAAGAGAACAAGTCGGAATAGTGATGCAGAAAGCCGTGCTTTTTAAAGGGACGATAAGGGACAATCTCAAGTGGCGAAAAAAAGATTCTTCCGACGAGGAGCTTTTAGAGGCGGTAAAAATCGCTCAGGCGGCTGATGTTTTGAAATCTAAAAACGGACTGGATTCTGACGTGGAACAAAGCGGGCGGAATTTCTCGGGGGGACAAAGACAAAGGCTCACGATAGCGCGTGCACTTGTCGGAAAGCCAGATATACTTATTCTTGACGACAGCTCCTCTGCGCTTGACTATTCAACCGATGCAAATTTAAGAAAAGCAATTAGCGGACTTTCATATAATCCGACGGTATTTATCGTTTCACAAAGGGCATCATCGGTTAAAAATGCCGATATTATAATTGTCCTCGACGACGGGAAAATTGCGGGAAAAGGAACTCATTCCGAGCTTATTGAAAGCTGTGAGGTATACAAGGAAATATATTATTCTCAGTTTTCGGAAAATCCCGATAAGGAGGCACGGATATGAAAGGACAAGGTCAAAAAGCAATAATAAAAAAAGTTATGAAATATGTCGGGAGATACCGTATATACTTGGCTTTTTCATTGGTTCTTGCAGTTATTGCAGTCGGGTTCATGCTTTATATTCCCGTTCTTGCGGGTCGGGCAATAGACAACATCGTTTATAAAAATGTAGATTTTCAGAACATTTTTCATATACTGTTAGGAATACTTATAATGGCGGGAATTACCGCCGTTTCGCAGTGGGGAATGAACATTATAAACAGCAGAACGGTTTACGGCGTAGTCCGTGACATAAGAGAGGACGCTTTTAAAAAGGTGGAAATCCTCCCACTTAAATTTATTGACTCTCACCCGTCGGGCGAAATCGTAAGCCGAATAATTTCCGACGCCGAGCAGTTTTCCGACGGACTTTTAATGGCATTCACACAATTTTTCACAGGAA
This sequence comes from Oscillospiraceae bacterium, assembly GCA_035352975.1. GTDB lineage: Bacteria > Bacillota > Clostridia > Oscillospirales > Ruminococcaceae > DAOPYP01. The sequence goes on from DAOPYP010000019.1 coordinate 3,468, forward strand.
TTTTGACCATTATCGGAACGCTCACATTAATGCTGACTATCAACGTAAAAATCACTCTGGCGGTTGTGATTATTACTCCGCTTTCACTTTTTACGGCAGGATTTATTTCTAAAAAAACCTTTTCGATGTTCCGTCTTCAGTCGGAAACGAGAGGTGAACAAACGTCGTACATTGACGAAATGATTGGAAACCAAAAGGTTGTTAAGGCATTCGGACACGAAAAAGATGCTCTTTTAAAATTTGATGAAATTAATAAAAGACTGAGTGATTGTTCCCTTAAAGCGATTTTTCTTTCCTCAACCGTCAATCCGTCAACCCGCTTTATAAACAGCCTTGTTTATGCGGCGGTAGGTCTTACGGGCGCATTTTCCGTTATTGCGGGAGGAATGACAGTCGGCGCCCTCACCTGCTTTTTAAGCTATGCAGGGCAGTATACAAAGCCGTTTAATGAAATATCCGGGGTAATAACCGAGCTTCAGAATGCCGTTGCCTGTGCGGGGAGAATTTTTGAAATTATTGAGGAAGAGCCTCAGCCGCCCGATTTGCCTGATGCTTTAAGCATATCAGACGTTAAAGGAAAAATCAAATGCGACAACGTAAGCTTTTCCTACGTCAGCGGCAGAAAGCTTATCGAGAATTTCAGCCTTGACGTAAAGCCGGGGCAGAAAATAGCCGTTGTCGGCCCGACGGGCTGTGGAAAAACCACAATAATCAATCTTCTTATGAGGTTTTATGATACCGACAGTGGAACAATATCGGTTGACGGAATTAATATCAGAAACATCACGAGAAATTCTTTAAGAAAAAGCTACGGAATGGTTTTGCAGGAAACGTGGCTTAAAAAAGGAACAATCCGTGAGAATATAATAATGGGTAAGACTGATGCCTCCGACGAAGAAATAATTGAGGCCGCTAAAGCTTCACATTCACATTCATTTATCAAGCGGCTCCCTGACGGATATGATACCGTTATTGAGGAGGACGGAGGAATGCTTTCGCAAGGACAAAAACAGTTACTTTGTATTACAAGAGTCATGCTTTGCCGACCGCCCATGTTAATCCTAGACGAAGCAACTTCGTCAATCGATACCCGTACAGAGCTTAAAATTCAAAGTGCTTTTTCAAAATTAATGGAGGGCAAAACGAGCTTTATCGTTGCTCATAGGCTTTCTACTATTCAGAATGCAGACATCATTCTTGTTATGAAAAACGGGAATATAATCGAAAAGGGAAGTCACGATGAACTTCTGAATAATAAAGGATTTTATGCCGAGTTATATAACAGTCAGTTTACAACATAAAGGAGTCGAACAAAATGACAGAATGTCCATGTAAAAGAATAAAATGTAAAAGGCACGGAAAATGTGAAGAATGCCATAACCATCACGCAATAAAAAAATCCCCGCCTTATTGTGAAAAATTAGCCAAAAAAGAAGAACGTCAAAAAAGCAGACAAAAATAACTATTACTTGTGCTTTTTATAAAAATATGCAATAATAAACGTTAAATAATAATTCAAAGGGAGAACAGATATGGACAGAATAAACGAATGCCTTATGGAGTATAAGGGCTGGTGTGAAAAGCTCGGGATAACCACTGTTTCCGACGTGAACAAGCTTATCCGTGACGGAAAAACAAGCTGGCTTATAAATATCAGCGAAATATGGCAGGAACAGAAAATCTCCGAAATTGCAAAAACAATAAAGGACAATATTTCAAAGAAAAAAATAATACTGATAAGCGGACCGTCGTCATCGGGGAAAACATCCTTTGCGACAAGATTGCAGCTTCACCTTAAGGTTCTTGGAATAAATGCCGTTTCAATATCGCTTGACAATTATTATATCGAGAAGCAGTATATCCCGCTTGACGAGGACGGGAAGCCCGACCTTGAAGCATTGGAGGCTATCGATTATAAGCGCTTTAATAAAAACGTTGAGGAGCTTATTGAGGGAAAAAAAACACTTATACCGACTTATGATTTTGGGAAAGCGTGTATCGTGAAGGAAAATCCGCTTTCTTTAAAGCCTGACGAGGTAATTATAGTTGAGGGAATTCACGGGCTAAATGACAAACTAACATCAGATGTTCCCGATGAAAATAAATATAAAATTTACTGCTCCGCGCTGACAGCACTCAGCATGGACGACGGAACAAGAATAAAATCCCGCACAACAAGGCTTATCAGACGGCTTATAAGGGACTTTAATTTCAGGAATTCAAGCTATCAGTATACTTTTGAGCTTTGGCCGAGTGTTGAACGCGGAGCGGAGAAAAACATATTCCCGTACACTGATAATGCGGATATTATCTTCAATTCATCGCTTTTATATGAACTTTGCGTATATAAAAACCCGCTTACCGAGCTTTTTATGGATGCCGAGGGCGACACCGTAAATGCCGCAATAATCGCACAGCTTTCTTCCCTTGTGAATAATTTTCGTTCCATTGAGAAAATCTATACCCCGCCGTCATCGATAATAAGAGAATTCGTCGGGATATCAAGACCATAAATAAATGCCTGTCATTGTTATGACAGGCATTTATTTATTATGAGGAGGAAGAATATTATCTTTCCGATAACGGCGTGTACTCAATGCGGGACTTTACGCTTTTATATGCGGGACGGATGATTTTCCCCGCGCCGATAAGCTCTTCTATTCTATGTGCGCTCCATCCCGCAATTCTTGCAATTGCAAAAATCGGAGTATAAAGCTCAAGCGGAAGATCAAGCATACTGTAAACAAACCCGCTGTAAAAATCAACATTTGCCGAAACGCCCTTGTAAATTCTGCGTTCCTTTGCGATAACCTCAGGCGCAAGCCTTTCGACAAGCGAATAAAGCTGAAATTCTTTATAAAGTCCCTTTTCCTCCGAAAGGCTCTTGACATATTCTTTGAATATGTTCGCCCTCGGGTCGGAAATGGAATAAACCGCATGGCCCATTCCGTAAATAAGTCCGGCATTGTCAAACGCTTCTTTATTTAAAAGTGCTTTAAGATAAGCCGAAACCTCATCTTCGTCCGTCCAGTCGTGTATTTTTTCTTTCATGTCGCTGAACATCTGAATGACCTTGATGTTTGCACCTCCGTGCTTAGGGCCTTTAAGTGAGCCTAAAGCTGCAGCTATTACGGAATATGTATCCGTACCGGAGGATGTCACAACGCGTGTGGTAAAGGTCGAGTTGTTCCCGCCGCCGTGTTCAGCATGAAGAACAAGGGCAATATCAAGTATTTCCGCCTCAAGCTCGGTATATGAGCTGTCGGGACGGAGCATATGAAGAATATTCTCCGCAGTTGATTTATTCGGGTCTGGAGAATGAATGAACAGACTCTCATCCTCGTGATAATAAACGTGTGCCTGATAGCCGTAAACCGAAATCATCGGGAAAATAGCAATAAGCTCAAGGCACTGTCTTAAAACATTCGGGATTGAAATATCGTTTGGCATATCGTCATAGGAATAAAGCGTAAGAACGCTTCTCGCAATTGTGTTCATCATATCGTCGCTCGGAGATTTCATTATAACGTCACGGACAAAGGTGGTCGGAAGCTTTCTGTAATCAGCAAGAAGCGAGCAGAAATCATCAAGCTCGTTTTTATCCGGAAGCTTCCCGAATAAAAGAAGATATGTCGTTTCCTCAAATCCAAAGCGCTTATCTTTTATAAAGCCGTTTACAAGGTCTTCGACATTAACCCCGCGGTAAAAAAGCTTTCCCTCACACGGAACCATCTGGTCACCTTCGGATTTATATGCCTGTACCTCGGATATTTCAGTAAGTCCGGCAAGAACGCCTTTCCCGCTGATATCTCTCAGCCCGCGTTTAACCTCATATTTCCCGAATAATTCAGGATCAATTTTATTGCATTCTTCACAAAGCCCTGAAAGCTCATGTATTTTCGGAGTAATGTCTGAAAAAGGATAATGTGACAAAACGTATCCCGCCTTTCTGAAAATTAAATTAACAACTTGATTATAACATAAGGTTGTCACTTTGTCAACAAAAAATCAAGGTTCGGGATATAAAAAAGCTTTGACACGTGAAATGCAGTTTTCATCACCGACAAAATATAGAATATCTTTATTTTTTAAAGTTGAATAAGGGCCCGGCGACATAAGCAGTATATTATCTCTTTTAATCCCTATGATTGTAGCCGTGGTATTATGCCAGAAATTGATTTCCGATATTGTTTTTTCGATGTGAGGAGTTTTTTCGGTAATGATAATTTCAAAAGGCATAAACGGATTTGTGTCACGGAAACGGTCGGTTTTGTCGATAAGGTCAATAAGCTTTTCCTTGAGATATGCGTTTTCCTGCTCCATTCTTTCGACACAGGTCAATATGTTGTGCTTTAACTCAACGATAGTGGTAATATCGTTGTACTGCTTTAAAAATTTAACCGCATTGTCACATGAAGTAATTATTACTCCGCTTCCCTTTTGAATGTCAACAATATTCATATCCTGAAGAATGCTTATGGCACGTCTTGCAGTTTCAGAAGAAACGTTATATTGGGTTGCAAGAGAGGAACGCGCATAGATTTTGTCGCCGACGGAATAATGTCCGCTGATTATTTTTGAAGCGATATCTACGGCAATCTGCTGATAAACCGGACCTACGATTTTTGAATCCACAATTGTCGCCCCCATTTCATCTTATCTTAAAAAATTATATCATCATAAGCTTCAAATTTCAATATAAATATTGCGTTTTTAAGCGGTTATATGTTATCATTAGTTTAAAGTCTGCAAAAAATAATAAATTTAAGGATTTTATATGAAAAAAAGTATTTTAATATCTTTGATAACCGCACTAACGCTTACTGTTTTTTCTTCATGCGCCTCAAAATCTCAGCCTGTCGGCGGTGAAGTTGAGGATACAACAGTTACTACCGTGACTTCCGAAACGACAACGCCTCCCCCGCCCGCCGACTCGCTTGTTAAAATCACCGCCGCCGGGGATAATCTCATACATTCGTCAATATATAATCAGGCGAAAAAGCGCTCAACAGACGGGACATATGATTTCGACTATGCCTATGAAAACGTTGAAAAGCTGATAAACGGCGATATTAACATACTTAATCAGGAAACTCTCGTCTGCAACGATGTTTTTGAGCCGTCAACATATCCCTGCTTTAATTCCCCGACACAGCTCGGCGACAAAATGATTTCTCTGGGATTTAATGCATTCAACCTCGCCAACAATCATTGTCTTGACAGAGGTATGAAAGGCTCGTTTGCCGCCCTTGATTACTGGGGAGGGAAAAATGTCATAACCTGCGGAATGTACCGCAATATTGAGGACAGGGACAAAATCAGAACACTCACAAAAAATGACGTCACATTTTCGTTTTTAGGGTTTACAGAGCATACAAACGGGCTGAGAATTGCCGAAGACAGTGAGCTTGAGGTCGTGTATACCTCCGACGAAGCGGAAATTCAGAGAGAAATTACCGAAGCGTCAAAAATTTCAGATATGGTTGTTGTTTCCGTACATTGGGGAACGGAAAATTCACATACTATAAACGATGCGCAAAGAGCTCTTGCACAGAAAATGTGCGACTGGGGCGCTAATATTATAATAGGAACTCACCCTCACGTTATTCAGGGCGTTGAAGAGCTTACCGCGGCGGACGGAAGAAAAACGCTTGTTGCTTATTCTCTTGGGAACTTCATATCCGCTCAGGATGTGAACAGCCGTATGATAGGCGGAATGCTGGATTTTGACGTAAGAAAAAGCTATGAAAAAAATACGGTAACTTATGAAAATGTAAAATTTATTCCTGTTGTTACTCATTATGATTATTCTTTTTCAAATATAAGAATTTATCCGTTTTCCGACTATACGAATGAGCTTGCTTCAAAGCACGGAGTTAATTCAAAATCGCCGTTCAGCTATGATTTTATAGTTCAGACATTAAAGGATAATATCAATGAAAAGTATCTGGCTTTGAATTAAAAATGATAATAATTGTAAAAAAGTATTTACATAATTTTTGTTTTGTTGTATAATGCTATAGTTATAAGTTAAATTGAAAGGATTTTTTATGATGTTTAAAAAAGTAATTGCATTCCTGGCTGTTATTGCCGTTTCCGCTACGATTATGACAGGCTGCGGCAAAAGTGATAAATCAAACACGCTTGAGGATGTTGAAATAGCCAATTTTACTCAGCCTGCTGCCGGCGAAGAAATTGCCGTTATTACTGTTAAGGATTTCGGCGAAATTAAAGTAAAATTATTCCCGGAATATGCACCCAAGGGCGTTGAAAACTTTATCGGTCTTGCTGAACAAAAATATTATGACGAGCTTATTTTCCACCGAGTAGAAAAGGATTTCTGTATCCAGGGCGGCGACCCCAAAGGCAATGGCACCGGCGGAAAGAGCATGTGGGGCGAGGATTTTGACCTTGAACCGTCTGACAATCTCAGGAACTTTACAGGTGCAGTTGCATACGCTCATGCACAGGGCGGAACCAACGGAAGCCAGTTCTATATCGTAAATTCTCCCGCAGAACAAGTAACTGATGAGGTTTTTGCAAATTATGCAAAACAAGGATACGCTTTCCCCGAAAACGTAAAGGAAAAATATAAGGAAGTCGGCGGAGCACCAACTCTTGACGGTGATTACACAGTATTCGGACAGGTTTTTGAAGGACTTGATGTTGTTCAGAAAATTAACGAAGTTGAGGTTAGAAACGACGGTAGCGACAGCTCAAGCAAGCCGGTTAATCAGGTTATGATTGAAAAGGTTGAAATTATAAAATATAAAGGTTAATTACAGAAAAAGCGACAGGACTATCTTGTCGCTTTTTTACATTTTATTACAAAGTTTAATGTACATAATGACAATATAAAATCCTATTTGTGTAAAATGCCACTATTTGTTTGGCATAATTAAATAAAATATGTCCATAATAATTATGAAAAATACTTTATTTTTATATTGTATTGTGCTATACTTTTAAAGTAAATGTTTGGGGAGAGTGAAGACTTGGACAAATTTGTTATAAAAGGCGGTAAACCTCTTATTGGAGAGGTTGAAATCAGCGGCGCCAAAAATGCTGCTGTTGCCATAATTCCTGCGGCAATTCTTGCCGACGGACCATGTATTCTTGAAAATGTTCCTAACATAAGCGATGTTTCAATCATTATCAGAATTTTGTTTGAAATGGGCGCTTCTGTTAAAATGATAAATAAAACCACGATAGAAATTGACGCAAGAGGAATTAAAGACCCTGTTGTTCCTTACGAAATGGCAAGGCACATGAGAGCTTCCTATTATTTTTTGGGAACTCTTTTAGGAAAATTCAAAAGAGCAAGAGTTGCTATGCCGGGCGGATGCGACCTTGGTGACAGACCAATTGACCAGCATTTAAAGGCTTTTGAAGCATTAGGCGCAAAATGCGTTATCGATCACGGAATGGTTGACGTAACCGCCGATTCGCTTATCGGTTCTCAGATTTATCTTGATGTCGTTACCGTCGGTGCAACAATAAATGCAATGCTTGCCGCTGTAAAGTCGGACGGCCTTACAATCATCGAGAATGCCGCAAAAGAGCCTCATATAGTTGACCTTGCGAACTTTTTAAACTCCATGGGCGCCGATATTATGGGCGCAGGAACGGACGTAATCAAAATCCGCGGAGTTTCAAAGCTTAACGGTACGACATATACAATTATTCCCGACCAGATTGAAGCGGGGACTTTTATGATTGCCGCCGCCGCCACAAAGGGAAATGTTCTTATTAAAAATGTTATCCCAAAACACCTTGAATCTATTACTGCAAAGCTTGAAAAAATCGGCGTAAATGTTGAAGAATTTGATGACAGCATACGGATTTCCGTGGACGGGCCGCTTGTTAAGACTTCCGTCAAGACGATGCCTCACCCGGGCTTCCCTACCGATATGCAGCCTCAGATTGGCGTACTTTTATGCCTTGCCGAGGGTACAAGCATTATAACCGAGGGTATTTGGGACAACCGTTTCAGATATGTTGACGAGCTTAGAAGAATGGGCGCTGATATCTCCGTTGACGGAAAGGTCGCCGTAATCGAGGGGGCAAAACACCTTATGGGTGCTCCCGTGAAAGCCACTGATTTAAGGGCGGGCGCCGCACTTATTATCGCAGGTCTTGCGGCTAGCGGAATCACCGAAATTGAAGACATTTTTCATATTGAGCGCGGCTATGAGGAACTTGATGTAAAGCTTCGCGGCCTTGGCGCAGACATTATTAAGAAATCAATTCCGGGCACTGTTTCAAGAAAAGCTATATCATAAAAATTGCCCCCTTGGGGGCTTTTTGAATTTAACGGAGGAGAAAAATGGCGCGAATTTATCCGCTTTTCAGCTCAAGCAAGGGGAACGCGGCGTTTATCGGGAACTCATCGGGCGGGATTCTGATTGACGCAGGAGTTACATATAAAAGACTGTGCGAGGGACTTGAAAACTGCGGGCTTTCAATAGATGCGGTAAAGGCAGTTTTTATAACGCACGAGCATTCCGACCACATTAAAGGACTTCCCGTTCTGACAAAGCGAAAAAACATTCCTGTTTTTGCTCAGAAAGGAACGCTGAATTATCTCTTAAACTGTGATTACATAAATTCTGAGGGCTTTGAAATTTCCGAAAAGGTTACGGTATGTGACATGGAAATAGCCTGTTTTGATACTCCTCACGATTCTCTACAAAGCTGCGGATATAAGATTGCTATGGGTGACGGAAAAATCTGCTGTACCTGTACCGATCTAGGATATATGCCGGACGAGGTTTTTAAAATGCTGTCGGGCAGCGACCTTGTTCTTCTGGAATCAAATTATGATGATAAAATGCTTTTAAACGGACCTTATCCTTACTATTTGAAGTCGAGAATACGCTCACAAAGCGGACATCTTTCAAACAAGGATTGCGCCGAAAATGTCCGTAAGCTTATTGAGCTTGGTACGTCGAGAATTATTCTCGGGCATTTAAGTCAGGAGAATAACACGCCGAAAACTGCTGAAAATGCCGTATTGAAAATGCTTGACGGGTTTGAGCGAAACAGAGATTATCTCCTTGAGGTTGCCCCTGTCGAAACTCAAGGGAAATGCATGATTTTTTAATCAGGGGAGAAATTTATGACGTACGTCAATTTAATTACCGTCGGGAAGCTTAAAGAGGCGTATCTTCGCGACGCCTGTAATGAATATATAAAAAGACTTGGCGCTTTTTGCAAAATCAGCGTTATTGAGCTTAACGAAAGCAAGCTTGGCGACAATCCGTCGGAAGCACAGATTGCGTCGGCTCTTTCTGCGGAAGCAAAGGCTATGGAGCAGTATATTGCGATAAAAAATTCCTATAATATTGCTATGTGCATTGAGGGGAAAATGCTTTCAAGTCCCGAGCTTTCAAAGGCTATCGAGGATTCGGGCATAAGCGGAAAAAGCACAGTTAATTTCATTATCGGGAGCTCTTTTGGAATAGACGAAGGCATAAAAAATAAATCCGACTTAAAGCTTTCTATGTCAAAAATGACATTCCCGCATCAGCTTGCAAGGGTTATGCTTTTGGAGCAGGTTTATCGTGCGTTTCAAATTTCTTCAAACGGAAAATATCACAAATAATACAGAAATAAACTTCCGATTATACGCTTGGAAGTTTATTTTTTACGAAAAATCAAAAACATTATTGACAAAGCATAGGTATTATTGTATGATTGTATACAATCTAAGAAAGAGGTGTTCGCCGATGATAGAATTAAGCTCAAAATCAAATCTCCTTGAACAGGACCCATATAAATACAGTATTCAGGACGTCGAGGAGCCCAATTTGTTCCGCGACCTTTATCCTTATGACGAGGTTCCGAAAACGCCTTTCAATTTCAGAAAGGTTCCTATAAATGTTCCCGCCCAAATATGGATTACCGACACGACCTTCCGTGACGGGCAGCAGTCGCGTGCGCCGTATCTCCCCGAACAGATTGCCGATATTTTCGACCTTTTGCACAGATTAAGCGGACCGAAGGGCATTATCCGCCAGACGGAATTTTTCGTATACAGCAAAAAAGACCGCGATGCACTTGATATTTGCATGGAGCGAGGATATAAATTCCCCGAGATTACGACTTGGATAAGGGCAAGCAAGAACGACTTTAAGCTTGTCAAGGATATTGGCATAAAGGAAACGGGGATTTTAGTTTCCTGTTCGGATTATCACATTTTTAAAAAGCTTAACATGACAAGGCGTCAGGCTATGGAGCATTATCTTTCGGTAGTTTCCGACGCTATCGAGGCGGGAGTAAATCCGCGCTGTCACTTTGAAGATATTACCCGTGCAGACTTTTTCGGCTTTGTTGTTCCTTTTGCGAATGCACTTATGGAAATGGGAAAGCAAGCCGGAGTGCCTGTTAAAATCCGCGCCTGCGACACTATGGGATACGGTATTCCTTATACGGGGGTTGCCCCGCCGAGAAGTGTTCCCGGAATTATCTACGGCCTCCAGCATTATGCTGAGGTTCCGTCCGAGCTTCTTGAATGGCACGGACACAACGACTTTTATAAGGGCGTGACAAATGCCACAACCGCATGGCTATTCGGGGCTTCCGCCGTTAACTGTTCTCTTCTCGGAATAGGCGAAAGAACTGGAAATGTTCCTCTTGAGGCAATGGTGTTTGAATATGCTTCTCTTCGCGGGACTATGGACGGAATGGATCCGACGGCAATTACTGAAATTGCGGAATACTTTGAAAAGGAAATTGGTTACGAAATTCCGCCGATGACACCTTTTGTCGGAAAGCACTTTAATGTTACCAGAGCCGGAATTCATGCTGACGGTCTTTTAAAGGACGAAGAAATTTACAACATTTTTGACACAAAAAAAATTCTTAACCGTCCTGTGTCCGTTGCCGTAAGCAACACCTCGGGGCTTGCCGGAATAGCATACTGGATAAACAATTTTTACGATTTGTCCGATGAAAATAAGATAGACAAGAAAGATAGCCTTGTTTCCGAAATCAAAGTGTGGCTGGACGATGAATATAATTCAGGAAGACAGACGGTTATAAGCGATGAGGAGCTTGTTGAAAAAATAAACGAGCTTTCACCCGGAAGATTTACGGAGAGATAAAAATGGAGAACTTAAAAGCAATTTCCTCCGACCATACTTCTCTGACAACCGAGGTTTTCAGAGAGCTTGAAAAAGCCATTCTTGACGGAAGATTTTCGGCAGGTGACAGCCTTACAGAACTGAAAATTTCAAAGCAGCTGGGCGTAAGCAGAACCCCCGTAAGAGAGGCTCTGCGTCAGCTTGAGCTTGAGGGATTCGTTAAATATGTTCCGAACAAGGGTGCAATTGTAATAGGAATCTCAAAAAAAGATATACAGGATATTTATGAAATTCGCATGGTTTTAGAAGCACTGGCTGTACGCTGGGCGGCTGAAAATATCACTGATGAAGAGCTTGACCAGCTTAAAGATGTAGTTGAGCTTCAAGAATTTTATGCCAAAAAGGGAGATACCATTCAGGTATGGCAGCTTGATTCGAAATTTCACGACATTATTTTTACGTCGAGCCGAAGCAAGCCGCTGATGAATACTCTCTCAAATTTTCATCATTATATCCAAAAAGCAAGAGAGCTGTCCATTAAAGCAATGGGGCGTGCCGAAAGCGTTTCAGGTGAGCATAGAAAAATATATGAGGCGCTTAAAAACCATGATGCAGAAAATGCGGCGGAGCTTGCAAAGGCACACGTTTTAGCCGCTATGGAAAATTTTTTGAACAGCTATAAATAATTTTTTAAAATTCATAATTTGTTATTGAATAATAAAATTTTAAGTGCTATAATATTTTAGTTGCTTAAATGTGACTAAAATATGCGGATGTGGCGGAATTGGCAGACGCGCTAGATTTAGGCTCTAGTGGGACCCCCCATGAGTGTTCAAGTCACTTCATCCGCACCAGAATGTAGAACAGGCATTTGAGAAAGTTTAAGGCTTTCTTAAATGCTTTTTTTATCGCTGTTTTACTGTATTTTCTAACGCTGTTAAAATGCTAACACACTTTAAATTTGTAACAGCGTTTGTTACATTGTCAAAGATTAAGCACGTGGCTCCGAAAGAACTGATTGTGGCGTAGCTGATTTTATGAAAAAAGTTTATGCAAAAGCCTGTTGAGCTGACAACAGTGTATAAATTAATACACAGAGTGTACTTTTTGTTTTGAAAAATACATCGGCTAAACCGCGCATAATAGGCACTTAAGAGCGTTTAGTGTATAAATGTATTTTTATTTCAACTCCTGAGAGAAAAAAATGAGTATATAAATATGTATAAAGTATTAACGTAATAAAAATATATAAATAAACTCAAAAAATTTATACATTTATACACTGAATGCCGACAAAGCCCGTAGATAAGGGATTTGCCCAGTGTATTATTTATTTTGAAAAATACACTGGGTGGAGAAAAGATACATTGAGTGTATAAACTGCGGACAGGGGTTACCACAATTATGATTTATATTTATTGACATTTTCCTGTGCTTTGGTATAATTGTTGTAAAAAAGGCTCACTTAATTGTTAAAAAAGTAAGAGCTTTTAAGTTAAATAAGATTTTTTAGAAAGTATGGTTATAAAAATGAAAGTGTTAAAATTAAATGATATTCAAAAAATTACAGCTGTTGTATTAGCGGTATCAATGATGCTTGTACTTACGGCTTGTGGTACAAACCCAAAAACTGAACCAGAAGCAACCGCTGTTAAAGAAGAAACTACAACAATTTCGGCGGAAGCTATGGTGACCTCTGAAACCACAATAGAAACAAGCGCCAAGCAGGATGAGTCCTCTGCGGCTTCGGCAAAAGCTGACAAAACTGAGCTTTCAGCAATACTTGATGATATTGAACAGAACGTATTTCCCGGCACAGCAGGCTGTTCACTATCTTCGGTACCTTACACGGTTGCTCTGCTTGACTGGAGCGCAGATACAAAACTTACTGCCGATGAAATTAAAGCAGAAATAACTCACTGGCTCGCTGTCAAGGGCAATGATGAGCAGGTCGAATTCAGACGAAAGCTTGACTTAATTAACGGCACTTGTGAACAGCTTTTAGGTGACAATGCAAAGGACCTTTTGGATTGTGCCGGATGTGATACATCAAACTATACTTGGCCGGACTCATCAAAAGAAATTATCGAGTGCGTTATGGACACGGCGGGGATTGACAGCAATATTGTAAATATTCCTTAACACATATTTCGAGAATCGTCATTACTTTCGTTTTGAGATACAGCGCTATTCGGCGGCTTCGGGCTTTTCTTTAGTATAATCATATTCGTCCGCATACTTTTAATAAAGGTCAGACATCTATTTAAATTCTAAGGTAAGGCTAAGCTTGAGGATATATAATAAAGGCGGGGAGTGATAATATGAAGCTTTTGTATGCCGAAGACGAGCGTTCTATGTCGGAGGCTGTTACTGACGTCTTAAAATACCATAACTATATAATTGATGCGGTTTATAATGGAGAGGATGCCTATGACTTTGCAAGGGCAGAGCATTATGACGGCATTATTCTTGATATTATGATGCCGAAAATGAACGGGCTTGAAGTTCTGATCAGACTCCGTAAGGAGGGCAACAATACTCCGGTTTTGCTTCTTACCGCCAAAACGGAAATCGAAGACAGAATTGAAGGCTTAGATGCCGGCGCGGATGATTATCTGCCAAAGCCCTTTAATATGGGCGAGCTGTTAGCGAGAATTCGTGCAATGCTTCGCCGCCGTGAAGAGTTCACTCCCGATATATTAAAGGTCGGAAATACAACGCTTAATATGCAAAGCTATGAATTATCCGCCGATGGTCAGTCGTTCATACTCCCCAAATTAGAATATCAAATGATGGAGCTGTTGATGCTCAATAAAGGTATTTACCTCTCAACTGAAGACTTGCTCACAAAAGTATGGGGATATGAAACCGACACGGAAATAGGAATTGTTTGGGTATATATTTCCTATCTTCGCAAACGTCTTTTGGCACTTGACACCAATGTGGAGATTAAGGCAAAACGTAATATCGGTTATACGCTGGAGGTGATAGGATGATAAGAACACTGCAAAAGAAATTTGTCCTTACCGCAATGCTTGCCATTACTATTTTGCTTTTAGCACTGCTTGGAGCTATAAATATCGGCAACGCTTTCATTAACGAAAGTCAGAATGAACGGCTTTTAGAATTCCTTATAAATAACCAGATGCCTGGTATGCAGCCCCCTCCGGCAAGAGGCGAAATGCCGGGCTTCCTTGAAGCACCCTTAAACGAGAATAAAAAAATGTCTGCCGTATTTTTTACTGCAAAAATAGATTATGACAGGAAAATTGTTGGAATTGATGTGAGCCGTATTGCTAGCGTATCAGAGGACGAGGCTAAAGAGATAGTTGAAACGGTTTTGGTTAATAGAAAAAGCGAGGGCATAACGCACGGCTTTCGCTATAAATCAGTTGACTTGAAAACGGAGAATGCGACAATTTATTTATTCCTTGACACAAGTGCGGCGTCACATAATGTTTTAAGGATTTTATTTTTATCTGCATTCATCGGCATTATTTGCTGGGGAGCAATGCTTTTGCTTGTCGTTTTGCTGTCAAAAAAGGCTATTCGGCCTATTGCGGAAAATATGGAACGTCAAAAGCAATTTGTTACCGACGCCGGACATGAAATCAAAACTCCTCTCGCGATTATTCTTGCTAATACAGAGGCAATGGAATTATATAATGGAGAAAATAAGTGGAGCGTTAACATTAAAGAACAGGTTAACAGGCTCAGCGGACTTATGCAAAACTTACTGACGCTGTCAAAAGCGGATGAAATAAGCGCCGCTCAAAAAAAAGAACAGGCGGATATTTCAGAGCTTACTCAACAGTCAGTTGATATGTTTCGGGAAACTATGGAGCTTAAAGGGCTGACAATTGAAAAGCATATAGAACCATATATCAAGCGAGCGGTAAATAAGGAGCTTTTTTTAAGGCTGATATCCATTCTTACCGATAATGCGGTTAAGTACGCAAAGAATGATTCTAATATATCAGTACGTCTTATGAAGCAAGATAAAAACATTTATTTTGAAATCACTAATTTCTGCGAGAATTTGCCTGAATGTCCGGCTGATAAATTGTTTGACAGGTTTTATCGTGCCGACTCAGCACGTACACAAAAAAGCGGCGGATATGGTATAGGTCTTTCGGCGGCAAGGTCTATTGCAGAAGCACACGGAGGTGCGATCAGCGCAGAATATCGGGAAGATAACGGTATAACTTTTAAAGTTAGAATTTGAGTATTCATAAATTGTTTACAAGGCATTCGAGAAATCGGATGCCTTTTCTAAGTTTTCACTAAGGTTCGTTATGTAAAATGTATGTAAACCGATAGACAGAAAGGAGTGAAATGATATGAAATTTCGCAATGAATGGAAACACGAGATTAACGCTTTGGATATGCTGATACTGCGGCAAAGACTTACGGCGGTGATGAAGCCTGAACCTCACGGAATAAACGGTAAATATAACGTTCGCAGTCTTTATTTTGATGATTTACATGATACAGCTTTAAAAGAGAAAATAAATGGTGTCAATATGCGTGAAAAGTTTAGAATCCGTTATTACGACGGTGATACATCTTTTATACGTCTTGAAAAAAAGAGTAAAATAAACGGACTTTGCAATAAGCTTTTGGAATCAATCTCCATAGATGAAACTCAGAAAATTCTTGCAGGCGACATTAGTTTTATGCAGACTGACGACCGACCGCTTGTCAGAGAGCTTTATCTTAAAATGAAAAACAAGGGAATAAGATCTAAAACTATTGTAGATTACACAAGAGAAGCCTTTACTTTCCCAGCGGGAAATGTTCGAGTCACGATGGACTATAATATCAGGACAGGCATGAGCTGTACGGATTTCCTTAATCCCGATTGCATTACAGTACCGGTGGGCAGCCCGAACATTATTTTAGAAATTAAATGGGACGAGTATCTGCCCGATATTATAAAATGCGCAGTAGAATTAGAAAGCCGCCGCTCATCCGCATTTTCTAAATATGCAATATGCCGTATATACGGCTAAAAAAATTAATTTTTAACTAAGAAAGGATTTTTTATTATGACATTCAGTGATATTTTTAAATCAAGTTTTCTGGAGAATATAGCAAGCGTTAGTATTCTGGATATGGCGATCGCTCTTATTTTAGCATTCGGATTAGGACTTTTCATCTTTTTAATTTATAAGAAAACCTATCAGGGAGTAATGTTTTCCTCTTCATTTGGTGTGACATTGGTAGCACTCACCATGATTACGACCGTAGTTATTTTAGCAGTAACATCAAACGTAGTTCTTTCTCTTGGTATGGTCGGCGCTCTTTCAATTGTCCGTTTTCGTACCGCTATTAAAGAGCCACTTGATATTGCCTTCCTTTTCTGGTCAATTGCAGTAGGTATCGTACTGGCTGCCGGAATGATCCCATTGGCGGTGATCGGAAGTGTAATCATCGGTGTTATTCTTCTTGTTTTTGTAAATAAAAAATCTCATGTAAACCCTTATATCGTGGTACTTTCATGTACTGACCATGACAGCGAAATTAAAGCAAAAGAATTCCTATCGAAAGAAACTGTACGTTCTGTTGTTAAGAGCAAGACAGCCGTTAAGGGAAGCATTGAGCTTAATATGGAAGTAAGACTTAAAGACGACAACACCGATTTCATTAACATTCTTTCCGAAATGAACGGCGTAAACAGCGCAGTTTTAGTTAGCTATAACGGCGATTACATGGGTTAAGGAGGCGCATTCTATGTCAATACATAAGCATTTTAATAAAATCTGTTATGCCGTGCTGTGTATTTGCCTTGCCATTACCGTTTTATTAATGAATGCTGAAAGCTTTGGCATTCAAAAAAAAGACAGCTCGTTAGGCTATGAAGACCGTTTGTTTAATACTGAAAAAGTTCATAGCATTGATATTGTAATGGATGACTGGGATAGTTTTCTTGAAACCTGCACCAACGAAGAATATGCCAACTGTACTGTTGTTATTGACGGCGAATCCTATAAAAACGTAGCTGTCCGCGCAAAGGGCAACACTTCATTAAGTCAGGTTCAGAATTACGGAAACGATCGCTACAGCTTTAAAATAGAATTC
>DAOPYP010000020.1:0-20180 GCA_035352975.1 Oscillospiraceae bacterium
GGTTAATTATGATTTTTATGGCGGATAACTATGTCCGCCTTTACTTTTGAAATCAATGATTGTATAATATATATGTAAATAATTTTTAACAGAAATGTTGTAACAATATTCCAGCATAATATAAAAAGATTGAGGCAACGAAAATGAAAAGATTTTTGTATTTTTTCTGGCAATGTACTTGGGGCTGTATTCAAACTCTCATAGGCTTTACAGGCTTTTTACTCAATTTAAAAAGCAAACATTATTTTTATCATGGTGCAGTAATAACAGAGTGGTCAAAGCCGTTTAGTACATCACTTGGATTATTTGTTTTTCTATCTATTAATCCACCTAGAGATAAGAGAAACCCTGAAGAAAGCACATATTCAAAAACACTTGTTCATGAATACGGGCATACAATACAATCGTTATTATTAGGACCATTATATATGCCTGTGATAGGATTACCGTCTTCCGTTTGGTTTATGACTCCGAAATATAAAAAAATCAGAAAGGAAAATAATATATCGTATTTTTCTTTTTACACTGAAAGATGGGCAAATTCCTGCGGAGAAAAAGTTACAGGCGAAAAATCAATGCAACAGGCAATAATTTAATTCGTGAAATATTATACAGCAGTCAAGCTTAACCGTTTGGCTGCTTTTCTATACCTAAAAAAAGATTGCGTAGTCCGAAAACTACGCAATCTTTTCATAATACTTTTCTATCGCCGACATTTAAAAATCGGGATTTAATAGATTTTATTTATAAAGTCCTCTCTTGACATATGACGTATGGAGGATTTCATGTGCCTTGTGGCTTCCCGGAGTACCGAAGTAATCCTTATAAAGTGCCTTGATAGCCTCATTTTCATGTGACTTTCTTACAGTCATTCCGGCATCCTGATCGTAAAGTGCTTTTGCTCTTGCTTCACGAATATCAGTGAAGTTACGTACAGAAGCAGGCTGCTGAGGCTGTCCGCCGCCGTTGATACAGCCGCCCGGGCATCCCATGATTTCAATAAAGTGGTAATCGGCTTCGCCGTTCTTAACCTTTGTAAGAAGCTCCTTAGCATTGTTAAGACCTGAAGCAACGGCAACCTTAATGTCCATTCCAGCAACGTTATATGTTGCTTCCTTGATTCCAGCAAGACCGCGGACATCGTTAAAGTCAAGGTTCTTTAATTCTTCGCCTGTCAGAGTTTCAACAGCAGTTCTGAGAGCCGCTTCCATAACTCCTCCGGTTACACCGAAGATTACAGCAGCACCTGTGCTGATTCCGAGAGGTGCATCAAATTCTTCATTAGGAAGATCCTTGAAGTTGATTCCTGCACGTTCAACCATTCTTGCAAGTTCTCTCGTTGTGATTGAAATATCAACGTCAGCAGTTCCTGCGGCATTTTCATCATCACGTCCGATTTCAAACTTCTTAGCTGTACAAGGCATAACTGCAACGACAACCATATCCTTAGGGTCAATGCCCATTTTCTCAGCAAAATATGTCTTTGCGGTTGCACCAAACATCTGCATAGGCGATTTACATGAAGAAAGATTTTCTGTCATGTCAGGGAAATAATGCTCACAGTATTTAATCCATCCAGGTGAACATGAAGTGATGAGAGGGAGCTTTCCGCCGTTCTTTACTCTGTCAAGGAACTCTGTTGCTTCTTCCATGATTGTGAGGTCAGCAGCAAAATCGGTGTCAAATACCTGCTTGAAGCCGAGTCTTCTCAAAGCGGCAGCCATTTTTCCTTCAACGTTTGTTCCGATAGGATAGCCGAAAGCTTCACCTAAAGCCGCTCTAACAGCAGGAGCTGTCTGAACAATAACATACTTTGAAGAATCAGCAAGTGCCTTAAATACTTCGTCAGTATTGTCTTTTTCAGAAAGAGCGCCGGTAGGACATACAGCGATACACTGTCCGCAGGATACGCATGAAGTGTCGCCGAGACCCTGTTCAAATGCTGAAGAAATGTGTGTCTTAAATCCGCGCTCATTTGCGCCGATAACACCTATTCCCTGAACCTTTTCACAAACAGCCGAGCAGCGTCTGCAAAGAATACATTTGTTGTTGTCGCGGTACATATGTGTAGCTGAGAAGTCAATGTCATACTTTTCATTTTCGCCGTCATAAATTCCTTCGTCTTCAACCTTAAGGTCATGACAAAGTGTCTGGAGCTCACAGCTTCCGCTTCTTACGCATGAAAGACACTTTCTGTCATGTGTTGAAAGGATAAGCTCAAGAGTTTTCTTTCTTGAATCAAGAACCTTAGGCGTATTTGTGAATATTTCCATACCCTCGAAAATAGGATAAACACAAGAAGAAACAAGGCTTCTTGCGCCCTTTACCTCAACCATACAGATACGGCAGGCACCTATTGCGTTGATATCTTTCATGTAGCACAAGGTAGGAATATCAATATTTGCAATTTTAGCTGCCTCAAGAATGGTAGAACCTTTCGGAGCGACTACGTTCATTCCATTAATTTTAATGTTTAAGTTTTCCATTTATTCCTATTCCTCCTACTTCTTTACTATTGCGCCGAAGCGGCATTTTTCCATACATGCGCCGCACTTAACGCACTTACTCTTGTCGATAGTATGAGGATTTTTAACCTCACCTGAAATTGCACCTGCGGGACATACTCTTGCGCAAAGTGTACAGCCCTTACATTTGTCAGCAATAATTTCAAAGCTGAGAAGTGACTTACATACTCCAGCGGGACATTTTTTGTCAACAATATGAGCGATATACTCATCTTTGAAAAAATGCATCATTGAGAGAACTGGGTTAGGAGCCGTCTGTCCAAGTGCGCAGAGTGCATTTTCCTTGATGTAGTAACAGAGCTTCTCAAGCTTGTCAAGGTCTTCAAGAGTTCCGTTGCCATTTGTGATTTTTTCAAGAATTTCAAGCATTCTCTTTGTTCCGACACGACATGGAGTACACTTTCCGCAGGATTCATCAACTGTGAATTCAAGGAAGAATTTTGCCATGTCCACCATACAAGTGTCTTCGTCCATAACGATAAGTCCGCCTGAACCCATCATTGAGCCGATTGAAATAAGGTTGTCATAATCGATATGAATATCGAAATGCTCAGCAGGGATACATCCGCCGGAAGGCCCGCCTGTCTGTGCAGCCTTAAACTTCTTTCCGTTAGGAATGCCGCCGCCGATTTCTTCAATAACTTCACGGAGTGTTGTACCCATAGGAACTTCAACAAGTCCTGTGTTATTGATTTTTCCGCCGAGAGCAAATACTTTTGTTCCCTTTGATTTTTCAGTACCCATTGAAGCAAACCAGTCAGCACCCTTTAAGATGATCTGAGGAATGTTAGCATAGGTTTCAACGTTGTTAAGGATTGTAGGCTTTTTGAAAAGGCCCTGTTCAGCAGGGAAAGGAGGACGAGGACGAGGCTCGCCGCGGTTTCCTTCGATTGAAGTCATAAGTGCGGTTTCTTCTCCGCACACGAATGCTCCTGCACCAAGTCTTAAACCTATATCGAATGAGAAATCTGTCCCAAAAATATTATTCCCCAAAAGTCCGTATTCACGCGCCTGCTTAATAGCAATTTCAAGTCTCTGAACTGCGATAGGATATTCCGCACGAACGTAGATATATCCCTGTGAAGCCCCGATTGCATATCCTGCGATAGCCATAGCTTCAAGAACAACGTGAGGGTCGCCCTCAAGAACTGAACGGTCCATGAATGCGCCCGGATCGCCTTCGTCGGCATTACAGCAAACATATTTCTGTCCGCCCTTTACAAGATCCTTAGCAAGCTGCCACTTTCTTCCCGTAGGGAATCCTCCTCCTCCTCTTCCGCGGAGTCCGGAATCAAGAATACACTTGATAACGTCGTCAGGAGACATTTCGGTAAGAACCTTTCCGAGTGCGGCATAACCGTCTGTACCGATATATTCTTCGATGTTTTCAGGGTTGATAACACCGCAGTTTCTTAAAGCGACACGGTGCTGCTTTTTATAGAAGTTTGTTTCGTTAAGTGATTTAATTCCGTTTTCTGTAACGGTTTCATTATAAAGAAGACGTGAAACAATACGTCCCTTTAAAAGATGTTCGGAAACAATTTCCGGAATATCTTCCGGTTTTACCATTGAATAAAAGCTTCCCTCAGGATACACAATCATAATAGGACCTAATGCACAAAGTCCGAAACATCCTGTTTTAACTACCTGAACTTCATTTGTAAGTCCGTTTTTATCAATTTCTTTCTGAAGCGCTTCAACAATCTGGTGACTTCCCGAGGAAGTACAACCTGTTCCGCCGCAGACCAATACGTGTGAACGATACATTTTTTGTAGCCTCCTCAATTATCCGATTTTTTCGGAATTTATAGTATATTTTGTAACGATTTTACCGCCGACAATATGCTGTTCAATAACTTCTTTAGCTTTTTCAGCTGTCATCTTTACGTATGTAACCTTTTCGTTTCCCTTTGAATAAACTTCAACGATAGGTTCATACTGGCAAAGACCAACACAGCCTGTCTGAACAACAGCAACATTTTTAAGACCTTTTTCCTGAACAGCGTCAGAAAATGCAGTAAGCACAGGTCTTGCACCTGCGGCAATACCGCATGTAGCCATACCTACGACGATACGCAGTGAATCTGCATCTTCTTCGCGGATATTAACCTGTCCCTGCATTCTATCTCTTATAGCTTTTAATTCTTCCAATGATTTCATTTGAACATTTCCTCCTCTTATTTGGAATTATGGGAAATACACGATTTTATATAACCATTCCCCTGTCAGTCTCTTTTTTATTCTCCGCTAAATAATCCTTAATATAACCGGAGATTTCAGGGAGATCAAAGGGACATTCTTCGCCTAATACTTCTCTGAATTCTCTCGTGTCAAGAATAAACTCTCTGTCATCAATTTTATATCTGTATAAAAAATCTATATCCTTATTAAGAGTTATAAGCATATGCACCGTACTTGTCATATCCCCCAAAGGCATTCTGTCTATATTTGAGAGAACAAAAACCGCTTTTACGTCAGTTCCTATCCCAACCTGTGAGCTTATTGAAAAATTCCCGCCCGTGCTCTCCGCCGCAAGCTTGAAAAACGGAATTCCTAATCCAATTTTTCTTGTTGTCCTTGTTGTGAAAAAGGGATCTGTAACTTTTTCAAGTTGTTCCTCTGTCATGCCGCAGCCGTCATCTTTTATCGTTATCTCAAGAGTATCGGCATCAGTATCGGCAATAACATCAATTTCAACAAGCTTCGCTTCTGCGCGGATTGAATTCTGTGCCACGTCAAGTACGTTAAGCGAAATTTCAGGCATCATATCAGTCGTTGTACTTTTCTAATATTGTGCCGATATCATCGACTGTAAGACGTCCGTAAACATCTTCATTGACTGTCATAACAGGTGCAAGTCCGCAGGCGCCTATACAGCGGCATGCTTCAAGAGAATATTTGCCGTCGGGAGTGCATTCTCCGCCTGTAATCCCGAGCTTTTCCATAAGTTTGTTGTAAATATCGCCAGAACCCTTTACATAGCAAGCAGTTCCCAGACATACGGAAATTTTGTATTTACCCTTAGGAGCAAGTGAAAACTGTGAGTAGAATGTTACTACCCCATAAATTTTTTCCATCGGAACATCCATTTCTTTTGCGATGATTGTCTGCACTTCAATTGGGAGATAACCGTAGATTTCCTGTGCCTTCTGAAGAACAGGCATTAACGCTCCCTTGTCCTCCTTATGCCCGGCAATAACTTTTAATAACTTTTCTTCCTGTTCGGCAGTGCCGGCAAAAGGAACTGTCTTTTTTTCCAAGCCCATTTTAGAACCTCCTTGAAAGTTGAGTTTTGTCATTGACAAAAAACATATTAACAGAACAGAACTGTCCTATTATCATATGTGATTTATTATACCATAACATTGTTAAAAAAGCTACAAAAATAAGTTACCAACAAAGCAGTAGAAATTTGTCAAACTTGCACAATTATGGACTTCATAAGTATACAATACTTTGTTTTATATTTTAATTTTATATGCTTTATATATAAATAAAATATAAATAGCGGTTGTAAATTTATATTATTTGTGATATAATTTATAAAATTTTTGAATTTAATAAGGAGAGTATTATCCATGACTGTCAACGATATAAAAAATCACCTGAAAGCTTCTTTTCTTTACGGTGAAGAATTCATCGGCCGTGAGGTTCATACAGCCTGTGGTTCTGATATGATGAGCGATGTTCTTGCATTCGTTAAAGACCAATCCGTTCTTTTAACAGGTCTTTGCAACCCACAAGTTGTAAGAACTGCCGAAATGATGGATATAGTCTGTATTGTTTTTGTCCGCGGAAAGCTCCCCGACCAAACTGTTATCGATCTTGCAAAAGAGCGTGAGATTGTTCTGCTTTCAACTTCCATGAGAATGTTTTCCGCATGCGGAATTTTGTATGAAAACGGTCTCCGCGGAGGTGCAGAAAATTGAGTGATACAATAAAGCTGAAATATACGGTTTCTCCTGACGACTTTACCCGTGCAGGCGAAGCTTCGAGCGACATAAAGTCAAAGCTCAAAAGAATGGGCGTTTCGCCTGAGGTTGTTCGGAAGGTTGCCATTGCAATGTATGAGGGAGAAATAAATATGGTTATTCACGCAAACGGAGGAGAAATCGACGTTGAAATAACTCCCGATGAAATAACTATGACACTTAAAGACAAGGGACCCGGAATAAAGGACATCGAACAGGCCATGCAGGCGGGCTGGTCTACAGCGCCCGATAATGTAAGAAATCTCGGTTTCGGCGCCGGAATGGGACTTCCCAATATGAAAAAATATTCCGATGAAATGGAAATTCAGTCAGTTGTGGGAAAAGGCACTACCGTAACAATGAAAGTAAAAATGTAGCCTTACATAATTTTTAAATAAGGCCATTAGGGGATGATAAAAATAGACAGCGTATTTTATAACTCCGTAAGATTGGACAAGTCCTTGTGCAAAGGGTGCATAAACTGTATAAAAAGATGCCCGACACAGGCAATAAGAGTAAGAAACGGCAAGGCTGTCATTACGAAAAAATTCTGTATTGACTGCGGAGAATGCATACGAATTTGCCCTCATCACGCAAAACAGGCTACCTATGATTCTCTTGATATTTTAAGCAATTATGAATATACCGTTGCTCTTCCCGCTCCGTCGCTTTATGCACAGTTCAACAATCTTGAGGATGTCAATATTGTTCTTAATTCTCTCAAAAAAATGGGCTTTAACGATGTCTATGAGGTTGCAAGAGCGGCTGAAATGGTTTCGGAAATGTCCAGAAAATATATTACTGAAAATCCGTCAAAAAAGCCGTTCATTTCCTCCGCCTGTCCGTCCGTTGTAAGACTTATAAGCATACGCTTTCCGAACCTTATCGAGCATCTTCTTCCAATCGCCGCCCCCATTGACTTTGCCGCTAAGGAAGCACGAAGAATTGCAATGAAAAAAACGGGACTCCCGTCAGAAAAAATAGGGATAGTATTTATTTCTCCCTGTCCGGCAAAAGTAACGGCGGTGAAATCTCCCATTGGCTTTGAAAGTTCTGAAGTTGATGCTGTCATCGCAATAAAAGACATATACCAGCATCTTCTGGAATATATGAAAGATTGCAGCATCAGCCCCGAAGACCTTTCGTCAGCGGGAAAAATCGGCGTAAGCTGGGGTAAAAGCGGAGGAGAAGCCGGCGGAATCCTGACCGACAGCTATCTTGCCGCCGACGGAATAGAAAATGTTATTAGAGTTCTTGAAGACCTTGAGGATCAGAAATTCACTTCGCTTGAATTCATCGAGCTTAACGCGTGCAGTGCGGGCTGTGTCGGAGGAGTTCTGACAGTTGAAAATCCTTATGTCGCAAAGGCAAAGCTTGACAGACTGAGAAAATATCTTCCTGTTGCCTGTAACCATATAGGAAGCGAAAATCCTGACGGCGTTTTCTGGGACAAGGAAATTGAATACCAGCCTGTTTTTACGTTAGGAGCAGACATTAAAGAAAGTATTATAATGATGGCAACGGTTGAAGAGCTTTGCTCGAAATTCCCGGGGCTTGACTGCGGCTCATGCGGCGCGCCGACCTGTAAGGCGCTTGCCGAGGATATTGTCCGCGGAGTGGCTCACGAACGTGACTGCGTCCACCTTTTACGAGAATATATTCACAAGCTTTCGGACGAATTTACAATGCTTGATTCAAAAACAGAGCCGCAGAATGATGCGGAAGAATAATGGGGGAATCCATATGAAACTCAGCGAATTTATCAAAAAATCAAACTTTGAGATTGTCAGCGAGGGAGATAACACCGATACCGAGCTTTCAAAGGTTTTCTGCTGTGATCTTTTAAGCATTGTAATGTCAAAAAACCCCGCAAATTCCGTATGGATTACGGTTATGGGAAATATGAATTCGGTTGCGGTCTGCGTTCTGACAGAGGGCGGCTGTATAGTTCTTGCGGAGGATATTTCCCCCGACGAGGTAATGCTCCAAAAAGCAAAGCAGCAGGGTGTAACCGTTTTAAAAAGCAGTCTTCCCGTTTTTGATACGGGATTGATTGCGCATAATATTTTAAATGCTTAAGCTGTACTACGACCTGCATATTCATTCATGCCTCTCCCCTTGCGGCAATGATGATATGCTCCCGTCAAACATTGTCGGAATGGCGGCATTAAAGGGTCTTGACGTTATTGCACTAACCGACCACAACAGCTGTAAGAACTGTCAGGCTGTAATGGAACTTGCAAAAGAATACGGTATTACTGCAATTGCCGGAATGGAGCTTACCACTTCCGAAGAAGTTCACGTTGTCTGCCTTTTTCCGTCGCTTGAAAAAGCAATGGCCTTTGATAGCTTTATTCATAAAAAGCTTCCGCAGATTAAAAATGATGAAAAAATATTCGGAAAACAGCAAATTTGCGATAAGGACGATACTATTACGGGAACGGAAGAGTTTCTTCTGATAAACGCAACGGAAATAAACTTTGACGAGGTTTTTGACGTGGTTTCGGAATTTGGGGGAATTATGATTCCGGCTCATATCGACAAAAGTGCAAACAGCCTTATTTCAAATCTCGGATTTATCCCGCCCGACAGCAGATTTGCCTGTGCGGAGGTTAAACATACGGGATTTCTCGATAAGCTCACAAAGCAGCACGGCTACTTAAAAAACTGCAAAATCATTTCGGATTCAGATGCTCACTATATTGAAAATATCAACGAGCCTGTGCATTATATTTATTCGGAAACCAAAGAAATTCCGGATATTCTTAATGCTTTGAAGCAAAAATCCGACAGTGACGAATTTTAACATAGTGTTCATATTTATTATGGAAAATTAAAGTATACTAGGTTTATAAAAAAATATAATATATTTTAAACTATACTTGACAAGTATAGTTTAAAATGCTATATTAAAAATACAAGAAATAAGGAGGTTTTTATTTATGTCACAGTACGAATGCGCTTGTTCTTACATTTACGATGAGGCAAAGGGTGATCCGGAAAGCGGAATTGAACCAGGCACAAGATGGGAAGATGTTCCTGAGGATTGGGTCTGTCCTATCTGCGGACTAAGCAAGGAAAACTTCACTAAGCTTTAATTTCAGAAATCAGCGATCATTTGACAAGGAGAAGTTATGAAAGAATTAAAAAACGGAATATACTATACAGGCGCTATAAATCCGAATCTTCGTGTATTCGATATTATTATGAAGACAGAATACGGCACCTCATACAATTCATATTTAATTAAGGGTGAAAAAATCGCTCTCGTTGAAACGGTACACGAAAAATTTGCTAAGATAATGCTTGATAATATTGAAGAAATTACTCCGGCGAAAAATATCGACTATATTATCATGAATCATACCGAGCCTGACCATAGCGGAAGTATTTTAACTCTTTTGGAAATCAACCCTGATATCACTATTGTCGGTACATCAGCAGCAATAAAAAACATCCGCAACATTGTCAACAGGGATTTTAACAGCCTTGTTGTAAAAACAGGCGACAAGCTTTCTTTGGGCAACGGAATGGATGCGGAATTCATTGTTTCACCCAATCTTCATTGGCCGGACAGTATGTTCACCTATATTCCAGAACAAAAGACGGTTTTCACCTGCGATTTTCTCGGATGTCATTACTGCGAACCTTTGCTAACCGATGATGAAATAACTTATCCTAAGGCATATGATGAATCTTTCGCTTATTATTATTCGGCAATTTTCGGGCCTTTCAAAAAATTCGTTATTGACGGACTTGACCATCTCGAAAAGCTTGACTTTGATATGGTATGCACAAGCCACGGCCCTGTTCTTAAAAACGGATTTAAAAAGGCTATGGAGCTTTACCGTGAGTGGTCGCTCCCTAAAGTCAAAGAAAAAAACGCAGCGATTTTTTATGTTTCGGCTTACGGATATACAAAAAGCGCCGCCGAGGCTTTTGAAGAAGAACTGACAAAGCTTGGCATAAAGACCGAAGCATATAACATTATCGAGCATTCTTACGGTGAACTTGTTGAGGCTTTTGAAAATGCAAGCGGCGTAATGTTTGGCTCTCCCACCATTAACCGTGACGCACTTAAGCCCGTCTGGGATTTGATTTCGTCGATTGACGCAGTAACCGGCAAAGGCAAGCCTTTTATGGTATTCGGCTCGTACGGCTGGAGCGGTGAGGCGTGCAAAATGCTTCACGACAGAGCGGTATCTTTCGGATTAAAGCCTGTCAGCGACCCCTATCGTTTCCTAATGAAGCCGACCGAGGACGATTTTAATAACATCAATTCGCTCGCACAAAGTTTTGAAAGCTCTCTTTAAAATTTACAGCCTGACAGTATCCTGTCAGGCTGTTGTTGTATCATCTTATAAAATAAATGCAATAATATTATCATCAACTTTTTAGGAGCATTTATGAAAATAAATTTCGGATATTGCTGTATTTCTGTACTCAACAAGGATTTACGGTGCAATAATGCGTCAACCAAAACCTACCTTGACAGGCATAATTCTGAACAGTGCCGAAAATATCTCACAGAAAAATCCGATATTAACCTTAATAATCTCTACAAACTACTTGAAAAAAACTATGAAAATAAAATTACGGCATTCAGAATTCCCGAACAGCTTTTCCCTCAGCTTGACTTGAATTACTATTCCCTTTCGGATTATAAAACAAAGCTGAAGCATATAGGAAAACTTGCAAATTCATATAATATGCAGCTTTCTTCGCACCTTTCACACTACTTTGTCCTCAACTCAAAAAGAGAGGACGTCGTCGAAAAAACTATAACTTCGCTGAATTTTTTCGGAGATATCTTCGGTTATATGGAGCTGGAAAAAGTTCCAAACCTCACTGTTCATGTCGGGGTAAAAAGCGCTTATGAAGATACAGAAAAAGCATGTGACGCTTTTTGCTTTAATTTTGAAAAGCTCAGTAACTCCGCGAAAAATATCCTCGTAATTGAAAACGACCAGAACTCCTTTACCGCTGACGATTGTCTGTCAATCCACGACAAAATCGGTATTCCCGTTGTATTCGACAACAGGCATTTTCATTGGAACAAAGGAGCTTTATCTTTTGAAGAGGGGGTAAAAGAATGCACAGCAAGCTGGGGGAAAAGAACCCCCAAGCTTCATCTTTCAAGCGACTGTGACAGAAAAATTCATGCTCACAGCGATTTTATCGACTTAAAGGATTACTTTGAGCTTGAAAAAGCTCTGCTCAAATGCGAAATCGGTGAATGCAATATTATGCTGGAATGTAAGCAAAAAGATGCAGCACTCTTAAAATTAAGAAAAGATATTGAGGAATATATCACTTAATCAGATGTAGAAAGCTTTCTCCGCAAATGTCACCCTTTAGCGAAAATAAGTCAAGCACCGCTCTGCCTATGTCCGAAAAAGTCATTCTTGTGCCCAGATTTACTCCGTTTTTAAGTTCTTTGCCGTAAATCAAAAGAGGAATATATTCTCTCGAATGGTCGGTACTTTCCGTTGAGGGGTCACAACCGTGGTCAGCGGTAATTATCAGAACATCTTCATTTCTCATATCTTCGATAAAGCCGCCGATAAATTCGTCGAATTTTGTCAGCGCGCCCGCATATCCGTCAACGTCGTTTCTGTGTCCGTAAACCATGTCAAAATCGACAAGATTAATGAACGCAAGCCCGTTGAAATCCTCATTCTGTAACTCTTTTATCTTTTCCATTCCGTCGTCATTGTTTTTTGTGGGAAAGGTTTTTTGAATTCCCTTGCCCGCGAAAATGTCGAATATTTTCCCCACTCCGATAACGTCGATATTATTTTTGCAAAGTATGTCGCACATTGTATCCTTTGGCGGAACAAGTGAAAAATCATGCCTTCTTGATGTTCTCGTAAATTCAGGATATGCCCCTGTGAACGGTCTTGCTATAATTCTTCCGACACTGTGTTTTCCTGTCATAATTTTTCTTGCAATTTTGCAGTATTCATAAAGCTTTTCAACGGGAACGACATCCTCGTGTGCGGCAATCTGTAAAACGCTGTCCGCCGAGGTATAAACAATAAGCTTTCCTGTCTTAATATGCTCCTCACCGTAGTCGAGAAGAAGCTTTGTCCCCGAATATGGCTTGTTGCAGAGGATTCCTCTCCCCGTTTCATTTTCAAGCTTTTCCGTAATTTCTATTGGAAAGCCGTCAGGATATGTCGGGAACGGCTTTTCGGTGATTATTCCGGCAATTTCCCAATGTCCTGTCGTTGTATCCTTGCCTTTTGATTTTTCTGCAATTCTGCAGAAATTTGCAAGAGGCGCTTTTTCTTTTTCGCATACATCAACGCCGTCAATGTTAAAAAGTCCTAGCTTTTTAAGGCTGGCGAGATTGAATTTTTCTGAACGGCTTACGGCTTTAAGTGTATTGCTCCCCTTGTCGCCGTAATTTTCCGCATCGGGAAGTTCACCTATTCCGAAGCTGTCAAGAACGATAAGAAAAACTCGTTTAGTCATATTATTCACCCCTTCAATATGCTGAATTTATTTGTCCGCTGTCGCCGGATAAATATGCCTGATATATTTTTGCTCCTGCACTTGTGCCGAGCCTCTCCGCCCCCGCATTTATAAAATCAACAGCATCGCCGATTGTCCTTATTCCGCCCGCCGCTTTGATTTTAACATTTTTTCCGATATTCTGCGAAAAAAGCTTTATGTCCTCAAGAGTTGCTCCGTCAGTGCCAAAGCCTGTTGACGTTTTTATAAAATCTGCACCTGTTTCGGTAACTATTTCACACATTTTAATTTTTTCATCTTCATTGAGATAACAGGTTTCGATAATTACTTTAAGAATTTTATCAGCGGCAGCCTCTCTTATTCTTGAAATTTCATTCTTGATATAATCATAATCCTTTGATTTAAGCTTGCCGATATTTATAACCATGTCAATTTCATCGGCACCAAGCTTTATGCTTTCCCGTGCTTCAAAAAGCTTTGCTTCCGAAGAAGAATACCCTAAAGGAAACCCGATAACCGTACATACGGGCAGTTTTTTTTCGAGGAATTCGGCGGTGTCCTTTATATAGCACATAGGAATGCATACCGACGCCATTTTATATTTTAAAGACTCCTCACAAAGTGCTTTAATGTCATCCCATATAGCTGTCGGCTTTAAAAGCGTGTTGTCAATTTTGGACATAATTTTTTCAATTTCCATTATGTTTCACCGTTCTTTCGTTTTTATTATTTTATCACAAAAATTTCAATTAATCTATATTCTATTTATAAACATACGCTAATGTTTACCTTAATTTAACTCTGATATCACTTAAATATGATTGTATTTGGGTTTATTGATTTGATATAATTTAGTAAGATAAATTTGTTAAAAAAGGAGAAATTATTTTGGGGATTACATCTTATGACTTAAACGACATAATCGAAAAGAAAAAAATCAAAACCGTTTTCCAGCCGATAATTTCTTTAAGGGATTCGAGCGTGCTTGGCTATGAGGCATTAAGCAGAATAACCGACGATAATAAATATTTTTCTATTGAGGAATTATTTGATTTTTCAATAGCGGAAAACAGGACCTGGGATCTGGAATACCTTTGCAGAACCACCGCCCTTGAAACAGCTTATGTAAAGCTTAAGCCCCCGATTGATAAAAAGCTTTTTCTTAACGTCAACCCTAATATAATGCACGATAATAAGTTCCGGCAGGGTTTCACAAAGGAATATTTGGAGAAGTTTAAAATTACTCCCGAAAATATAATATTTGAAATAACGGAAAAAAGCGCAATTACGAATATGTCCGACTTTCTTCTAACCGTTTCGCATTATAAAAAGCAAAAGTATATGATAGCTATTGACGACGTCGGCGCAGGCTATTCGGGGCTTAATCTTATCAGTGATATTAAGCCGCATTATATAAAAATCGATATGAAACTTATCAGGAATATTCATCTTGATAATCTTAAATATTCGCTGGTTAAAAGTATGCTTGAGCTTTCATACAGTTCAAATATAAATATTATCGCAGAGGGAATTGAAACCGAAGACGAGCTTTTAACTCTCATAAATCTCGGCATTCAGTACGGTCAGGGATATTTCATTAAAACTCCTAACGAAAACATA
Source organism: Oscillospiraceae bacterium (assembly GCA_035352975.1). GTDB lineage: Bacteria > Bacillota > Clostridia > Oscillospirales > Ruminococcaceae > DAOPYP01. The sequence continues at coordinate 14,594 of DAOPYP010000020.1, forward strand.
ACCCCAATCAATCCTAAAGTAATAAGCATAATAGAATCGAAAAATTCAAAGAAAAACCGCAGCAGCGGAAGGCAGGCCTCCGACATTCATATCGACAATTTAAGAAGCGATGCTATTTCTGTTTCTCCCAGCACAAAGGTTGAACAGGTATACAATATACTTAAATCCGATTCATCTTCTCAAGGTTTATGCGTTACGGAAAACGGTGAGGTTGTCGGCGTTGTCATGAAAAACAAGCTTATTGTCCAGCTTAGCGGAAGATATGGATTTTCACTTAATCAGAAAAAGAAAATTTCGCACCTTATGGATACTGATTTCCTTTCCGTTGACTATATGACACCGATAAGCGTTGTTTCGCATATTGCCACACTGAGAAAACAAGAAAATATTTATGATTTTGTCGTAATAACAAAGGACGGAAAGCTCTTCGGCACCGTATCCGTAAAAGACATTCTTCAAAAAATAACAGACATTGAACTCCAAAATGCCAAAAATCAAAATCCGCTCACGGGGCTCCCCGGAAATTCTGAAATAGAAAACAGATTGTCCTCCTGTCTGAAATGCGGCAATAACTATACCGTTATGTACATAGATATTGACAATTTCAAAGCATATAACGATGTATACGGCTTTGAACAGGGTGACAAGGTAATAATAAATGCGGCAAAAATCCTGAAAAACCTTTCATATGACAATACCTTTGTCGGCCACATAGGCGGCGACGATTTTGTAATCATCGGTAATTTTAACAAGCCAGAAGAAATCTGCCATCATATTATTAATTCATTTGAATCGCTTAACTGCGAATTTTATAATGGAGATGATTTTCATAACAAATTTATTATAAGTAAAAACAGAAAAGGTGAAATTGAAAAATTCCCTCTTTTATCGTTATCCGTTTCGGGGATAAAAAATATCTCCGAAAAATACGATAGTATTTACGATTTATCGGAAGCTCTTGCCAAGCTTAAAAAAACCTTGAAGCAATCCGGAGGAAATGACTTTTTATTAATGTAATCCATCCAATATGCTCATACGACAAAATTTTAAAGAGGTGTATTATAATGATTGAACTGCTATGCAAAAACAATAGCACGGGAGAACTATATACAAAAAAATATATTCGTGCTGACGAAGCTATGGAATTCATTAAATTCACTTGTCGTAACAGGAATATATGCGTGCTTGAGATTTGCGAGTCCAGGCTGGCATCAAACAATGTCATAACATATTCAAAAATATGTATCGGTTGATTATGAATTTTTCATTATTTGTACTCTGAAGTTTCAGGGTATTGATTTTTATTGTCATTTCTTTTAATAAGGAAATGATTTTTTTATTGCAGTTTTATAATAAAGCCCGAAATGAGTACGCTTTCAAATTTATTGTGTTATTAGTGAAACATAATTAAGAAATATTGCGGGAATCTGTGAAAAATGTAGAATAATAATATTTTTATTAAATTAATGTCCAGAAGTAAGCTCCTGAGAAGTTATATATTATAATAGGATTTATAAATTTGCAAAGAGTATGGTTTTAATTTAAGAAAATTGCATCTGTTGTCTTTAATTATCTATTTGAAAGAGTCACTTTTATTTATACTAATTTATTCAGAGAAAATTTTAAACGAGGTGTATTATAATGATTGAACTGCTATGCAAAAACAATAGCACGGGAGAACTATATACTAAAAAATATATCCGTGCTGAAGAAGCTCTGAATTTTATTAAATTCACTTGTCTTAACGGGAATATCTGCGTACTTGAAATTACAGAATCAAGACTGCAATCAAATAATGAAATAACATATTCAAAAATATGCATTGGCTGATTATCAATTTTTTATCTTATTTTGCTCTGATATTTCAGGGTATTGATTTTTATTGTCATTTCTTTTTTGTAAAGAAATGACTTTTTTATTGCAGCTTCATAATCAATTCTGTAATAAAAACTACTGCGGTGGAAATTAATGCAACAGTAAGCAGACCGCGCTTGAAAAAAGCAAGAATAAGTGCCGCCGTCATACCAAGTATTGCCGAAATAATGCTTCCGGTCGAATAAATAATGCTCGGGAAAACCATTGCCGCAAGCACGCCGTAAGGCATATATACCAAAAACGGCTGTAAAAACCTGTTCTCCACCTTTTTTCTGCATAGCAATAAGGGAACCGCCCTTGTCATATATGTTACCGCCGCCATAATGAGTATTGAAATAATTATAACGCTATTCTGCATTTTCACTGTCCCCCTCTTTACCCGCCGGAAACAGCATTGCAAAAACAGCAGAAGATATTACTCCTGAAATTATTATAACCCAGCCTCCCGAAATTTTTGAAAGTATCGGGACATATCTGAACAGACATGAGAAAACAGCGGCACAGATAATTATGCCCAACACCGGCTTTGACTCTCTTGACGGAGGAATTATTATTGCTATAAACATCGCATAAAGCGAAATACCCAGCGCGCTAAGAACAGATACCGGTAAAATACTGCTTGCCACCGAGCCGAGTGCTGTGCCTAAAACCCATCCAAGGAACGAACAGGTAATTATTCCGAGCATGTAACGATAAGTCAGAAAACCAAACTGCTGCATGGAAACGCCGTAGATTTCATCTGTGTTCCCAAAAGCGATAACCATTCTCTGAGGAATTGTAATTTCATCGGAAAGCTTTTGCGAAAGTGAAAACGACATAAGCGTATATCTGAGATTTATTATAAGCAGTGTACACGCTATTTCGGCATATCCCGCCCCAGCGGAGATTAGGTCAATTCCCGCGAACTGTCCCGTTCCGGTAAAATTAGTGAGTGATGTAAAAATCGGTGCCCATATCGGAAAGCCTTTTGAAACGGCAAGCATACCAAAAGCGAACGAAACTGAAAAATAGCCTAGTGCAATAGGTATCCCGTCTTTGAATCCTTTTCTAAAATCAAGTGTGTTATGCAAGCTTTTCTCTCCCCTTTAATAGTATACAACAACAAACCGCAGTGCATATTGCTTTAAAAAGCTTATACACTGCGGCTTAGATTTTAATTTAATTTATTATCTTTTATTGTCAAGAATTCTGAAAATGTCTTCAAAGCCGCCGTCGTCAAACGATGTATTTGCAGTTCCCGCATCATTCAAAAGAGGATTGTCAATTTTAATAACATTGTGCTTTGATTCGTCAAAGCCCGCAGCAATAACGGTAATATTCATCTCGTCCTGTAAATCTTCCTTGAAAGAAGTACCGAAGATGATTTCAACGCCGTCAGCGGCAGCATCGGAAATAAGCTTTGTTGCGGTATCAACATCGGAAGAAAGAACATCCTCTGACATAACAATATTGATAAGAAGACGGTTAGCACCAGAAATTGAAGTTTCAAGAAGCGGGCTGGTGATAACTGCGTTTGCAGCCTCGGCAGCCTTGTCTTTCCCTGTTCCGTGACCGATAGCCATATGTGCATAGCCAGCGTCCTTCATGATTGAAGATACATCGGCAAAGTCAAGATTTATAAAGCCGTCCTCAATGATAAGGTCGGAAATGCTCTTTACTCCAGTTTTAAGTATATTGTCGGCAAGCGAAAAACTTTCTTTCATTGTAAGAGGCTTGTCCGAACCGATAAGCAGTCTTTCATTAGGAATAACAACAAGCGAATCAACGTGCTTTTTAAGCTCCTCGATTCCTTTTTCAGCCTGCTGCATTTTCTGTTCTCTTTCAAAATGAAAAGGCTTTGTAACAACGGCAACAGTGAGAATGTCCATTTCCTTAGCAACTTCAGCAACGACAGGAGCGGCACCAGTTCCGGTTCCTCCGCCCATTCCCGCTGTAATAAAAATCATGTTTGCGCCTTTAAGAGCGGCAGCAATTTCATCTCTGTTTTCCTGAGCCGAACGCTCACCGATTTCCGGCTTGTTTCCTGCTCCGCGTCCGCGAGTAAGCTTAGCGCCTATTTGTATCTTAACGGTTGCTTTAGAAGATCTGAGTGCTGCTGCATCAGTGTTTACCGATATGTATTCAATGTCCTTTATTCCCGCATTAACCATGCAGTTCAAGGCATTTCCGCCGCCGCCGCCCACACCAACGACTTTTATGTTAACAATAGGATCCAATACTTCGCTGTCTAAAGCAAATCCTGCCATGATTAACTTCCTCCTAAAATATATATACAAATAATAATAATTTCCTTTAAAATATTTAATATTATACTACCATACTTTTATAAAAATATCAAGAACAAAATAAAAATATCTTAAAAAAACAAATTTAAATCCTTAAATTTTGTGATTATTTAAAAATTTCTGTCATTCTGCGGCTGATGTATCTGCTAAGGTAATTTCTGATGATGTTTCAGAGGTGTTTTGCGGTGCAACAGTTGCCGAATTATAATTCTCCCTGTATTTTTTCAAATCATTCTCTTCAACAAAGGATGCCTCGTTACTCTTGCTGTCACTCATAAAAAGAGTGCCTTTTTTATTATTTCCTATTTTTTCATTAACAAGCTCTTTTGAGTATTTAATTTTATATTCAAGGTCGCTTTGTGTTCCGAGCTCAATTGTTATCCTGTTGTCAAATAACAGCTTTACATTATAACTGTCCGAAATGTCTATCTGGGTTATTTTTTCAAATTCGGAACTAAGTATCTGATCTGTCAGGCTTGACAAAAGCTTGTCCTTATTCCCGTCTTTTGAAACGAATTTATCACCTTTTTGCATTATTGCCGGCTCTGTCCCTTTGATTACAATAAGACCTTCTTTAGGGGATGAAATATTGTCGAGTATTTTTTCCTTTCTGCTTATCAAAAGGTATCCGCCGTCATATTCGATATTTGCATATTCTATGCTTGCGTTTACTTTAATGTTTAGCTTGTCGGGAAACTGTCTTTGAATTTGAACGTTATCTATGTAAACAAGCTCCTTAAGGATTTTTTCTTCGGATTTTTTAAAGTTTGTCCTAAAAAGATTGTCGCCTGTATTTATATTACTGCATTTGATTATCTGATTTTTGTCGTATTGTGAATCTCCCGAAACATTTATTTCGGCAATATTAAAAAACACCGTCAGTGATAAGGTTATCCCCACAGCTGAAACAATAATAAAAATCATTAAATAATAAAGCGAAAGGTTTCGCCGCCTTTTCCGCCTTGACCTTTGCGTACTGCGGACAGGCTGACTCTGATTTTTTACTACATCACGCATTTTTATACCTGCCTTAATTTTTATTTTGCCGGAGCAGCTTCCCCGCTCCGGCAGGATAAAAGTCAAATTCTCACAACGTTTGCCCCGACGGAGCTTAATGCCTTTTCAATTTCGTCATAGCCCCTGTCAATATGAGAAATATTTGAAATTGTGGTAATTCCCTCCGCCGCAAGTCCGGCGATGACAAGTGCCGCTCCGCCCCTTAAATCGGTCGCATTCACGGTTGTTCCGAATAATCTGTCAACACCCTCTACTACCGCTACTTTTCCCTCAGCCTTTATATCAGCGCCCATTTTAACAAGCTCGTCGACGTGCTTATATCTGTTTTCAAAAATATTCTCAACGAACATACTTGTGCCTTTTGCTTTGCATAGCGCTGCCATAATCATAGGCTGTGCGTCTGTGGGGAA
>DAOPYP010000021.1:0-20039 GCA_035352975.1 Oscillospiraceae bacterium
GTGAACAATATCACGGAAAATCCCGCTTTCATCCTTTCGGCTCGGCATTGCGACAAAAAGTCTTTCATCACCCTGTACAACCTTTATGTCGTGTACGGCAAGCTCGTTATCAATTGTGATGGAAATAACCGCTCTTAGTCTTCCCTCCGGAATAATTTTTCTGATTTTGATGTCTGTAATATTCATAGCTGATGATCCTCCTACGTTGTAATTTATATGTTATTATGCTTCAAATTATTTAGATTTATTCTGATTATGGCAAAGATGATTAAAAATATTTTTTGGGGAATATACTGAAATATATTAAAACAGATTGGATATGATTTTATGGCAAATGTTGATAAGAATATTCTGAACGGTAAAAAACACATTCACTTTATCGGTATAGGCGGTTCGGGTATGTATCCGCTTGCACAGATACTTCATTCAAAGGGCTATTATATTACCGGTTCGGATAATAATGAAACTGAAACTCTTGATGCTGTACGTAAAATGGGTATCCCCGTTCATCTCGGACAGCGTGCCGAAAATATAGAGGGTGCCGACCTTATCGTTCATACCGCGGCAATAATGGCTGACAATCCCGAGCTTATTGCTTCAAACTCAAGCGGCGTTCCCGTCCTTGAGAGGAGCGAGCTTTTAGGGATTGTTACAAGCTGGTATGATAATGCTGTATGCGTTTCGGGTACTCATGGGAAAACAACCACCACCTCAATGCTCACACAGATTCTTTTTGAACAGGGAATAGATATTTCCGCATTTATCGGCGGAAAACTTCCCTGCATAAACGGCAGCGGGAGAGCGGGTACGTCGGATATTTTGACCTGTGAAGCGTGTGAATTTGTTGATACATTTTTAAAGCTTTATCCCGACGTTGCTGTTGTTTTGAACATTGATGCCGACCATCTTGATTATTTCAAAACGGTTGACAACATAATCAGCTCCTTTCATAAATTCTGTAAAAACACCACAAAAGCTGTCATTGTAAACGGCGATGATAAAAACTCAATGAAGGCTGTTGAAGGAATTACGGGGAAGGAAATTATAACCTTCGGTTTTTCGGATAAAAATGATTATTATCCCGAAAATATTATAAAAATCAGTGGCATGAGAACTGATTTTACACTGATGAAAAATGGAATTAAGCTTTGTGATTTAACAATAAATGTTCCCGGACAGCATAATGTTTTAAACGCGGTTGCCGCTTGCGCCGCCGCAATTTATGCGGGTGCGGACATTTCAAAAATCGCTGACGGGCTTTCAAAATTCCACGGTGCAAAGAGAAGATTTGAGAAAATCGGCGAAGTGAACGGAATTACCGTTGCCGACGATTATGCTCACCATCCCGCCGAAATAACTGTTACCCTTAACGCCGCAAAGGCGATGGACTATAAAAGAGTGTGGGCGGTATTTCAACCGTTTACATTTTCAAGAACGGCAATGCTTCTGAATGATTTTGCAAAAGCGCTTTCAATCGCAGATAAGGTTGTCCTCACCGAAATAATGGGCTCAAGAGAGAAGAACACTTATCACATTTACGCAAAGGACTTAGGCGAAATTATTCCCGGTGCCGTATGGTTTGACAATTTAATGCCTGACGAAACGGCGGAGCAGTATCACGACAGGAATTTTGACGAGGTGTGCGATTATCTTGAAAAGAACGCTTTGCCCGGTGACCTTATAATAACACTCGGCTGCGGTGATGTCTATAAGGTTGCAAAAAAACTTTATAAAAAGCTTTCCGAAAATCAAAAAGGAGGAATATAAAATGCTTAACGAAAAAGCAAAGGCAATTTACGAATATATCAAGGAGCGTACATCGGACGGAATTCCGCCGACGGTGAGAGAAATCTGTAAGGAGCTTAACCTGAAATCGACTTCAACCGCGCACAGATATATCAATATTCTCGTTGAAGAGGGACTTCTCGAAAAAAGCGGCAAATTAAACCGTGCCATTAAGCTTTCGGGAAAGGGTGCAACCCGTATTCCGCTTATGGGAACGGTTACCGCGGGACAGCCGATCACCGCAATAGAGGATATAACGGACTATATTAATTTTCAGGAAGAAAAAAACTATCAGTATCCGCTTTTTGCTCTTAAAATAAGAGGAGAAAGTATGATCAATGCCGGTATTTTTGACGGAGATATAGTTGTAGTGGAGCAGACACCCACGGCATCAAACGGTACAATTGTAATTGCACTCGTTGACGATTCCGACGCAACCTGTAAAACCTTTTACAAGGAAAACGGACATTACCGCCTTCAGCCGGAAAACGACACCATGGAGCCGATTATAGTGAACGAAGTGAAGATATTGGGAAGAGTAGTGGCATTGATCAGATACTTCTGACATTATAATACACTGTCTGGGTATACTTTGTTTTAATTTAGTGTGAATGGATTTTAAAGTATTGTCAAATACAATGAAACATTTTCGTTAAATTTATACAATTTTTATTAGTATTTGTACGTAAAATCCCTGCTTTAAGCCTTATGTATGACAGTAAAACGATTAATATTCCCTTACCGTAATTATTTGATTTTCGTTCATAATTACCCTCGGAACACGCTTGGAAATTCCGCAGACGACCTCGTATCCTATCGTTCCGTAAAGCGTGGCAAGCTCATCGGCCGTGATTTTTTCATTCCCATCAATACCGATAAGCGTCGCAACATCGCCTGGCTTAACGTCTGTTCCCGTAACGTCAATCATAAGCTGATCCATACAGATTCTCCCGACAATTTTAACACGCTTACCCTTTATCAGCACCTCCGCCTTGGACGACAAAAGGCGGGAATATCCGTCGGCATAGCCGATTGTGAGAACGGCAAGCGTCATGTCGGATTCCGCACAAAACGTTCTCCCATATGATACAAAACTGCCCTTTTTGATTTTGTTTACATATCCGACCTCCGCTTTAAGCTCCATAACCGGCTCAAGCTCAAAGGGAAGCTTTAAGGAGACGTCGGGATAAAGCCCGTAAAGCATAATCCCGAAACGTGCAAGGGTGCTTTCGGAGTCGGCATAAAATGTACCGCCCGCGCTGTTTAAATAGTGAGTATGCTTTAATGAAATTCCTCTATCTGACAAAAATTTTTTAACCGACAAAAAGAAATTCCTTTGATTTTCTGTGTATTTTACGTTCTCTTCGTCATAGCTGTCCGCAGCGGCAAGGTGCGTAAAAATCCCTTCCAAGGCGATATTTTTAAGCTTTGAAATTTTTTCAATTTCGTCGGCGCATTTTGTTTGGTCATAGGTTCTTATGCCTATTCTGCCCATTCCCGTATCTATCGCCGCGTGACAGCGGACAGGCTGTTCTGCATTTTGGCTCATTTCCTCAGCGTGTTCATATGAAACGATTGTTGAAATTATATTGTAATCATAAAGCTCTTTGCAGTATTCGGGCGAGGTATATCCAAGAATAAGAATTTCCCCCGTAATCCCCGCTTTCCTTAAATTTTCGGCTTCATGTATATTTGAAACGGCAAAATATTTTATCCCGAGGCTCTGAAAATAAAGCGGAAGAACACCGTCGTCGTGCCCATAGGCGTTCGCCTTTACGACAGCCATAAGCTCGGTATTTCCCTTTAAAAGAGTGCGGATTTTTTCAATATTTCTTTTTGCGCGGTCAAGATGTATTTCGGCATATGCCCTTTTAAGATAATCTGACAACTAAGAACATCTCCTTAAGGTGAAAAATATATTTTTGCGAATAAATATTATTCGGGGAAGTGACAAAATTGGCATACAAAACAATATGCTTTTCGGGACACAGACCGGAAAAGCTGCCTTTTAAAGGCGACGATTTAAGTCCCGTAACGGGTGCGATAAAAAGCATTTTATATAAAGAAATAACCGAGTGCATAGAAAGCGGATACAACAGATTTATAACCGGACTTGCGCGAGGGGTGGACAACTGGGCGGCAGATATAGTAATTGACTTTAAGTCAAGAGGATATGATATTTTCTTGTTGTGTGTCCTCCCGTACAGGACATATGGCTCGGAATGGCGCGGCTTTGACAAATGGAACCTTTCTCACATCTTAGAAAAAGCTGATGAAACGGTTACGATATGCGACGAATACAACAAAGACTGTATGCGCCTCAGAAACAATTACATGGTTGACAATTCCGAAAAGCTTATTGCGGTTGTGTCAAATTATAAAAGCGGAACAGGTCAGACCATAAGATATGCCCAGAAAAAAGCACTTGACGTCAAAATCATAGACCTTAATAGTATTTTTTAATTTTGATTTATCATATTAAGTATATAGCAAACTGTCAATAATATCAACAGTAAATTTGACGATAAAAAGTCATAATTATTTTTAAAAATCGCTTGACAGTGATAACAGTCCGCCCGCAGACGGACTTTCCACACTTTCAACAAAGTTTTCAACAATTTGCATATACACTTGAAATTCATGAATATTCATGACTGAGATTTCGGATAAGCTTGAACTTATCAGTGCTTTATAATAATAAGTTCATCTAATATACATATATTTATCGGAGGAATATAAAATGACAAAAAAGAAAAAAAATGTCGCTTTGGCATATCTAATCACCATTCTGATAACTTTTGTCCTTGTAGGGGGGACAGCCGTGTTTTTATATTCCCGTCTATCCTTTGACAATGAGGACAGCTCGTCGTCATCGTCGGATGAAATTCCGATAGAAATCTCTGCCGAACAAAATCAGACGCTTCTTTTCGTTCTCGACAGCGGAAATCAGAAAAGCGATGCAGTTTTTGTTGTCGCACGTTTTCTTGCACCCGACAAAAAGCTGATTTTAGTACCTGTACAGGGTGATACTTTTTCACAGATAAACACCGAGAAAAGCACTGTTTATGATTTTTACCGAAAAGGCGGCATTATTAAGGCTTCGACGGCTGTCGAAAATGCGCTTGATATAAAGATACAAAAATATATGAAATTTGACAAGCAGGCTTTTCAGTCGTTCTGTGATATTTTCGGCGGGGTAAATGTTTTCATTCCTTACGACCTTATTTACGAAAATCAGGAAACTGGGGAATCTGTCGTTATCCGCTCGGGACAGCAGTATCTCGACGGAATCAGGCTTCGTCAGATGGCGACCTATCCCGAATTTAAAGAGGGAGAGGAATACCGCTCAAAAATACTCGGTGTTGCAATAACCGATATGATAAACAAATCCCTTGGCGAACGGCTTTATAACACCCTTGACGCATCGTTCAATACGATAATAAATCAAGGTGAAACAAATATAACGGCATATGATTATAAATTCAGGAAAGACGCTATGCTTAATATGATTGTACCGGGAGAATTCCCCGCACAGTTCACGTTATGCACGGGAACGTATAATGATGATAAGCAATTCGTCATTGACACTACCTTTAAAGATAACCTAAAAACGCTTTTCCTCCTTGAGGAACCCGAAGAATAAATAATATTAGGATAAAAGACCGCGGTGAAAACCAGCGGTCTTTTTTTATCACAAAATTTTTAAATAATCATATTATGTAGAAAGCTGATGTTTTGTGAGGAGGCGAATTATGACTGAAAATAGCGGCTGTATTACTGTTGTCTGCAGAGCGCCTGTCAGATCTCTTAAAGGATTTGAGGTTGTTTTATATAACGCGGACAGAGAAATTATAGATTCACAAAGGACAGACAGGAACGGTATCGTTCGGCTGTCACCCCCCTGCCCGGGGACATATATAATAGAAGTCAGCGGGAACAAACATCTCAGCCCGAAAACCATCTGTTCATGGATAACTGTCGGCAGATGCTGTAATTGCTTAAAATATTTCGTTTTTGAAGCCAGAATACCGCCATGCCCCATAATTCATGCGGCTTTTAAATTAAACGACCGGTATTATTCCGGATTGCCTATTAATAAGGGGGAAATATATCTATGGCAGGACCATATTCGATAAGCATTACCAACGGCGCCGGCAGTGAGAATATTTTAAATGGTTCGTATTCGGTAACAACAAGCGTAACAGGCTATGATAATACTACTATCAACCCAAATTCAGTTGATATTGTTGCCGGTACAAACACCTATAATTTTACTGTTGCCGCAGCAGGAACACTTTCCATGCACGTTACCGAAGAAGGAACATCAGGCGGAGAGCCAATTGTAGGAGCAACATTTATTCGATGCAGCTCTGACGGAGTAACAGAGTACGGTACAGCTAAAACCACAAATGCGTCAGGCGTGGCTGTATTTGACCATGTTCCTTACGGAGCAGGCGCACCTGCAATTCATTACAAGCAGACGGCATCAGACGGTGAACATGAATTTGATGCAACAGTAAAGAGTCTTACAATGGCAGATTCAACCCAGACAGTTGAAGTTCAAAATGCTGAACCAGCAGAAAGATCAATTGGCTACACCGATCAGTATTACAGCGGTCTCCCGATTGGCACAGGTACAATCACTCTCACAGAAGCATAATTATCAATTTTACGAAAAAAACGGTGCGGATTATTCCGCACCGTTTTTATTATGTGGTTTATAAAATAGCCTATTAGTAAGCTACGCCCTGCCACTTCATAGCGTCAGCAACCTTTAAGAAGCCGGCAATATTTGCGCCGATAACGAGGTTGCCCTCTGCGCCGTATTCCTTTGAAGCATTAAATGCGTTGTGGAAAATGTTGATCATGATCTGCTTCAGCTTAGCGTCAACTTCTTCAAATGTCCAGCTGTATCTCATTGAGTTCTGCGACATTTCAAGTCCTGATGTTGCAACGCCGCCTGCGTTTGCAGCCTTAGCCGGGCCAAACATAACGCCAGCATTAATAAACTTTTCAACAGCTTCAGGAGTTGAAGGCATGTTAGCACCCTCAGCAACAGCGATTACGCCGTTTTTGATAAGAATATCAGCTTCTTCACCGTTAAGCTCGTTCTGTGTTGCGCAAGGAAGAGCAATGTCACACTTGATTGACCAGATTCCTCTGCAGCCTTCTGTGTATACAGAACCGGGAACTCTCTTTGTGTATTCTGAAATTCTAGCTCTTTCAACTTCTTTAAGCTGCTTTACAACGTCAAGGTTGATTCCGTTAGCGTCATAAATGTATCCGTTTGAGTCAGAAAGTGCAACTACCTTTGCGCCGAGTTCAGTTGCTTTCTGTGTTGCGTATATAGCAACGTTTCCAGAACCTGAAATTACAACAGTTTTACCCTTAAAGCTGTTGTTTTTCATTGAGTTAAGCATTTCTTCTGTGAAATAGCATAAGCCGTAGCCTGTTGCTTCTGTTCTTGCAAGTGAACCGCCGTATGAAAGTCCCTTTCCTGTGAGAACGCCTGTGAATTCGTTTCTGAGTCTTTTGTACTGTCCGAACATGAAGCCGATTTCTCTTCCGCCTACGCCAATATCGCCGGCCGGAACATCAGTGTCTGCACCGATATGCTTTGACAGCTCTGTCATAAAGCTCTGGCAGAATCTCATGATTTCTCCGTCTGACTTACCCTTAGGATCAAAGTCAGCGCCGCCCTTACCGCCGCCCATAGGCAAGCCTGTAAGGCTGTTTTTGAAAATCTGTTCAAATCCTAAAAACTTGATAACTGATGCGCATACTGAAGGGTGAAGTCTTAAGCCGCCCTTGTAAGGGCCGATTGCTGAATTGAACTGAACTCTGAATCCGCGGTTAACCTGAACGTTCCCTGCGTCGTCAACCCAAGCCACTCTGAACTGAATAGCTCTTTCAGGTTCAACAATTCTGTCGATAATGCCTGTTTTAATGATTTCGGGATTTTTTTCGACTACAAGCTCAAATGATTCAAGAACTTCCCTTACTGCCTGAAGGAATTCGGTTTCTCCCGCATTTCTCTTTTCAACAGTCGCATAGACTTTTTTTAAGTACTCACTTTTAAACTCCATTGTTTAAAGCCCCCTATATTTATTTATGAAATTATTATACAGCTAAAGCTTTAAAAATGCAAGTGAAAGATTAATAAAATTCATAAAAAACAATGATTTCCCGAAATTTATTAATTAATTTATAAAAATGAAATATATCAGATTAAAAAATGTCAGTAAGTTAGGGTAATTTGTGTATAAACTTTATGTCGTCAATTGACTTTTTTAAAATTATATATGATAATATATATAATTTATTATATATATATTGAATATACTTTTACAGCCTGTGAATGCATTGAATTATCACATATCAATCATTTTCAGTTGATATTAAGTAAGGGGGTATATAAAAATTCATTAAAATCCTATCAAGCACATATAAAAAATTAAATTTTAAAGGAATCGTATTTATGAATAAAACAGTAAAAACAGTATTGATTACATTGGCGGCAGTATTTTTTGTGTTAGTGGTCATTGTCATGATTTTTGGTGATGATCCAGCTGCTCCTGACAACTCTTCCTCTGATGTGGGTGAAAGCACTTTAGCGGTGTCTGACACATCTACGTCTGATGAGAGTAATGAAGTTATAAATAACGATGCGGGAATTTCTCAGGAAGAAATGAATCAAACTCTTGCGTATGACATATTCGATTGGAACGGGGCAGATGATCAGGGAAGGCTCAAAATTGCTCAGGATATTATGAGGGTGTGGGATGCGGGCGGCAGTGTTTATTCTATATCAGCTGAAGGCCTTGTAGAATTCATCAGCCAAAACTTACAAGACCAGGCGAATATATATGCAATTGCCTGTACGGCTGAGCAATCAGCTCCGTCCGCTCAGGACACCGCCAGCGTTAATGCTAAGCCAAAAATTTCTCAGGAAGAAATGAATCAAACTCTTGCGTACGACATATTCGATTGGAACGGGGCAGATGATCAGGGAAAGCTCAAAATTGCTCAGGATATTATGAGGGTGTGGGACGCGGGCGGCAGCGTTTATTCTATATCAGCTGAAGGCCTTGTGGAATTCATCAGCCAAAACTTACAAGACCAGGCGAATGTATTTGAAGTTGCCTGTACTGCGGAAAATATTGACTCATCGCTCTATTTTGGAAATTAATGCGACGAAATAAAACTCCTTCAAACACAAATCTTTCGAAATCTCAAAATAAACAGCCGCCGAAAAATTCTCGGCGGCTGTCTTTACTATTTATCAAAGCTCGGGTTAAATGCATAAAAATTCTTACTGTCAAGGTTGTCAGTTGCAATTCTCAAGCCCTCGCCGAAACGCTGATAGTGGACAATTTCACGCGCACGTAGGTATTTTATGGGATCGCGCACGTCTGCGTCATCAGCAAGTCTAAGAATATTATCATATGTTACGCGGGCTTTTTGCTCTGCTGCGATTATGTAAAGACAACAGCTTCAGAAATTCCAGTGAATTTCAATAGGGAGCTCTTTTGTTTCTGAATTTTTCTTTCCGACATAAATAACATCAATCAGTTTTTCGATAATATCACGGTCAAGATGTTCAATATTTGCATAAAGTTCAATAATTGATTTCTTGTTGAGTTCCTTTTGAGCTGAATACTCAACGCTTTCGAGTTCTTCTTCAAGAATTTTAAGTGCATTTTCGTGTGCTTGCTTTTTATCATTAAAATACCCTGAAAAGTCCATAAATTCAGCTTCGGTAATTATGCCCCTTACCTTGTCGATATAGGTTGAACGAAAACATTCTGAATACTCTGACAATTTACTTTGATGTATTTTTATATCGGTTTTTAATCGTTTGATTTTTTGTGAAAGGCTGATGTTATCGGAGTGTTCAATTCCGTTTTCTATTCGAATGTTATCAAAGTATTCGCATTTAAGCTTTTTAAGTTCAGATAAAACCGCCTGTTCAAGCTCGCCTACAGGTACAAATGCTCCGATACAAGTACCTTTTGAAGCATATTTTGTTGAACATTGAAGATAATGTCTGCCGCGATTTTTGCACGACCGCATTATATACCCACAGACAGAACATCTCACTTTTCTTGCGAAAATGCCTATATTCCCCGTTGAAAAAGGCTTGGCTTTCAACTTTATCATGGACTGAACTTTGTCCCATAATTCCCGCCCGACAATGGGCTCATGTGTATTCTCAGTGCGTATCCATTTTTCTTTAGGATTCGGCTTGTTCTGCTTTGATTTGTAGGAAATGCTTCCGTACTTCCCCTGAACCATATTGCCGATATAAATTTCATTTTGGAGCATATGGGATATGGCAAAATACTTCCATAGTGTTGCATTTTTCGATTTTGGCTGACTGTAACGCAAACCTTTTAGCCGCTTGTGTTCCGTGGGATTCGGAATCCCGCGTTCATTAAGGATTTGTGCAATACTCGTCTTGCCGATACCCTGTGAATAAAGCAAAAATACTTCCCGCACAATATCTGCTGCTTC
Organism: Oscillospiraceae bacterium; assembly: GCA_035352975.1. Taxonomy (GTDB): domain Bacteria; phylum Bacillota; class Clostridia; order Oscillospirales; family Ruminococcaceae; genus DAOPYP01. The sequence goes on from DAOPYP010000021.1 coordinate 10,300, forward strand.
TTCATCAATAATCAGATGTCCCTTTCGCTCAGGGTCTTTCATATATCCGTATAAAGCGAACGAACCGATATGATAGCCGTTCTGTCTTTTGTTGGTGAGAACGCTTTTAATATTATCAGACATATCCTCAAGATACCATTCATTGATAAGCCCGTTAATCTGACGTGCTTTTTTGTTGCCCTTTACGTCAGTATCGGCATTGTCAACAACGCTGATAAATCTTATATTCCAGAGTGGGAAAAGACCGTGAATGTACTTTTCAACAAGCTCAAGCTCACGGGTAAATCGTGACTGCGTTTTGCAAAGCACTATGTCAAATTTATGCTCTTTTGCTTCGTCAAGAAGCTTACAGAACTGCGGACGATTTCTGTCAGAGCCGGTGTAATCATCATCACTGTAAATATTATAAATCTCCCACGAATGGTCAAAGGCATATTTTATAAGAAGTGACTTTTGATTCTGAATACTTTCGCTGTCGTCATATTCGTTTTGTTTGTTTCTATCCTCTTCCGATAAGCGGCAGTAGATAGCAACCTTCATAATAATTATCACCTGCTTTCAGGGGCTTTTAAAAATTAATCAAACAATGCTCTTTCCCAATTGTAAACCCTGAATATTCTTGACCCTTTCTTTCTGATTAATTAAATTTATCCACAATTCGTTATAGACTTTTTTTCTCTCATTAATGTCCGAAGATTTAAAATGATTTTTACAAACAATTTTCGATGCTTTTGCCATACATATATCCCTCCAATCTCATTTTATGAAATTATATGCATAGGACAAATTCAAGTTGTTATATTTTCGATTCATTTCTTTAAATAACCTTGGCGCAAAAAAGCCACTCAGAAAATGTTTTCTCTGAATGGCTTTGTACTTTTTAAAAATTATCCTGCAAGATATATTTTATACTGCGGCTAAAACGGGATTCTTCTCTTTAAAATCAGTTAGCATAGTTATAAGTGCGTCGCCGCTTATCGGTCTTGAGAAGTAATAGCCCTGTAAGTAATCCACGCCCATATCTGAAAGAATATTCTTGTGCTCTTCGGTTTCTACTCCCTCGGCAACAATTTTCATGTTGAGGTTGTTCATCATCGTTATTGAACAGGGAAGAATAACCTTTCCCTTTGTGTTGTTTTCCTCAAAATATGCCCAGACAAGGCTCTTGTCCATTTTAACAAGTTCAAACGGAAGATCGGCAATTTTTGAAAGATTGGAATTCCCCTTCCCGAAATCATCCATTGAAAAGCTGCTTCCCATATTTATAAGATCCACCATATTGTTTGTTATTGCATCGGTTTTTTCCGAAACAACGGTTTCAGTTATTTCAAAGTTGAAAAAGTTAGGCTCAAGTTCGTATTTATCCATAATAGACCTCAGCTTTTCCGAAAGAGCGGTATCCATGCACTGAAGACCGGAGAGATTTATTTCAAGATATTCTATTCCAAGTTTCTTGAGGTCGTATTTTTTTGCAAACTGACAAACCTTTTCCATGACGATAATCCCAAGATCGATAATGAGTCCTTTTCTTTCGGCAATCGGGATGAATTCTTCAGGCGAAACAAATCCGATTGTCTTTGAATCCTTTAATCTTATCAGCGCTTCGGCGGTAATATAGCTGTTGTGCTTTGTCGAAAAAATCGGCTGATAAAATACGTCAAACCCGTCGCCGGATACTGCGTCGCTCACCAGTGACTCAATTGTGGAATATCTTTTTTGTGCCTTTACGAATTCATCATCAAATATTTCGTACGAAACAGGTTCCTCTGAATAATTTTTGTTAAGTACATAAAATTCTATCGCATCATAAACACTGTCTATAGATTCTGCATACTGAGGGCAGCTTAAAAGTGTCATTCTCAGCTTAAATGTGGTATTTACGTTATTTACGGTCCAGTTCCTATCGAAACAGCATTGTACTTCTTCTATGTTTTTTAACACATTCTGTTTGTTGGCGTACATAATAACCGCAAGAGCGTTCCCCTTAGGGTGAAATACCTGTGCACCGAGCTTTTCAGAAATATATATGCCCATATCCTTTATAAGCTGATTCCCGAATCTTTGTCCGAATCTGAAATTAATTGTAGCAAGGTCGTCAAGTGCAACAATTAAAACATGGAATTCTCTTTTGTTTGCGAAATTTTCTTCCATAACCTCAGTCAAGGCATGCTTATTAAAAAGATTAATCTCTGCTTCAATATTATCCCTCGGATTTTCAAGCGAAAGGTAAAGGAAAGAAAATACCAGTGAAACGCCAAGTCCCGAAAGTAAAAAAACAGGGAATATAATCTGAACAATGCCCAGAACCACTTCGATTATAAGTGCACCGGAAATGGCAAGAACCTTTTCATTGCTCAAAACCGACCTGTACTTAATAAGATAATAAGCTATAAAAATAGTATAAATCGTTACAATAAAATATGTCGTGCTGGGGATTATACCGTAGGAATACATTTTCTGACCCTCGACACGGTAATAAATCGAACCGAAGAACACGAAAACTACCGATGCATAAAATGGAATTGACTGGATAATTACATTTTTGACGTTTCGCACCTGATTTTTGTGTGTCTGTCTGTAAACATAAAGAAAAAAGACATACATAAACGCATTTAGCGATAGAACGAATGCCTGATGAAAAGATCTGTTTATAAACGAGGGAACCGATGCAACATGAGAAAGCGTGTAAACCGTTATTAAATCTAAAATTATATTGGCGGCACCGATATAAAGCATAATGGAGAAAATTTTATTTACAGCAAGCGGGAGCTTTTTATACTTAAAATAAAATAGTACTATCATTACGAAAAAACAAGCGGCAGCTATCTGAAATCTATAATTTAACAGCATCATTCTCTCCCCCTAAAAAATTGTCTGTTTATTGAATATTATTTGATATAATTATATAATATAGTTGTGAATTTGTTAACGAATATATGTTAACTTTTTTATAATTTGGATAAATAATCCCGTTTTTTATCCGTTTTGTATATTATTTTAAACTAACTAAATAAAAGTTTAACACATATTTATTATATTTTATGTAAAATCACTGTAAACTTGTCATAAATATACAAAGAAGGGCCTTAAAGGTTTTCGTCCTTTAAGGTCCTTCTCTTTGTAAAAATATTACTGATTGTCTTCAATATACTTAACAATGTCACCGATTGTCTTGATGTTTTCAACAGCTTCATCAGGGATTTCCATATCGAATTCCTCTTCCAAAGACATAACGAGGTCAACTACGTCCAAAGAATCAGCTCCGAGATCTTCTGTGATAGAAGCGCTCAAAGTAACCTTATCAGCATCAACGTCTAACTGTTCAACGACAATATCTCTAATTTTTTCAAATACCATTTTCAGAACCTCCATTTCATTTGTTTTAATATATGCACTGCCTCATGGCTGTATGCAGTCCGGCATGAATTTCACGCCGATATATAAAGGCGAAAATCGCCAGTATAACCGTTATTCTTCAAAGTCGCCGATTTTTCTGTATTTAGTATATCGTTCATTGAGCAAAACGTCAATATCTATCTGAGATTTTTGTGTTATCACTTTATACAAATATTCGGCAATATTTTCTGCTGTTTGGTGCACATCGTTATGTGACCCTCCCGGCGGCTCGTCAATTATTTTTTCGGCAATGCCAAGACGGACGAGATCCTCGGCGGTAATTTTCATTATTTCGCACGCTTCCTTTTCGCGTGAAGCGTCTTTCCATAGTATCGACGCAAAGCCACGAGGGGAAATTACCGAATAAAGAGAATTTTCGAGCATAGCAAGTTCGTCGCATACTCCGAGAGCAAGTGCTCCTCCGCTTCCGCCCTCACCGAGAACAATTGATATTACAGGGGTTTCAAGCGTCATAAATTCCATGATATTTTTCGCTATTGCCTCACCCTGTCCGCGCTTTTCCGCCTCAACTCCGCAGAATGCTCCCGGAGTGTCAATAAAGCAGATAACGGGGCGGTGGAATTTCTCAGCCTGTTTTGCAAGCCTTAAAGCCTTACGGTATCCCTCGGGGTGGGGCATTGCGAAATTCGATGCCTTGTTTTCGTCGATATTTCTGCCCTTGACCTCAGCGATAACGGTAACGGGTATTCCCGAAAGAGAGGCTATTCCGCCCATAATTGCACCGTCGTCACCAAATAGTCTGTCCCCGTGGCATTCAAAAAATTCCTCAAAAATAATAGGTATATAATCTCTGACAGTCGGACGGAGCTTGTTCCTGATAATCTCCATGCGCTCCCACGCCGAAAGCTTATTCATTTACAGTCCTCCTGTCCTTCTGGTTGTGAAGCTTCAATAAGTGCGCAATCGTTCTTCTCATCGTCTTGCGTTCGATAATCATATCGACAAAGCCATTCTGAAGCATGAATTCAGCCGACTGAAAATCGTCGGGAAGTCTTTGCTTAATTGTTCCCTCGATAACACGTCTGCCCGCAAAGCCGATTAAAACCTTAGGCTCGGCAATTATTATGTCACCAAGCGATGCAAAGGAAGCCGTAACGCCGCCCGTCGTCGGATCCGTCATTACAGTGATATATAAAAGTCCTTTTTTTGAATGTCTTGCTACCGCTCCGCTTGTTTTAGCCATCTGCATGAGAGAAACCGTTCCCTCCTGCATTCTTGCGCCGCCTGATGCGGTAAACACGATAACGGGGAGGGAATTTTCAGTCGCATATTCAATAGCCCTTGAAAGCTTTTCACCCACGACACTTCCCATTGATGCCATCATATAACGTGAATCCATAACAGCAATAACGCATTTCATTCCTCTTATCGACGCTTCGCCCGTAACAATTGCATCATTAAGATTTGTTTCTGAGCGGAGCTGTTCCTGTTTCTCAAGGTATTTAGGAAAATCAATAGGATTTTTGCTTTTCATTCCGCCGTCAAACTCAAAAAAGCTTTCCTTATCCGCGGTAATGGCAATACGCTCTTTCGCCGTAAGTCTTGAATGATAATTGCAGGACGGGCACACCTTGTTGAGCTTTTCAAATTCCTCTTCAAAGCAGACTCCTCCGCAGCGGGGGCATTTGAACATAAGCCCCGACGGAATATCCGATTTTTTAGGCGGTTCCTCTTTATCCGCTTCTTCATCGTTAAAGCGTGTTTTGACAAGTTTAAATAAATCCTCTAACAAGACGCTACCTCCACATAAAAATTAATCACAAAAAAGCAAAAGCCATTTGTAAAATCAATCGAACAACACCTATGATAATAAGTAATTTGCCCAGTTTTCTCATTTCTTCTTCAGGCTTTTGAAGCAACGAAATTCCGATAACAAAACCAACCACAGGAATAAGCAGTGACAAAATTATAAAAACAACTCTAATAATATCTTGTTGGCTTTTTATGTTCTGTTTTTCATTTGTATGATCTAAAACAACTGTAACCTTTTTCCCGTCAACATAATACGTTTGAACATCTTTAACAGCATCGCCGTTCATGCCGCTTTGTTCATTCCCATTTGTTAATAATGATTCAAAAACGGAGGTCACCTTTTTTTCAACGCCGTCTTCATAAAATGTCTGCTCTTCCTTGATAACATCGTCATTCATGCTGCTTTGTTCAGAATATCCGTAATCTTTAGTGTAAAAATCACTGCTTTCGTTTTCTAGCTTGACGTTGTCGTCATAATAGCCGCAGTCGTCACATCTTCCGTTTATAAGTGATTTTCCGCACAGGGGGCATTTTGTTTCAGCCATAACGTATTCACTCCCTTGTCATTAGGTTCGCATATTACTTGAATCACATATGAATAATAAAAGAATACACTATAAAAGCACGAACACCGTCTATCAGCATAAGTAACTTAGAAAAATTTTTGTCTTCATAACTCGGATCTTTTGTAAGAATATAAAGACCAAGAACTATTCCGGCAAATGGAACAATCAAAGCAATAATGGCAAAAATAAACTTTTGTCTGTTATTTATACTTTGATTCTTTACTTCGCGAATCAGAATCTGCTCTGCCCTTCTTCTCATTAATTCTTTATATACCGCATCTTCATTTTCAAGAAAGTTATTGCTGTCCTTCATACCGCTTTGTTCGGAATTTCGATAATCCTGAGATAAAAAATCACTGACTTCAATTTGAGTATTAACGTTCTTTCTTTGAAATCCGCAGTCGTCACATCCTCCGTTTATGAGTGATTTTCCGCACAGGGGGCATTTTGTTTCAGCCATAACGTATTTACTCCCTTAATGTCACTAAGCTCTAAAATAAATTATGAACATAGAAAATAAAAGCAACGGTCCTGAAATCGCTAACAGCCTATATCCTAAAACTTTTGATTTAGGTGTATTTTCTATTATCAGCGATAACGCGTAAAGAACTCCTAATATAGGAATAAAAACAGCAATAATATAATAAGCAACTTTATTATAGCTTATATTCAGAGAATCAGATTTTTCTTTTTTGCGAAATAAAGATTTAAAGTATGCTATGAAACTAAAACCATACGGCTTATCAGCTTTTTCCGGTTCACTGCTTTCCTCAGCGAAAAAATCGCTGCTTTCGTTTTCAAGCTTGACGTCGTCATTATAAAATCCGCAGTCGTCGCACCCTCCGTTTATAAGCAGTTTCCCGCACAGCGGACATTTTGTTTCAGTCACACTAACATCTCCCTTATCTTCGTCCGAGATATCCTATGTCATATTCGCCCTTTTCAAAATTAGTATCCTTAATTAAGTTAAGCTGGAAGTCGATATTTGTGTCAACGCCCTCGACAATAAATTCCGACAAAGCCCATTTCATCTTCATTATAGCCTCTTCTCTCGTCGGGGCATAAACGATAAGCTTTGCAATCATGCTGTCGTAAAACGGCGTGATTACATATCCCTGATAAGCCGCGCTGTCTATTCTTATTCCGGGGCCGCCGGGAGTGTGAAGCGCAATGATTTTTCCCGGACTTGGGCGGAAGTTAAGCGACGGGTTTTCAGCATTTATTCTACACTCTATTGAATGTCCTGTCAACTGTATTTTTTCCTGATTAAATTCAAGCGGAAGTCCTGCCGCAACCTTTATCTGTGTTTTAACAAGGTCAAGCCCCGTAACAAACTCGGTGACGGGGTGTTCAACCTGAATTCTCGTGTTCATTTCCATGAAATAAAAATTGTGATCCTTATCGACAAGGAATTCTATCGTTCCCGCATTATAATAGCCGCACGCCTTAGCTGCCGCAACGGCCGCTTTTCCCATTCTTTCTCTTAAATCCGCAGTCATAACGGGGCTTGGGGATTCCTCTAAAACCTTTTGGTTGCGTCTTTGCATAGAGCAGTCGCGCTCGCCGAGATGAACGGCGTTCCCGAATTTATCTGCCATAATCTGAAATTCTATGTGGCGCGGGTTTATGATGAATCTCTCCATATAAACCTCGGAGTTTCCGAAGAAGTTCAAAGCCTCCTGCTGTGCGGCAATAACCTGTGCCTCAAGCTCGTCGGCGGAATTAACAAGTCGTATTCCTCGTCCGCCGCCGCCTGCCGAAGCCTTTACCATAAGCGGAAAGCCTATTTCAGAAGCCGCTTTTTTCGCCTCGTCAAGAGTTTTTACCGCCCCGTCTGTGCCGGGGATTACGGGTACTCCCGCTGATTTCATTGTCGATTTAGCACAAGCCTTGTCACCCAGCATATCAATAGATTCGGGGGAGGGGCCTATGAATGTAATGCCGCACTTTTCACAGGTGCGTGCAAATCCGGCATTTTCCGACAAAAAGCCGAAGCCGGGATGTACTGCGTTGGCGCCAGTCATTTCGCAGGCGGCGATGATTGATTTTATGTTAAGATAGCTGTCCTTGGTGGAGGCGGGACCTATACATACCGCCTCGTCCGCAATCTGTGCGTGGAGGGCGGTTCTGTCCGCCGTTGAAAAAACCGCAACGGTTTTTATACCGAGCTCGCGGCACGCGCGGATAATGCGGACTGCGATTTCACCGCGGTTTGCTATTAATACTTTTTTGAACATGATAATGCTCCTTTTTTGAATACGATGTTGTTTCGGGGCGAAGCCACCGAGATATTTAACCGCTGTTTGAGCGGGGGCTTTGTTTCAATGTTATCTTCGCAAATTCGATGAAAATTAAAGAGAAACAAAGCCAATGATAACAAGTGAGCCTGTCGGCGATTTATCGCCGAAAAGGTCGAACGGATTAAATCAAAACGTTACTTAGCACTCTTTCCCCTGTTTTTCTTGCGAGAGAAATAGGGCGGGGTTTTAGGGGCGGCGCCCCTAAGGGAAATACAAGATACCGATTAAACAATTGATAATGAGTTTTATTAGGGGCGTTGCCCCTGACCCCAACCTTTTCTGTTGGCAGAGCGAAGGGGTTCGGGGGCGACCGCAAAGCCACCGATTAATAAGTGACGAACGGTTTCTTAGGGGCGTTGCCCCTAACCCCACCCCTTTTCTGTGACGACAGAAAAAGGGGAAAAGAGCGTTTTCTTTTCTCTGTCCCAGATAAAAGAAACAAAAGAGATGTTATTTGTGTTCTCTTTCCGCAATCCCCCTTGAATAGTTCTCAAGGAATTAGAAAGCATTGTTCCCGACCAGATGCTGCACTTGATTTTGCTTGTAGGGGAAAGCTAGGTTATAAAGGAAAGCGGCTTTGTTCGCGAAGGGGTACGGGGGCGACCGCAAAGCCACCGAGAAAGTGAATTACTTTATCGCAAAGGTGATTTCTGCGGAAACGGCTTTCTGTCCGTCAACGGTTGCAACAGCCTTTCCGACGCCTATCGGCCCTCTGATTTTTATAATCTCAACCTCAAGTAATAACGTATCCCCGGGGACAACCTGACGTTTGAATTTTGCTCCGTCAATGCCGGCGAAAAGCCCGATCTTACCCTTGTTTTCGGGAATGGACAGCATTGCCACCGCTCCCGCCTGAGCAAGCATTTCAATCATGAGAACTCCCGGAGTAACGGGAAAGCCCGGGAAATGCCCTTTAAACCAGAAATCCTCTTCCTTGATATATTTTGTTGCAACAACGCGCTTCCCGATTTCCATCTCGTTTATCTCGTCAATGAGGAGAAACGGGTCGCGGTGCGGAATTATTTCCATAATCTGTTCTTTGTTCATCAAAACTTCCATTATTCAACCCTCATAATCGGTTGATCGAATTCAACTCCTGTGCCGTTTTCGACCATGATTTCAGCGATTGTTCCGTCGCATTCGCTCTGAATTTCGTTCATAAGCTTCATCGACTCGATAATCATAAGTACGTCACCTTTTTTAATCTTCTGTCCGACCTTTACGAATGGATCCTTGTCGGGTGCGGGGGCATTGTAGTATGTTCCGACAATCGGCGATTTTACGATGTTTCCGCACTTTTTTTCAGCAGCGGGAGTGGGAGCAATCGCCTGAGCAGCTGCCTGAACGGGCATTGCCGCCGTCTGTGGAACGGAAAATACAGTTTGGTTTGCCGCAGGGGTTTCAAGCTTTATTTCAAATTCCTCGCAGGAATACGAAAGCTTTGATACGCCCTTTTCGGTCATTATTTTTGTGAGAAGCTCGATGCTTTCAGTAGTGTTTTCTAATTTTGGCATATAAATCTCCTTTTGGATTAATTGTTATTTTTAAGGGGTTTGTCCTATTTTATTGGCATCGCGAAAGGGTTCGGGGGTAACCGCAAAGCCACCGTGAATAATGGCAAATGGGTTTCTTTAGGGGTTTCACCCCTTAAACCCCACCCCTTTTCTGTGACGACAGAAAAGGGGGAAAGAGCGTTTTCTTTTCT
>DAOPYP010000022.1:0-19718 GCA_035352975.1 Oscillospiraceae bacterium
TCCCCTATTTCTCTTGCGAGAGAAATAGGGTGGGGTTCAAGGGGTGAAACCCCTATAAAACCTTATTAATTACCGGTGGCTTTGCGGTCGCCCCACCTTCGCATTGCAATAAAAAATTCCAATAACAACAACGGCATTAATGCCATTAAAATAAATTCCACTACAACACTTCAGGAGGTTTAAAAATTGTCAAAGATTGATAACAGCTACGACGAAAGTCAGATACAGGTTCTCGAAGGCCTTGAGGCGGTAAGAAAGCGCCCCGGTATGTACATCGGCTCGACAGGCCCGCGCGGTCTTCACCATCTTGTTTATGAAATTGTTGATAACTCGATTGACGAGGCTCTTGCAGGCTACTGCACGGAAATAAAGGTCGAAATCCTCCCCGGCGACATTATAAGGGTAACCGACAACGGACGAGGAATCCCTGTCGGCATTCACGCTAAAGAGGGAATTTCCGCCGCTACGGTCGTTTACACCATTCTCCACGCGGGCGGAAAATTCGGCGGCGGCGGCTATAAGGTTGCGGGCGGACTTCACGGAGTGGGCGCGTCCGTCGTAAACGCTCTTTCCGAATGGCTTGAAATCACCGTCAAGGACGGAAGCCACGTTTATTTTCAGCATTTTGACAGGGGCGGATATTCCGAGGAGCTAAAGCAGATAGGCGACACCACGGAAAACGGAACGTCCGTAAAATTCAAGGCTGACCCTGAAATTTTCACCGAAACCACCGTTTATGAATACGAAATTCTTTTAAAAAGACTTCGCGAGCAGGCATTTTTGAATGCGGGCGTAAAAATAAACTTTCAGGATTTGAGAAATCCCGACGAAATTATGGGCGAAGTTCTCCACTATGAGGGCGGAATACGTCAGTTCGTCGAGCATATCCACAAAACAAAGGGACTTGAGGTTCTCCACGAGGACGTAATTTACATCAGCGGACAGTCGGGAACGTCCTCCGCCGAAATCGCCTTTCAGTACAACGACAGCTACAACGAGCTTATCTTATCGTTCGCAAACAACATTCACACCGTTGACGGCGGAACGCATGAGCAGGGCTTTAAAAACGCGATAACAAAGGTTTTTAACGAGTACGGGAAGAAGTTCGGACTTATAAAAGAGGACGAGAAAAAGCTTTTGGGCGAGGACGTCCGCGAGGGCATGACGGCAATCATCTCGGTAAAGCTTGAAAACTGCGAATTTGAGGGACAGACAAAGGGAAAACTCGGAAACACCGAGGTCAGAGGGCTTGTCGACGGAATTGTAACCGAAAAGCTTATGAACTTCTTTGAGGAAAATCCCGCCGTCGCAAGAGCCGTTTTCGACAAAGCAATCAACGCACAGAAAGCGAGAGAGGCTGCAAAGCGCGCAAGAGAGCTGACGAGAAGAAAGTCCGCACTTGAGGGAGCATCTCTCCCCGGAAAGCTTGCCGACTGCTCCGAGCGTGACATGACCTATACCGAAGTATATATCGTCGAGGGAGATTCTGCGGGCGGTTCCGCAAAATCGGGGCGTGACAGACGCTATCAGGCAATTCTTCCGCTTTGGGGAAAAATGCTCAACGTCGAAAAATCACGAATTGACAAGGTTTACGGCAATCAAAAGCTTATGCCTGTCGTTACCGCACTCGGCACGTCAATCGGCGAGGATTTTGACATTTCAAAGCTCCGCTACGGAAAAGTAATTATTATGGCCGATGCCGACGTCGACGGTTCGCACATCAGAACGCTCCTTTTGACGTTTTTCTTCCGCTTTATGCGGCCGCTTATTTCAAACGGCAACATTTATCTTGCGCAGCCGCCGCTGTTTAAGGTATCGCGCGGCAAAAAGGTCTACTACGCTTTTTCCGACGAGGAAAGGGATACCTATATAAAGGAACTTCAAGGCGAAAATGACAAGCTCAAGGTCGAGGTTCAGCGCTATAAAGGTCTTGGAGAAATGGACCCAGAGCAGCTTTGGGAAACGACGATGAATCCCGAAACCCGCACAATCGTCAAGGTAACTATGGAGGACGCCGTAAAAGCCGATGAAATTTTTACAATCCTAATGGGCGACAAGGTTCAGCCGAGAAAAGAATTCATTGAAAAGAATGCGAAGTACGTTAAAAATCTTGATATATAAACGGAGGCAGCATGGAAGAAAGCTTTAAAGACACCGAATTTTCGGAGGTCCAGGAAAATGATGAAAATAAAGTTGTTGCAGTTTTGAACTATACCATAACCGTGAATGAGTACGAAGCGGCTTTTAGGGAATTCCAGAAGAAATATGTTTACCCGAAAAGTTATGTTATGACGGCAGGCTTTGCAATAATTCTCGTCGTTTATATTTGGCAGCTTATCAAGGACCCGTCCTATCAGATAGCGTGGTTTTTGTCGATTGTTTCGCTTTTCAGCATTGTTTTTATGTGGTACAATCCGCATAAAATCAGAAAAAATCTGATAAAGTCCATAGGGCATATAAAGGACGACAGATATACAACGGAGATAAGCGAATCGGGGATAAAAATTTCCGTGGAAATTTCCGAAACCGACGAAACCAACGAGGACGCCGAAATCGAGCCGACGTTTATAAGCTATGAGCTTGACAGCCCCGAGATTATCGAAAATAACGAAATGTTTATAGTTTATCTTAAAAAGAGAATGTTTTATGTTATTCCGAAGCGTGACATTGATGACGGACAAAGCAGAATACTTTCCGACGTTTTTATTGAAAAGCTTGGAAAAAGGTATTTTAGAAAGTAAGAGCGGTATTTAGGGGCGATACCCCTTGAACCTCATTGTTAGGGGCGCCGCCCCTGACCCTGCCCCTTTTCTGTGACGACAGAAAAGGGGGAAAGAACGTTTTCTTTTCTCTCTTCAAGAGAAAAGAAACAAAAGAGAGGTTATTTCGTCACGCTTTCCGCAATCCCCCTTCAATATTTCTCGGGAAATAACGAAGCATTGTTCCCGAGAAATTTCAGCACTGAATCTTGCTTGTAGGGGAAAGCTAGTTTGTGCGGAGGCTTTGTTTCAATGTTATCTTTGCAAATTTGAAACAAACCAAAGAGAAACAAAGCCAATGATAACGAGTGAGCCTATCGCCGATAATATCGGCGAAAAGGTCGAGCGGATTAAATCAAAACGTTCCTTAGCACTCTTTCTGCCATTTCTCTTGCGAGAGAAATGGCATGGGGTTCAAGGGGCAACGCCCCTAAAAATAAGAATAAAAAATAAAAACCCATATAAAAAGTAAAGGCGTGATAAAATTGTTCAATGACGCAAATCAAAAGATTATCCCCATAGATATTGAGGACGAAATGAAAAAATCCTTCCTTGAATATTCCATGTCGGTAATCGTTGCAAGAGCTCTCCCCGATGTCCGCGACGGACTAAAGCCCGTTCACAGACGAATTCTTTATACAATGTACGAGGCGGGGCTTACCCCCGATAAAAAATATTTAAAGTGTGCGGCAACCGTCGGCGACGTTCTCGGAAAGTATCACCCCCACGGTGACGCATCGGTTTATGACGCTTTAGTTCGTCTTGCACAGGACTTCTCCCTCCGCTATCCGCTTGTTGACGGCCACGGTAACTTCGGCTCGGTGGACGGCGACCCTGCTGCCGCTTATCGTTATACCGAAGCGAAAATGGCGAAAATTTCGATGGAAATGCTCACCGATATAAATAAGGAAACCATTCCTTACACCACGAACTATGACGACCGTCTGAAAGAGCCTGTGGTTCTCCCCAGCCGCTTCCCTAACCTTCTTGTGAACGGCTCGACGGGAATTGCCGTGGGAATGGCGACGAATATCCCTCCTCACAATTTAGGCGAGGTTATTGGCGCTATCGATATGCTTATCGAAAACCCCGATGCTACTCTTGACGAGCTTATGGAGCATATCAAGGGCCCCGACTTCCCCACCGGCGGCATTATAATGGGAAGAGCGGGAATAAGGGCGGCTTATGCGACGGGACGAGGGAAAATCACCCTCCGCGCAAACACCACGATTGAAGAAATCAAGGGAAGAAACTGCATTATCGTTCACGAAATCCCGTACATGGTTAATAAGGCAAGGCTTATCGAGAACATCGCCGACCTTGTAAAAGAAAAGCGTGTCGAGGGGATTTATACCCTCCGCGACGAGTCTGACCGCGACGGAATGAGAATTGTTATCGAACTTAAAAAGGACGTTATTCCCCAGATTGTTCTGAACAAGCTTTTTTCGTACACACAGCTTCAGGACACTGTCGGCGTAATTCAGCTTGCACTTGTGAACGGCATACCTAAGGTTCTCACGTTAAAGCAGATGCTGACGGAATATATCGCTTTCCAGGAAGAAATCATAAGAAACCGCACAAAGTTCGACCTTAAAAAGCTGCGTGAGCGTGAGCATATCCTAAAGGGACTTGCCATCGCCGTTGATCACCTTGACGAGGTAATTAAAATCTGCCGCACGTCAAAAAATCAGCAGGAAATCAAGGACAGACTTATGGAGGCATTCGCCCTGACCGACATTCAGGCGGACGCTATCGCTATGATGAGGCTTTATCAGCTTTCAAATATGGAACGTCAGAAGATTATTGACGAACTCGAAGCTATTGAAAAGAAAATTGCCGATTTAGAGGCTATTCTTTCTGATGAAGAAAAAGTTTTTGCAATCATCAGAGCCGAGCTTGAGGAAATTAAGAAAAAATATTCCGACGAGAGAAGAACGCACATCGAATCCGTCAGCGGCGAGGTTGACATTGAAGACCTTATCCCTGAGGAAACCTGCGTTGTCACCTACACGAACAAGGGCTATGTTAAGCGCCAGCCGCTTTCGATTTATAATATCCAGAACCGAGGCGGAAGAGGCGTTTCGGGAATGAAACAGCGAGAGGAGGACTTTGTCGAGGAAATGTTCATTTCTTCAACTCACGATTATGTTCTCTTTATCTCTAATTTCGGAATAATGTACAAAATGAAGTGCTATGAAGTTCCCGAGGGCTCAAAGCAGTCAAGAGGCGTAAACGCAGTAAATCTTCTTCCGCTTTCTGAGGGGGAGAAAATTGCCGCAATAATAAAAACCGCCGACTTCGACGAGGGCAAGTTCATCATAATGATAACAAAGAACGGAAAAATCAAGCGCACAGCACTTTCCGCTTATAAAAACGTGAGAAAGAACGGTCTTAAAGCGATAGGTCTTGACGAGGGCGACGAAATTGCCGGCGTGAGAATGACTAACGGCGCCTGTCAGGTTATGGCGGCGACATATCACGGTTATGCCATAAAAATCGAAGAGGAAACTCTCCGTCCGCTCGGCCGTACCGCACACGGCGTTAAGGCAATAAAACTCCGCGAGGGTGACAGGGTTGTTTCAATGGCAAGAATTCGTGACGGCGCGTCCGTTCTTACTATTACCGACAAGGGACTTGGCCGCCGCTGTGAAATTGACAGCTACCGCTTGCAGAAGCGAGGCGGCTTCGGAATGCTCAACTATAAGGTTTCCGACGAAAAGGGTTATGTCTGCGGAATTAAGGTTGTCGACGAAACGGACGACATCATTATCATTTCAAACGAGGGTGTTATTATAAGAATCCGTGCCTGTGACATACGCATTATGGGACGTTATGCGACGGGAGTAAGGCTTATGAGGGTGACCGACGATGTGAGGGTTGTTTCATTCACGAGGGCGGAGCATGACGACACCGCCGAGGTTGAGGAAATTGAGCAGCCGTCCGAGGAGGAAATCGAAAAGGAACTTCTTGAGGCAAAGCTTGAGGAACAAAACGAGGTAATTGAGGAAGAGCCTGAAATCGACGACGAAGCGGAAGAAACAGAAACCCAAACCGAAGAATAAAATTAAAATGCTGTACCGAAAGGTACAGCATTTTTTGTTTGAATATGGAGGGAGCGAGGGGGTTCGGGGGCGACCAAAAAGCCACCGATTAATAGGTGATGAACGGTTTTTTAGGGGTTTCACCCCTTGCCCCCACCCCTTTTCTGTGACGACAGAAAAGGGGGAAAGAGCGTTTTCTTTTCTCTGTCCCAGATAAAAGAAACAAAAGAGATGTTATCTGTGTAGCTATTTCCGCAATCCCCCTTGAATAGTTCTTAGGAAATTATGAAGCATTGTTCCGAACATATTTCATCACTTGATTTTGCTTGTAGGGGAAAGCTGGTTAGTGCGGAGGCTTTGTTTCAATGTTATCTGAACTGTTATCATAGAAAGAGTCCGAACGCGAAATGCGTCCAGACTCAGTCTGGTGCGCCTGACTGGATTCGAACCAGCGGCACATGGCGTCGGAGGCCATTGCTCTATCCAACTGAGCTACAGGCGCATAGTCAGCAGATTTATTATACCATCGAATCGGAAAAAAATCAACCGTGATTTATTTTGCCGAAACGCCTTCCCAGTCCTTGATAAAGCGAGCTATTCCCGCATCGGTCAGCGGGTGATTAATCATTTGCTTAATAACGCCCATAGGAACGGTTGCGATGTTACAGCCGGCACGAGCGGCGGCTGTGACATGAATTGGGTTTCTTATCGAAGCGGCGATTATTTCTGTATTTATTCCCTGAACGCGGAAAATGTCGGCAATCTCGCATATAAGTGTCATGCCCTCACTCCCTATATCGTCAAGACGTCCAAGGAACGGCGAAACGTAGGATGCCCCTGCGTTTGCCGCAAGAATAGCCTGAGCCGCCGAGAAAATAAGAGTAACGTTAGTTTTAATTCCCATGAGTAAAAGGCGGCGGCAGGCCTTTAGTCCCTCGGCACACATAGGCAGCTTGATAACGATGTTCTTGTGAATTTTTGAAAGAATCTCAGCTTCCTTTACCATTTCATCAGCTTCATACGAGGTAACCTCGGCGGAAATAGGTCCGTCGACAATATCGGCAATTTCCTTTACTGTTGCCTTAAAATCACGGTGTTCCTTTGCGATAAGTGAGGGGTTTGTGGTTACCCCGCAGATTACACCAAGCTCGTTGGCTTCCTTTATTTCATTGATATTAGCGGTATCTATAAAGAGCTTCATTTTGACTATCTCCTTTAAATTATAGCTTTGACAGGGCTTTGAAATTGCTTTTGAGCGACGGATATATTTTTTTGTAAAGTGCGTAATATTTTTCATATTGAGCGGAATTTTCCTTAACAGGCGGCTGATTTACGTCTGTCCTGATAATTTCTCTGCACGCTTCCTGTACACTTTTATAAACTCCCGTGCCGACGAGGGCAAGTATTGCCACACCGAGAGCAGGACCCTCGGAAATTACCGTGGTTTTGACGTTACAGCCGTAAAGGTCGGCAAGCATCTGACGCCAGAGAGGAGATTTTCCCCCTCCTCCGCACGCTGTCATGTCTGTCGCTTCAATTCCTATTTCGCGGAAAACCTCAACGCAGTCTCTTAATGAATATGCCACGCCCTCCATAACGGCACGAAGCATATGCTTTTTTGTATGAACCGCCGAAATGCCGAAGAATACGCCTCTTGCATCGGGGTCAAGGTGAGGCGTTCTCTCACCCATCAGATAAGGGAGATAAAAAAGTCTGTCAGCACCTATCGGAACAGTTTTCGCCTCCATATCCATTAGGTAATATTCGTCGCAGTTCATAAGCTTTGCGGTTTCTTTTTCCGATGTACAGAAATTATCTCTGAACCATTTTAGAGAAAGTCCGGCACCCTGTGTTACGCCCATAACGTGCCAGCAGCCGGGAACGGCGGCACAGAAAGTATGAATACGGCCGAGAGGGTCGATTTTCATTTGTGAGGTGTGAACAAAAACAACTCCGCTTGTGCCTATTGTGGTGAAAGCCTTGCCGTCCTCGGCAACGCCTGTGCCGACTGCGGCGGCGGCATTGTCCCCTGCTCCCCCCACAACGGGAATTCCCTTTGGAAGTCCCGTGAGGCGTGAAAACTCGTCGCTGATATAACCTGTGATTTCAGGCGATTCGTAAACCTCAGGCAAAAGTGCGCGGTCAATATCAAGAGCTTTTAAAACCTCGTCGGACCAGCATCTTTTCGCAATGTCAAGAAGCTGCATTCCCGAAGCGTCGCTCACCTCCGTCGCATATACGCCCGTCATTTTAAAACGGACATAATCCTTTGGAAGCAAAATATGACGGCACTTCTGATAATTTTCCGGCTCGTTGTTCCTCACCCATAGAATTTTTGAAGCCGTAAAGCCCGTGAGTGCGGGATTTGCGGTAATTTCTATAAGCTTTTTTGCCCCGACCTTTTCGGTTATTTCACGGCACTCGGCGGCGGTTCTCTGGTCGCACCAGATTATTGACGGGCGGATAACTTCATTTTTTTCGTCAAGCATAACAAGCCCGTGCATCTGTCCCGAAAGACCTACTCCGGCGATTGAATTCACATCCGTCTGAGAAATTACGGTTTTCACGGTTTCGGCGGCGGCATTGAACCAGTCGGCAGGATTCTGCTCGGCATAGCCGTTTTTGGGCTGATAGAGCGGATATTCCACCGTTGAGGAGCGAAGCGCCCTCCCCTTTTCGTCAAAAAGCACGGTTTTTGTTCCGCTCGTGCCTATATCGATGCCTATAACATATTTCATTTTAACTCTCCATCCGTATTTTAAAGGCTGAAAATGATGTTGTTTACGATTGATTCGAGAAGCTCCTGACGTCCGCTTGAAAGCGACGAGGTAACTTCACCCTTCTGAAGAGCGTATTCTTCAAGCTTTTTGAAGTCAGCATTTCCGGAAATAATATCTTTTCCTATGCCGTCCTTCCATGAAGAATATCTTTCCTGTGTGAATTTATCAATTCTTCCGTCATCGATAAGCTTTAATGCAGCCTTGAAGCCGAGTGCGAAAGCGTCCATACCTGCGATATAGCTGTAGAAAATATCTTCGGGAGCGAACGAGCCTCTTCTTGCCTTTGCGTCAAAGTTAAGACCGCCGTTTGTGAAGCCGCCGGCTTTAATTACTTCGTACATACACATTGTTGTTTCGTATACGTTTGTCGGGAACTGGTCAGTATCCCAGCCGAGGAGAGAGTCGCCCTGATTTGCGTCGATTGAACCGAATACGCCGTTTACTCTTGCGGTTCTCAGCTCATGCTGGAAGGTGTGCTGTGCAAGAGTTGCGTGGTTAGCCTCAATGTTCATCTTAAAGTCTTTGTCAAGGTTATATTTTCTTAAAAAGCCGAGAACGGTTGCCGTGTCAAAATCATACTGATGCTTTGTCGGCTCCTTTGGCTTAGGCTCGATATAGAAATCGCCCGTGAAGCCTATCGAACGGCCGTAATCAACTGCCATGTGCATAAGTCTTGCCATATTTTCAAGCTCAAGTCCCATATCTGTGTTGAGAAGTGTGTCGTAGCCCTCACGTCCTCCCCAGAAAACATAGCCGTTACCGCCAAGAAGAACAGTTGCTTCAAGGGCTTTCTTTATCTGTGCGGCGGAGAACGCGAAAACGTCGGCGGACGGTGAGGTTCCTGCACCGTGCATAAAGCGCGGGTGGTCAAAGCATTTAGCTGTTCCCCACAAAAGCTTTTTGCCTGTTTCCTTTTGTTTTTTGAGGCAGTATTCAACAACCGCGTCTAATTTCTTGTTGGATTCGGAAAGTGAGCCGTATTCGGGCGAAAGGTCGCGGTCGTGGAAGCAGTAATAATCAATTGAAAGCTTATCCATAATTTCAAATGCCGCATCAACCTTAGCGATTGAACGCTTTTCGGGATCTGTTTCGCCCCAAGCCTTATCAGCCGTTCCGCAGCCGAACATATCTGTTCCGTCGCCGCCCATTGTATGCCACCAGGAAAGAGCAAATTTCATCTGCTCACGCATGGTTTTGCCGTTAATAACTTCTTCAGGATTATAATACTTAAAGGAAAGCGGATTTGTGCTGTCCTTTCCCTCGTATGGAATTTTGGAAATGCCGCTGAAATATTCTTTCATAATAATTACTCCTTCTATAAATTTATTTTTATTGAAATGGATTTAGTTTGTGAAAGCTTTTCGCTTAAACTGTCCGGCTGAGACGTTCCCGCATAAAGCATAAAGCTGTCGGAAAAAATTTGCCTCTTGCCGTTATTGTCAACCGCTTCAAATGCTGAGTCGGGAATTTTTACGGTAATTTCCGCTTCTTCACCCGGATTAAGGGAAATTCGCTTAAAGCCGCAAAGACTGTAATTTTTAACCGCATATTCCGAAAAATCCTTAATATAAAACTGAATTACGTCCTCTGACGGAGTGTCGCCGACGTTTTTAACATGAACATAAGCGGATTTGTTATCGAACCTGAGGTTTTCACACTTAAACTTTGTATAGGTCAGTCCGAACCCAAACGGGAAAAGAACGTTATCGGTTATGTTTTTGTAGGTTCTGTTTTCCATTGAATAATCCGAAAAATCGGGGAGCTTTTCGACCTTTTCATAAAACGTAACGGGTAACTTCCCCGACGGAGAGATTTCGCCGAAAAGAATGTCGGCTAAGGCGTTTCCGCCCTCCTGTCCGGGATACCATGCGTGAATAAGTGCGTCGGTGAATTTTTCGGGGTTGATTGAGCTGCCCGCCGCAACGACGGTAATGCAGGGCTTCCCCGTCTTGATTATTTCGTCAAGTAAAATTCTCTGAGGCGAAGGGAGTTTTAAGTCGTTTTTGTCCCCTGATGAAAATTCGTTCCCCGTGTCGCCCTGTTCGCCCTCAATCGTGAAGTCAAGTCCCAGACAAAGAATTACCAAGTCGGAATTCTTTGCGGCGGCAACCGCCTCGGAAAGTCTGTCGCCCGGCTGTGCAAGCACGGAAATGCTTTCCTTCCAGAGATGACAGCCCTCGGAATAATAAATTCGTCCGTCAAAGGCGTTTCGTATTCCGTCAAGGAAGGTAACGTAATTGTCGGCGGTGCTGCAGTAATTCCCCGTCAGAGCCTCTCTGCTGTTAGCGTTAGGGCCGATGACGGCTATGCTTTTGAGTTTTGTCTTGTCTAGCGGGAGTATGCCGTTGTTTTTAAGGAGAACCATTGACTTTTCGGCAATTTTCCTCGATTTTTCCTTGTGGACATCACAGGAAACAACGCTGTACGGAATGTCGTCAAATTCGGTTTTTTCATCGAACATTCCGAGCCGAATTCTTGTTCTCATCGCTGAAATGCAGGCGGTATCTATGTCGCTTTCACTGATAAGATTTTGTTCAAGTGCCTCGTTAAGGCTTGTATATGTTGTTCCGCAGTTTATATGACAGCCCGATTTAAGGGCAAGTGCACAGGTTTCAGCGGGAGTTTTTGTCAGTCCGTGATATTGATGGAAATCGTCAAGGGCGTGACAGTCGGAAACGAAATATCCGTCAAAGCCCCAGTCGTCAAGCTTTTTCATAAGATATGGGCTTGCGCAGGCGCCCTCGCCGTTCAGTCTGTTGTATGCCCCCATTACACCCTCGACCTTTGCCTCACAGACAAGTGCCTTGAATGCGGGGAGATAGGTTTCCTCAAGATCCTTTTCCGAAACCTTTGCGTCAAATTCGTGTCGGGTAGCCTCAGGACCGCTGTGAGCGGCGTAATGCTTAGCGCAAGCCGCAGCTTTAAGAACTTTTTTATCCCCCTGAAGTCCCTTTACAAAGGCGGTTCCAAGTCTTGCTGTTAAAAAGGGATCCTCGCCGAAGGTTTCCTGTCCTCTTCCCCAGCGCGGGTCACGGAAAATGTTGATGTTCGGCGACCATAGTGTTAAGCCCTTGAATATGTCGCGGTCACCGTATGAAGAGGCTATGCTGTAAATTGCTCTCGCCTCCGTCGAAACTATTTCGGCGGTTTCCTTTAAAAGCTCTTCGTCAAAAATTGCGGCCAAGCCTATCGCCTGTGGGAACATTGTCGCCGTCCCCGCTCTCGCCGCACCGTGAAGACCCTCGCTCCACCAGTTATAGGCGGGAATGCCAAGACGCTTTATTTCGGGAGCATTGTGAACAAGCTGACTCATTTTCTCCTGAACAGTCATTTTTGACACAAGATCCTCCGCCCTCTCTTTAGGAGAAAAAGACGGGTTCTGATATTTTTCCATGGTGACCTCCCTATAATTATTCTAGTTGATAGCAAGCTTTTTTACAAGCTCAAATTCGTTAAGTTTATCTTTTTCAGAGGAATTAATTTTAAACGCCTGCCAGCTTTCCTTTATTGAAGCATATTCGCCGGGCTTGTACTCACGAAGCTCGCCTAAAATCTCGCATTCAAGAAAATGCTGATTGACATAGGTTTCATAATTACAGCAAAAATCGGGGTAAGCTATGTTTTCGTATTCGGGGAATTTAAGAAGAAAAACCTCCTCGCCGTTTATATATCCCGCATAGCCGTCAATAACGTTAAAGCCGGCCTTAAAGGCTTTTTTGCATTCCGTTTCCTGAACCAGCTCGGCGTGGTTATCTGTCAGAGAAAATCTTTTGTCCGAAAGTGCGGAATAGCTCCACAGTGCCATTGTCCTGTTCGGGAGAAAGCCGCAGTCATTAGTGGGGAGAGGGATAATCTCCCGCCCGCCCTTTGCCATAGCGGTAATAGACCACGGAGCAAAAACTGACGGATAATCGGAAACGTTAAGAATTTTGTTTTCAATAGTCAGAGTATTTTCCGCCGACATTTCAAGAATAAGCGAAAATCTTTTTCCGAAAGCGGTATCCTTCGCCGTCAGCGTGAGAATGTTGTCAGTGAAATCGTATTGTACGGAGGAATTGTCAGGGAAATATGTTTCGGGCTTTTTTTCCGGCGCGCACCATAATCTGTGTCCGCCATAGGTATACCATGTCCCGTATGCACCGCACGGCTCGGAGAAATTCCTCTCAATATCCTCAAAAAGCATATTTTCCCCGTCGGACAGTCCGAAATAAATAATTCTCGGGCCCGCGTCAAGCATTGCGCCCGCTTTTATTATACCGTTGTCAATAAAGATACATTCCCCGAAATTTTTATATTCCGTCTTATAACAGCGTATGCTCATACGACACTATCCCCTTTACGTTTTCCATTAATCAGATTGTATTATATATTTTATGAAAATGCATATCAAATATTGCGGTAATTCACGCAATATTTGCGTGATTGGCTTATTTTTTTGCATATTTAAATACAATATGGTAAAATATAATTAAAGTTAAACAATAATTGATAACTGACAAAAATTCAACAATTGTTGAAAAAGGGGGAAAAAGCTTTGATCAAGCATCTTTCCGGAGAATACGAATCAATAGAATATACCGAAAATAATGTTATCATGCTTTATGATAACAATGAGGACGAAAATTATCCCGTCCATTGGCACAATGCAGTGGAAATGATTATGCCTCTTCAGAACGGCTTTACCGTGTGTGCCGACAATAAGGTTTTTGAATTGGGTGAAAGGGATTTTATACTTATCCCTCCCGGAGAAATTCATTCACTCACCGCACCAAAAAACGGAAGACGTCTTATTCTCCAGTTCGACAGCGCAATGCTTTTGGATTCGTCTGCCCTTTCCGTACTTTCCCCTGTTTTTTCCGAAATATTTCTAATAGATTCACGAATGGATAAAGAGCTTGGCTCTTTTGTCAAAAAAATAATGCTCGATATATACGACGAATATTTTTCAGAGGGCGAGCTTTCAAAGGTAAAAATTTATCTTAAAATATTAAATCTGATTATGGCGATAAGAGAGGCTCAGCTTATCGGCTATGAGGAAAAGCTTACTAAGGTTTATCAAAAAACTCCTGAATACAGTCAGAAATTTGCCCTTGTATACAAATATATAGATCAGAATTATATGTACGATATTTCTCTTGATAAGCTTTCGGCAATTGCGGGATACAGCAAATTTCATTTCTGTCGGATTTTCAGACAATTCAGCTCGGTATCATATATCGACTACATAAATTCAAAACGTACAAAGGCAGCAGAAAAACTTTTACTTGAGCCGGATATTCCCATAACCGAGGTTGCTATGCGGTCGGGCTTTTTAAGTCTTACCTCATTTAACCGTATTTTTAAAGAAATGAAGCACTGCACTCCGTCCGAGTTCAGAAAAATGTACAAAGACTCATTCATTGTTTAGTTAATAGTATAGGAGGGGAAGAACATGAAAGCGGTAACATTCAGCTTTGACGACGGAATTTTTCAGGACAAAAGGCTTATTGAAATATTTGACAATTACGGCATAAGGGGAACCTTTAATCTCAATTCGGGAATGATGACTGAAAAAAGCTCTTGGGAATGCAATGGGAAACGCACACACCGCATTGATATAAGCGAGGTTAAAGAGGTGTATAAAAACCATGAGCCTGCCGTTCATTTCCTCACACATCCTTTCCCGACAAGACTTTCCGACGAGGAGCTTGACTTTGAAATATCAGAGGACAGGAAAAATCTTGAGAGGATTTTTGAAAGAAAAATTGTCGGCTCGGCATATCCTTACGGGGAGTTTGACGAAAGGACGAAAGCCGCACTTAAAAAGCATGGCATTGAGTATGCGAGAACGGTTGCCCAAACGCTTGACTTTAAGCTGCCAAACGATCCGTTTGAGTTAAATCCCACCTGTCATTATAATAATGCAAGGCTTTTTGACCTGGCGAAGGCCTTTTGCGAAGAGGAAACCGATGAGCCGAGGCTTTTTTATGTATGGGGACATGCCTATGAGCTTGACGGATATGACAACTGGGGCGTGATAAAGCACCTTTGTGAATATTTATCAAAGCAGAAAAATATCTTATTCGGAACAAATTCCGAAATTCTTAAAATAAACAGATAACAGCGGGGATTTACCAACTTTATGATGTTTTTATGAATAAATTATGTAAAATAGATTTAAATAAGTAAAAAATTTTCTATAAAAAGCAAAAATTGTTCGTTTGAATTATGAAAAATCTATTGTATAATCTAGACAAATAATAAACGGGGGGTTAAAATCCATGAAAAACATAAAAAGAGTTTCAAGCATAGCATTGTCACTGCTTATGGCAGCAGGAATATTTTCCGGATGTGCCGGTCAGGCAAAAACTTCATCAGAGGACACTAAGGAAACAACCACAACTGCGGCAGCAGAAGCAAAAGACGTTACCCTTACTCTTTGGAGTATCTCAACCGAAAGTGACGCATTCCATTCAGCATACGACCAGGCAATCAAAGATTTTGAAACATCTCATCCGGGCGTAAAGATCGTTCACGAAACCTTTGAAAACGAATCTTATAAGACAAAAATTAAGGCTGCTGTTGCAGCAAACGAGCTTCCTGACGTATTCTTTACCTGGGCAGGAGGATTTTCACAGTCATTTGTTGATTCGGGAAAAGTTCTTGAATTAGACAGCTATTACCCTACATATAAGGATCAAATTTCAGAGGCTGCTCTCGGAAATCTTTATTACGGCGGAAAGCTTTACGGCTCAACAATGTGTACACCTGTATCAGTAATGTGGTACAACCAGAAAATATTTAAAGAAAATAATCTGACAGCTCCAACAACATGGGATGAACTCAAAAACGTATGCACAACTTTAAAATCAAACGGAATAGCTCCTATAGCTACATCTGCTAAGGATACATGGGTTTTGGCTATGCTTCATGACGGTCTTACACTTAAATCCGCAGGACCTCAGAAAGTTAAGGATACTTTAAAGAAAGCCGGCGGTTCATATAATGATCCTGATTTCCTTGCTTCCGCTCAGAAAATCAAGGAACTCGGAGAAATGGGCGCATTCATTGACGGCGCAACAGGACTTTCAAACGACGAAGCAAGCGCACAGTTCTATGCTGGAAAAGCTGGAATGTACTTTACCGGAAGCTGGATGGGCGGCTCAATCATGACTGATGCTCCGAACCCTGCAGATTTTGCGGTTGCTCCTATCCCGGTTATCAACAGCAAAAATGCAAAGATCACAGACTTTATGGGCGGCGGCTCTGACTCACTTATGGTTTCAAAGGCTTCAGAAAATCCTGACCTCGCAGCAGCAGCAGCATTTGAAATAACAAGAGGCGTTTCTAAGTACGGATTCCTTTCCGGTGCAGGCGTTCCTGCTTGGAAGGTTGATTACGACGCTGCTTCCGTTCCCGCACTTACAAAGCAGGTTGCTGATTATGCAACAAACGCAACATCATTCACACTTTGGTTTGATACACTTATGGAATCTGAAGATGCAGGCGAATATATTGCCCTTCTCCAGGAACTTTATATAGGTTCATTATCACCGGAAGAATTCCAGCAGGCAATGGCAAAACAGCTTGAAGGCTAAAGAATAAATAGATTATATTGTATGAACGGCTGCCGTTAGTCACGACAGCCGATTCTACAATCGGGAAAGCAAGGGTAATAATATGAACAAATTACGCAGAAATAAACTTGCACTGGTGTTTTTTATTCTTCCTGCGGCAACAATGTTTATCGGAATAATTATCATTCCAATTTTTATGTCCTTGACATACAGCTTTCAGAATTGGGACGGCATCACTCAATCTCAGTTCGTGGGAATAAATAATTATATTGAATTGTTTACCAGCAAATCAGCAGGATTTATGAAAACGATAGGAAACGCAATGCTGCTTGCTCTACTCTCAACATTCATTCAGCTTCCGATAAGTCTGTTTTTCGCACTTATTCTATCTAAGGGAATAAAAGGAGAACGCTTTTTTGTAACGGTATTTTTTGTTCCGGTACTTATTTCAACGGTTGTAATAGGTCAGCTCTGGCTTAAAGTTTATAATCCCGAATACGGAATTATAAACACCTTTTTAAGAGCGATAAATCATCCGGATTTATGCAAAACCTGGCTCGGCGATCAAAGCACGGCACTAGCGGCGGTATTTTTCCCTATCCTCTGGCAGTATGTAGGCTATCATATGCTTCTTTTATATGCGGGAGTAAAAAATGTTTCGACAGATATAATTGAGGCGGCAAAAATCGACGGCGCAAATTATTGGCAGACCTGTACGAGAATAATAATTCCAATGATTAAGCCGGTTATTAAAATTTGTGTTATATTTGCGGTTACCGGTTCGTTAAAGGCGTTTGACATGATTTATGTACTTACAAACGGCGGACCCGCTCATGCAAGCGAGGTTCCGAGTACGCTCATGGTTTCTATGATATTCAGGCGAAACCGATTCGGATTCGGAAGTGCGATAGCGGTAATGATTATATTCCTCTGCTTCTTCTTTGCTATAATAATTAAGAAATGCTTCAAGACGGAGGATGATTAAATGAATTTAGATAAAACCTTAAAAGGGACATGTAAAAAGAAGTTCCCTTTTATATCTTATATAATTTTGGGTATATGGACGATTGTTGACATCTTCCCTATATACTGGATGATAACCTTTTCCTTAAAGGACAATGCTGAAATATTCGGAGATAATATCATAGGGCTCCCGAAAAATTGGATTTTTCAAAACTATGTAGAAGCATTTAACACCGGAAATATGAAGCTGTATTTTTTCAACAGTATATTAGTAACCTTTTGTACTATACTGCTTACGGTTATATTTTCACTTATGGCGTGTTATGCGCTTACAAGGCTTGAGTGGCGCGGAAGAAAGCTTATAAATAACATATTTATGCTTGGGCTTACCGTTCCGATTCATGCGGCAATAATTCCTGTTTTCGTTATTTTGAGGAATCTTAAAATGACAAATTCTTATCAGGCACTTATAATTCCTTATACCGCTTTTGCCCTTTCAATGGGAATAATGATTTTCAGCGGATTTATAGGAAACGTTCCAAAGCAGCTTGAAGAAGCGGCCTGTATAGACGGCTGCGGAATGTTCGGAATATTTTTCAGGGTAGTTCTTCCTCTTATGCGTCCCGCCATTTCGGCAGTTGCGATATTTACATTTCTCCAAGCATGGAATGAGCTTATGTTTGCGGTTGTTTTCGTAAGTGATTCAAAATACCGCACACTTACGGTAGGAATACAGACTATGTCCGGGTCTTATACCACAAAGTGGGGACCAATAGGTGCTGCACTTGTTATCGCGACCTTACCTACGCTTTTTGTCTATTCATTTATGAGCAAGAAAATCCAGGGAAGCCTTATTGCCGGTGCGATAAAGGAATAGATGATAATAATATCTTCCTTCTTAATTTAAAGGCTCTGCGGGAGTATATTCCGCAGGGCTTTTAAATTTTCATAAAAAATCAAACTTAAATCTGAAAATAACAGCAATTTATTTGATAATAATAGCAATAAGAGAATAGAAAAGCAATTTTTGATATGTTATAATAATAAAGAGTGAATAAATTAAAGCATAACTTTTGCTGATATGATAATAAAGAAAAGTGAGGCGATAAAATGAAAATATCAGAATTAATCCGAAATTTAAGTATAAAACGGAAGCTCCAATATATTTTTATCGGCTCAATATTTTTGTGCTTAACCTTTTGTCTTCTTTTTCTTTATTATTATCTTCAAAGCAGAATGACTGCGGCTGCCGAAAAAAAGGCATCGGATAATTTAAGTACAATTTCCCGTAACTTTGATTCGATAATCAACAACGCAAACAATACGAGCAGACTTCTTATTGTCAATGAAGCGGTCGTTTCTTATCTGAAATCAACGCAAATGGATTCAAAAACCTACAATGCTGCAAGAGGCGAGATATACAGAATACTAAATTTCTTTTCGGGGAAATACTCCGTGTTTATTTTCAGAAACGATAAAACCTATAACTACACCGGAGTAGGAATTATAGAAGCTGACGAGGACGTTCTGTTTTCGGACAAATGGCTCGGACGAGTGAGCGCCGAAAAAGGCGGATATGTTCTGATAACCGATAATGACGCATTCAGGTTTAACACGCCCAATGATGTTATTTCTTTTTCGAGAGTAATAAATGATACAGATACCCAGAAGCCCATAGGTCTTATCGTTATAAACATTCCCAAAGAAGAAATTGAAAAAACATATTTGGGTATAACCGATGATAAAACCCATTTCGCATATTTTGACAAGGACGGAAAGATTATTTCTTCGGATAAACCCGAAGCCTTTGACGATATTTCTCTGGATGGTGAAGCGCTTAATATCCCCGAATCAAAAAGTGTTTTCGGGAAAAAGGAAACCACAAGCTATATTGAATGCGAGGGCGGGATTATTCTTGCAACAAAATCTACCTTCAGCGTTTTTGAAAGGGATACAAGCTTTGAGGCAACCTTATTTATTGCGGGGATAGCGGTTTTCGTTGCTATAATAATGCTATTGATTAACGTATATATCAACAGGAGCATTGTATACCCGATAAGCAAGCTTTCCGAAAGTATGATGCAGGCGGATAAGGGCTTATTAAAGAGAGTAAGCATGCACGACTGCAGCAATGAAATCGGCAGACTGAAAGATACCTATAATCATATGCTTGTTCAGATAAATAAGCTTATTAATGACCTTGTTCAGGAGGAAAAAAACTGCCGAACGGCTGAGCTGAATGCTCTCCAAGAGCAGATAAAGCCACATTTTCTTTATAATACCCTCGATACGATAGCATATATGTCCATTCAAAATTCGCCGAACGAGGTTTATGACGCGATTCAGACTCTCGGAGCGTTCTACCGCCGTTTTTTAAGCAGCGGGAACAAAACCATTCCCTTTTCAGATGAGCTTGATATTGTCAGGGATTATATAAAGCTTCAAAGACTTAGATATGACGATATGTTTGAGGACGAATATGAAGTCGACGAAAGCACATATAGTATAAGGGTTCCTAAGCTTATTCTTCAGCCGTTGGTTGAAAATTCAATATATCATGGAATACGTCCGCGCGGCGAAAAATGCAAAATAAAAATATCCGCATATGTATCGGAAAAT